>NZ_FNLM01000036.1:368407-736814 GCF_900105725.1 Gordonia westfalica
GGCCTACGACTTCGTGCTCGATCCGGTGAAGTGATGCTGTTCCACGTTCGGATGGACGTCAACATCCCCGACGACCTCGACCCGGATGTCCGGGCCGAGACCGTCGCCCGGGAGAAGGCGTACTCACAGGATCTGCAGCGTTCCGGCAAGTGGCCGCACATCTGGCGCATCGTCGGCGAATACTCGAACTACTCGATCTTCGACGTCGAGTCCAACGACGAGCTGCACACGCTCCTGTCGGGTCTCCCGTTGTTCCCGTACATGGACATCAAGGTGACGCCGCTCGCGACACATCCGTCGGACATCAAGGCCTGACGCACACACGACCTGCCCCGCCGGCCTTACGCGTCGGCGGGGCACGTCGCGTTCAAGGGTGGCGAGCTCACGCCAGGTTGCGGTCCTCGCCGTCGATCAACACCGAAAGCATTGCGTCCCAATGTCGCAACGGCAGCAGGTGGCCTTCACCGGGGAAGACTGTGAGATCAGCGTCGGGTAGGTGGCGCGCCAGCCACTCGCCGTTGGACAGGGTCGTCATCGCGTCGTCGGCGCCGTACCAGAGGTGAACGGGCGCAGAGACGTCGGCGACCCGAAAATCCCACGGGCCGACGAAGGCGACGTTGTCCCAAGCGATGGCGTCGGGCCCTCGATGCAGCGCTTCGGAAAACGACTCGAAGAGCATCCGCCGTACCGACAGATCCTCGATGACCGCGGCGTCGCTTGTACCCCACATCCAGTCGATCCAGGGCGCGGCGGGGTCGTTCCTAACCGACATCATCGCGGCGAGCATGTCCCGGTTGCCCTCGAGGAAGGTCTCGGCCGCCCGTCCGGGGTCTGCCGGCAGATGCGCGAGGGCTCGGCGGTCGTTGTCGGTCAGGAGCTCTCGAGCCCCGGGTACGTCGAGCGCGGGTCCGGGGCCACCGGACACACCGACGCCGGTCACGCGGTCGGGCATCAGCGCTGCTGCGGCAAGCGCGAAGGGCCCGCCACCCGACCACCCGAAGACGGCAAAGCGGTCGAGTCCGAGGCGGTCGGCCAGGGCCTCGACGTCGCGTGCCACTGGCGTGAGGCCGATTGGTGCGGGGTCCGACGCGCCGTATCCGGGGCGGTCGAAACTCACCACCCGGACGCCGTGTCGCTGGGCGATCTGATCGCCGAAAGCGGCCTCGAGACGGGAGCCCGGAGTCCCGTGGAAGTGTACGACGACAGGTCCGGTGGCCTCGCCGACGTCCCGCGCCGAGATCGATCGTCCCTCGATGTCCATCGTGAACTCCGTCATCGTGCGGAGCCTACGTGGAACGTCACGGTTCTGTACGTACCGTGAACATCGTGATCTCTGGCGGCGCGAGAACCCTCACGGGCGGACCCCACGCACCGGCGCCGCGCGTCGTGTACAGGACGGTGTTCCCGACCCGGTCGAGACCGGTCACCGACGGCTGTTGCAGCGGAACGAGATACCGGATCGGCCACATCTGCCCGCCATGGGTGTGGCCCGAGAACTGGAGATCGACGCCCAGCTCGGAGGCCTCGACGGCCTGTTTGGGCTGATGTGCCAGCAGGAGGACGAAGTCGTCGGGTGGCGAGCCCGCCAGGGCGGAGGGAAGATCCGGCTCGTAGGGTTCGGGTGCCGTGGCGTCGTGGATGCCGGCGAGCTGGATGGTGGCGCCGTCTACCGTCAGCGGGATCCGCGAGTTCCGCAGGGTCCGTACGTCGTAGAACTCCCAGGCGTCGAGCCAGCGGCCGCCGTCGTCGGAGTAGTACTCGTGATTACCGCTGACGCCGAACATCCCGAGGGGTGCGCGGAGATCGGTGAGCGGTTCCAGGGTGTCGCGGACGTAGGGGATCTTGCCGTCGGTGAGGTCTCCGACGAGGAGCACCAGATCCGGGTTCTGCGCGTTGACCTCGTCGACGATGCGCCGGGTGAACGAGGCGTCGCGCGCGGGCCCGAGGTGGAGGTCGGAGACCACGGCGATACGGAGTCCGTCGAACTGTGCGGGCAGGTTGTCGAACGCCGCGCTGACCTCGATCACCTGCGGACGGGAGGCCTCGAACACGCCGTAACCGGTGACTCCGAGCGCCACGACGACCACGGCGGCAGTTGCGATCCGCAGACGACGCAGTCGGCGTTCGGCCGCGTCGATTGTCTCGTCGGTCCCGGTCCGGCGGCGTCGAATCCGCCGAATCATGTTCGCGCCGAACGAGATCAGCCCGACGATAGCTAGCCCGAGGAACAGGTAGAAGACCGCGCCGATCCAGATCAGGCCGACGGTGCCGATCGGTCGCGCCCACGACGGGTCCAGCGACCGGCCGCTGGCGAACCCTACGACCGCCAAGGCCCACATGACCGTGAGCGCGACATCGGCGACGCCCGACCACGGGCGGGGGAGGTCGGTTGCGCGGACGATCCGGCGGTGCAGCCAGAACGTGATCAGACCGAAGAAGACCGCCGGAACCAGCACGGCCAGGAACAGCGCCACGAAAGGCCCCCTGTGAATCGCGGAGATTGTCCCGCAGGTGCCGGACCGCCCCATTCTCGCATCGCTGCCGACAGGCCTTCGCCGGGGTGTGGAGCGAGCGTCGATAGGCTGACCGACATGAGCGATGTACTGATCAACCCGCTCGACCTGGCCGAGATGTTGCTCGGGACGCCGCCCGTGGTGCTCGACGTGCGCTGGCAGCTCGGCGACTTCGACGGTCGCGAGGCCTACCGGGAAGGCCACATCCCCGGCGCGGTGTACGCCGACCTCGACTCCGAGCTCGCCGCGCCCCCGTCCGGGGCCGTCGGCGGTCGGCATCCGATCCCCTCGATCGAGGACCTCCAGGCCGCCGCGCGGAGCTGGGGGATCACCGACGGCGTCCCGGTCGTGGTCTACGACGACTCGGGCAACCTGGCCGCGGCCCGTGCATGGTGGTTGCTGCGCTGGGCGGGCATCGCCGACGTACGCCTGCTCGACGGCGGTCTCGCCGCCTGGCAAGCCGAGGGCCTGCGCACGACGACCGGTGACGGTGGGCGCCCGCGTGCCGGAACGGTCACGCTGACCGGCGGGAACCTCCCGGTCGCCACGATCGACGACGTCGCGGCCGGCACCGCGACCCTGCTCGACGCGCGCGCCGGCGAGCGGTACCGCGGTGACGTCGAACCGGTCGATCCCCGCGCCGGGCACATCCCGGGCGCTCGCAGCGCACCGACCGTGGACAACGTCGACGAGACCGGCCGGTTCCGGTCCGCGGACGACCTGCGCCGACGCTTCACCGATCTCGGCATCATCCCCGGGGACGGTCGCGAGGTGATCGTCTACTGCGGTTCCGGCATCAACGCGGCGCACGAGATCGCGGCACTCGCGATCGTCGGTGTCGGCGCGACGCTGTTCCCCGGCTCGTTCTCGCAGTGGTCATCGGACCCGGACCGGCCGGTGACGCTGGGCAACCAGCCCTGACCCGACCTGGCGGTGTCGTGTCGGCTACTTCAGGTGCGGGCAGGGCGGGTTCTCGGCGAGACCGCACATGTTCTGGTGCAGGTAGCTCGGCACGTCGGTCGGCGCGACGTCGGCGTGCATGTTCACCAGGTTGAAGCCGAGGAAGAACACCGCGAGGATCACGTTCATCACCGCCGAGAACGCCAGGATGCGCACGACCGCCACGCCGCGGGTGATCTTGAGCCGCTCGATACCGGCGTCGGTGATCAGCTGGTCGCCGTTGCGGCGGAAGAGGTAGAAGCACATCGAGGCCACCATCACGACGGAGCCGAAGAAGACGCCCTCATACAGCGGGAACTGGTTGAGGGTGCCGGTGAAGATCGACCAGGTGTCGTTGACCCGCAGGTACGACCACAGTCCTTGGCGCTGCAGGAACTGCTCGGAGGCGGTGTCGAGGATGAGGAAGATCAGCAACAGGGCCACGATGATGCCGGCCTTGTTGAGCCGCGGCCATCGCGCCCGGGCAGACTTCACCAGCTTGTCGATGCCGACGACGGCCAGCGGGAGAAACAGCATGTAGTCGGCGAGCTCGTACAGGATCGGTGCCGGGGTCTCGGGGCCCTTGGCCACCCACCCCGGTACGAACTCACCCCAGGTGCCCATGTTGAGGAACGCCGAGTTGTACGAGAACACCGGCACCACGGCGTTGACGCCCACGTCCTGCCAGCAGGTGAGCAGCCAGCCCATCATGAAGACGCCCAGGGTGGGGAACTTCCCGTCCTTGCGGGTGCGATGCACCAGCCAGATGATCGACGCGATCACGCCGACGATGCAGATGACCTCCGACGCCCGGATGATGACCAGGGTGTGAGTCGGCACCTCGTCGGGGCCGGTCGGGATCGGGGAGAACGAGTCGGAGAAGATCCAGCGGATGTAGACGTAGGCCTGAATGGCGACGAACACCGCTCCCAGGCGGGCGAGCCAGACGATCGGCGGCGACTCCCTGGCCACGGTGACCGTCCCGGTGTCATCCGGTGAGGTCTGCCCGATCGACCCCGAATCGGGTTTCTCCCCAAGTGAACTCGACCCAAATGAACTTGACATTGGAACTCTCAGTCCTCCCGACGACCGGTTACCGGTCTCATTCGATTCTGATCGCGCTCTGCGGACAGTTGGCGATCGCCTCTTTGGCGGCGGCCTCCCGGTCGATCCCGATGTCTTCGATGAGCGGAAAGCTCACCCCGTCGTCGTCGAGATCGAAGAGGTCGGGCGCGACGGCGATGCAGCGACCGTGACCGCCGCACTTGTCCTGATCGACGACGAGCCTCATCGGGCCGCCGCCCACTGGATCGTCTTGTGCTGCAGGTACTCGGACAGGCCGTGCGCGCCGAACTCGCGTCCTATGCCGCTCTGCTTGTACCCGCCGAACGGTCCGTCGGGCATCAATCCGCCGCCGCCTCCGTTGACGACGACCATCCCGGTGCGGAGCTTTCGCGCAATGCCATGTGCGCGTACGGGGTCGGCCGACCAGACGCCACCGGAGAGTCCGTACGGACTGTCGTTGGCGATCTGGACGGCCTCGGCATCGTCGGTGAAGGGGATGATCACACCGACGGGGCCGAAGATCTCGCTCTGGGCGATCTTCATGCGATTGTCCACGCCCACGAAGATCGGTGTCCTCGAGGAGGATGTCCGCCGATTTGCCGCCGAGTTCGAGGACCACCTTCTTCAGCGACTGTGCGCCCTGCCCATACACTTTCGTGCCGACCGTGTCGCTGCCGGTGAAGCTGATGATGTCTACGCCGGGGTGGGTGGTCAGCGCCTCGCCGGCCTCGACGTCGCCGGTGATGATGTTCAGCACGCCCGGCGGCAGGCCCGCGGCGTCGGCGATCTCGCCGACCACGAGGGCCTCGAACGGGAGGTAAGGCGGGCACTTGAGTACCACCGTGCACCCGGCCGCCAGTGCCGGCGCGACCTTGCAGACGTTGGGGAAAGCGGGAAGTTGAAGGGTGTGATCAGGGCGGCGACACCGAACGGCTCGCGGACCACCACGCCCTGACCGATGCCGTTGCCGATGACCGGCGGGAGCGCGGTCTCGAACTCGAAGGCGGGCAGAATCCGGTCGACGAGGTCGAAGAAGTGATCGATCGGGGTGCCGACCTGTAGGAACTCCGCCAGCGGTCGGGTCGATCCGGCCTCGGCGATGGAGAGGTCGACCAGTTCGGCGCGCCGGTCGGCGAACCCTTCGGCCATCCGCCGCAACACCGCGGCACGCTCGCGCACCGACATCTGCGGCCACGGTCCCTCGTCGAAGGCGCTGCGTGCGGCGCTCACCGCGTCCTCGACATCGGCGACGGTCGCCTGCGGCACGGTGCCGATCACCGCCTCGGTCGCGGGATTGATCACGGTGATCGTCTCGTCGCCCCGGCCGTCGACCCACTTGCCGTTGATGAAGAGCTGACCGGTACGTGTGCTCTGACCTGATACATCCGACATGATGCCGGTACCTCCCTCGTGCCGACCGTTGAGCTATATGAGTTATATGATTGAACCGTATATGGGTGTGTGTCCCACTCGGGTCGTTTCGCGAAAACGGTGTCGGGGGTTGGCCTGGTGCTACGCTTGGTCGGCTCGCTGCCTGGGCATTCGGAAGGTGTAGGAATTGACCAGCAACTTGTTCGACGAGAACGGCCTGTCCCAGCGAATTCAGGTGCCGAAGACCGCGGAGCTGATCGCACAGCAACTTCGTGGACAGATCGTGCGCGGCATTCTGAAGCCCGGTGACACTCTTCCGCCGGAAACCGTGTTGGGTAAGCGATTCGACGTCTCGAGGCCCACGCTTCGGGAGGCGTTCCGCATCCTGGAGAACGAGTCGCTCATCGTCGTTCGGCGCGGTTCGCGGGGTGGGGTACAGGTGGTCTCGCCCGACGTGTCCGTCGCCGCCAGGCACATCGGGCTCCTGCTGCAGATCCAGCACACGACCCTGGCCGACCTATACGAGGCTCGCATGATCATCGAGCCCGCCGCGGTGCGGATGCTGGCAACGCGGCGTTCGGCCGAGGATGTCAAGGAGCTCGTCGCGGTGATCGACGAGTTGGCCGAACTGGTCGACGCGGGGGCGGAGTCCGCCGATCTGGACCAGTGGTCGCGGACGGCGTTCCGTTTCCACGACTTGATCCTGGAGCGTGCGGGCAATCAGGCGATCGGGCTCATCGGCCAGGTTCTCGCCGACGTCGTCGCCACCCATATGTCGCGCGTCGTATCCCGGTCGACGGACACCGTCGAGGTGGCAGCCCAGTTCAGGAAGTCGATTCGGGCATTCCGCAAGCTCATCACGTTGATCGAGGCCCGCGATGCCAATGCGGCGGAGGCGCACTGGCGTCGACATATGAAGACAGCTGCCAAGAAGATGCTGTGGGGGCGGTTCGCGACGGAGTCCGTGGTCGACCTTTTCAACTGATCGTTGATTCCAAAACGGTGAACTGATTTCACTCAATCATCTACGATGGGCGGTGTGCGGCTCGATGCTGCACACGAATGTCCTCGACCTCACGTGGATTGGCGGGAAATCATGGGTGTCGGCCTTCTCCTGGACATGGTGGAATCCGGGCTCGGTGATCGCGTCGCGCTCGGTGACCGTGCCTCGGGCCTCACCCACGCCGAGGTGGTCGCCACCGCGCGGGGCGGTGCGACGAGGTCGATGGCCGGTGGCTGGCGAGCAAGGTGGATCTGCCGAAGCGGTGTGACACTCGCTGCACCACTCGACCGAGCGTTGTAACAACTCGATCGAGCGGTTATTGTCGTTCGGGTGATCGCCGACATCTCCGAACCCACCGCTCGCGCCGGCCGCCGTGAGTGGTCCGCCCTGGCTGTGCTGGTCCTCGTCGTGACCCTGCTCGCCGTGGACGGCACCGTCCTGTATCTCGCAGTGCCGTCCCTGACCGCGGACATCGAACCCAGCGGGACCGAGCTCCTGTGGATCGGCGACATCTATTCGTTCGTCCTGGCGGGTCTTCTCATCACGATGGGCAATGTCGCCGATCGGATCGGGCGCAAACGCCTTCTGCTCATCGGCGCTGCGGCGTTCGGCTTCGCGTCGGCGATCGCGGCCTTCGCGCCGAACGCCGAAACCCTGATCGCCGCCCGGGCGCTCCTCGGCATCGCCGGGGCGACGCTGATGCCCTCGACGTTGTCGATCGTTCGCGCGATGTTCGCCGACGCGAGACAACGCACGACGGCGATCGCGATCTGGTCGACGGGCGCCATGGCCGGCGCAGCGGTCGGCCCGCTCGTCGGAGGTGTGCTGTTGGAGAGCTTCTGGTGGGGATCGGTGTTCCTGATCAACCTGCCCATCATGGCGCTGGTTCTGATCGCCGGGCCGATCCTGATTCCCGAGTCCCGCGGCGACGCCTCCACCACGATCGACCTGTGGTCCTCGCTGTTGTCGATCCTCGCGATCGTGCCGCTGGTGTACGCGGTCAAGCACTGGGTCGGGAGCGGCTGGGATGCGACGATCCCGGCCTTCGCGGCAATCGGTCTGGTCGCCGGCTGGATCTTCGTCCGGCGTCAGCTTCGGCTGACCCATCCGCTGCTCGACGTCAAACTGTTCCGCGTGCCGGCCTTCGCCGGTTCGGTCGCCGCCAACGCCCTGGCCATCTTCGCTTTCGTCGGCCTGCTGTACTTCTTCTCCCAGTATCTGCAGCTCGTTCGGGAGTACGGGCCGCTGCGGGCCGGGATGGCGGAGTTGCCCACCACCTTGGCGTCGATGGTCGTCATCGTCTTCGTGGGTGCGCTGGGCCGCCGGCTGGGAGCCGGACGCGCGATCGGGGTGGGTCTGGCGTTGGGGGCGGCCGGGCTGGTCGGTATCGGCCTGACCACCTTCCAGTCCTACTGGGGTCTGGGTCCCGCTCTCGTGGTGATCGGATTGGGTATCGGCGTGGCGATGACGCTGTCGACCGACGCGGTGGTCTCGGCGGTGCCGAAGGAACGTGCCGGCGCCGCCTCGGCGATTGCCGAGACCGCGTACGAGCTCGGAGTCGCGCTGGGTATTGCCGTTCTCGGATCGATTCATCTCGCGATGTATCGATCGCACCTCGACCTGCCGTCCGGGACCGACCCGTCCGATGCCGCCGCCGCCGAGGCCTCGCTGGCCGGCACCGTCCAGAACGTCACCGATCCGGTGGTCGTCGAGGTGGCCCAGAACGCCTTCGCCACCGCCGTGCAGACCACCTCGTACATCGCGGCCGCGATCCTGGCGGTCTCGGCTATCGTGGCGTGGCGCGTGATCCCGTCTCCGCGAGGTGTCATGGTGGACAGTCATGGAGCGCACTGAGCCGACGGCGACGCGGGACAAGGAACGCACTCGGCAGGCAATCCTGGAGGCAGCCGAGCGGACGTTCTCCGAACGGGGGTCCAAGGCCAGTCTGACCGATGTCGCCAAGGCGGCAGGGGTGACGCAGAGCGGTCTGCGGCATCACTTTCCGAGTCGCGACGCGCTCCTCTGCGGCGTCATCGAACACAGCATGGAGCGTTTCTGGGCCGAGATCCACGCACACGTGGATCTGTCGGAGAATCGGCCGGGAAAACTCCTCCGCGGCTACATCCGGGCCCTGACCGGGGACAGCGACGTCTTCGCCAAGGTCCTCGACCCGTCTGGACTCAGCGCAACGCTGGGGCACCCGACCGGAGCGGACGAACTCTATGTCCGTGACGCCGAGCGCTGGAGTGCCGCGATGGAGGCGGACGGATTGCCCAGGGCGCGTGCGCTGGTCATCGCGCACGCCGCGGAAGGGCTGGCGATGTCCCGGTCGAGTCCCTTCCTCACCGAAGGTGATCTGCAGTTGGCGCGGGCGGAGTTGCTGGCGATGACCGAACAACCCATGTCTCCGTGACGGCTGTTGTGATCGGTGTGCGTCAGCGTCGGGAGATCGGCGGGCCCCCGGCTGGTCGTAGGGCCCAGGACGGCACCCAGTGCGTCACCTTCTCCTGCCGGTCCTTCGCGGTGATCGTGTAGGTCACCTTGCCGTACCAGGCACCCCATTCGTCGCGACCCCATTCGGTGAGTACGCCCAGGTGGACGGAGCGGATCTGCAGGCCTTCCGGGTTGTACTCGCCGGTGAAGTGGGGTGCTGTCGGGTACAGGGCGCCCAGGTCGATGAGCACCGCCTTGTGGCCGACCCGCACGAACGCCGGCCGGTGTGGTTGGCCGTTGTCCCCGCCAATCCACTTCATGCCCACGGAGGAATTATCGCACGTATGTTCGAGTCGCGGCAGTGGGGTGGGTGGCCGTCTCGTCGGCGGAGCGCCGGGTCCCGCTCACCCATTCCGTTCCCGCTCACGTTGCAACGGTGAGTGGGAACGGAACTGGTGCGCGGTGGTGCGGGTGGCGGCTGCGGGCGGGAATCCCATCTCGATCAGCAGTTTCTTGGTGGTCGACCCGGCTTTCTCCGCAACGCCCAGCGAGTCGAGAGTCGCTGCGTGGGTGGCGATCTGGTGGTCGGCGACGTTGCCGATCAGCCGCCAGGACTTCAACTGTGCGTACGTCGTGCGGCCGGTGTGGGGTCGTCGGAGGGCGGGGTGATCTCGACGAGTTGGTCGAGGAGTGCGTCGAGTGACGTGGTGTCGGTGTCGATCATGACGGCAGCCGTCCCTCTCATGGAGGTGATGCGGTTGGTTGGGGCCGTCGTCGACTACTGCTGCGTCATCGATTTCTGTGTCTTCAGTTCTACCCCGGGGGTCTGACAAACCTGCGGGCCGGCTCCGCCGACCGATCTGACCGGCGAAGGGGTCACACTCAACTTCACGACGAGACGTAGGCCTCAATCGAACCTCCGGCCTGCGAACGTCGCCGACCCGTGTGAACATGGTTGGAAGATTCTGGAAAGCGCAGGTGACGCCGATGAAAGAACGTTTTGTTGGTTGCATCGTGGGGGGTGCGGTCGGTGACGCACTCGGGGGATCGGTCGAGTTCATGTCGCGATCGGCGATCATCGAGCGGTTCGGCCCGACGGGCATCACCTCCTACGCGCCGGCCTACGGCGGCTCCGGCACCATCACCGACGACACCCAGATGACCCTCTTCACGGCCGAGGGACTGCTGCGCGCGTGGCTGCGGGATTGCGACGGCGGAATCTCGTGTTTCGCGGCGGCAACTGCGCGCGCCTACCTCCGATGGTTCATCACGCAGGGCGAACATCCCCGGCACGGTGTGCTGCCGATGGGGGAGCGCACCAGCTGGCTGACGGGACAGCGAGAACTCCACAGCCAGCGCGCTCCGGGAAACACCTGCCTGAGTGCCCTGCGTTCCACGACGCGGCCGGGCTCACCGGCGGCCAATGACAGCAAGGGCTGCGGCGGGGTCATGCGCGCTGCGCCGGTCGGGTTGTTCGCCGCGCGCGCCGAGTGGTCGGCGATGGGAACCTTCGATCTCGGAACCGCGATCGCCGCGTTGACCCACGGCCACCCGTCGGGGTCGCTGACCGGCGGTGTCGTCGCGCTGATGGTTCGTGAGCTCGTCGAAGGCGCCACGCTCGACGAGGCGCTGAGCGCGGCGAAGGCCATTCTGCACACCAAGCCGCAGCACGAGGAAATCTTGACCGCCGTCGAACTCGCCGAACGACTCGCCGGCGAAGACGTCGCGCCGGAAGAAGCGATCTGCCGACTCGGCGAGGGTTGGGTGGCCGAGGAAGCGCTCGCGATCTCGATCTACTGTGCACTCGTCGCAGGCGACTTCGAGCAGGGCGTCGTGCTCGCGGTGAACCACGATGGTGATTCGGACTCGACCGGAGCGATCACCGGCAACCTGCTCGGCGCGCGTGACGGTGCCGGCGTCATCCCCGAACGCTGGCTCGAGCAGCTCGAACTACGCGACGTCATCACCGAGGTGGCGACCGACCTGTACGAGTTCACCGACTGGGAGCTCGACGCCCCGGGCGTCGCCGACAAGTACGTGGGACTTCAGCCGACGGGCTGATTCGAGAGTCTGAGGCCGCCGGGCCTTCGTGGCTCGTCGCCAACGCTCCTCGCATCTCAGGCAGCAGTGATGCCGATCCCGGCGTGCTCGAGGAATCGTTCGACGAGTCGGTCGCAGCGGGCCGCGGCCTCGGCTGCGGCAGAATCGATCTCGACGGCGAGGGCCCGGGTGTCGACCCTGCCGTCGTCGCTGCCCGACCGGACGCTCGTGAATCCCTTGCGCCACCCGGTGAAACAGTCCGGCGTGATCTCCGGATGGAACTGCACGCCCAGATGCGGTCCGGAGACGTAGGCTTGGACGCCCGCGTCGTTGACCGCGATCACCTCGGCGACGTCGGACACCGTGATGGTGTCGTGGTGGAACTCCATCCACGGGCCCGCCTCGACCAGATCGGGCCGGGTGGTTCTGACAGTGACGAAGCCGTGCTCGGGACGCGTGCTCGGTGCCACCGCACCGCCGAGGGCACACGCGAGGATCTGGGCGCCGAAGCAGACACCGAAGATCGGGACCTGCTGGGCGATCGTGTCGGACAGGTACCGCAGCTCGGATTCGACCCACGGCAACGAGGTGTCGAAGGCCGAGTCCGGGGACCCGGTGACACAGGCGGCGTCGAATCCGTTTGCGTCGGGGAGAGATCCGTATTCGACGTCACGGATGACGACGTCGAATCCGCGGCCGGTGAAGGCGGGGAGCAACGAACCGAGTACCGCTTCGCGCCACTCCGGCCGCACGCCGTGAACCAGTGCGAGAACGCTGCCGCTCACTCGAACTCCTCTCGATCCTGTGGGGCCAGCCAGATTAGTCGTTCGCGTGGCTCACAAGTCGATCGGGGCAACCGGGATCGACAGTGACATCCGGCGTGGTTCGCGAGGCGATCGGCATCCGGGCAGGTCAGCGTGTCGACGTTCGATGACCGAGGTGCGCAATACGCGCGCCACGGTCAGGTTGCCGATCGGTTACAGCTCTCGGATTGAGTACTCCTGCACGGTGATGCCGCGGTGCCGTCCGGCGCCTCCACGGCCACCGGTGGCATGAGGAGGCAGGACACATGACAGTGAAGGTCGCGGCGGGCACAGGAGGCGCCGGAACCCGTTTGCTCGCAGGGGCATCGGGTGTGGGCTTCATCCTCGCGATCTGCGGGTCCAACGCGATGACGCCGCTGCTGCCCGGATACATGGATCGCCATGGATTCGGGCCGGCCGCGGCGGCGGTACTGTTCGCGACCTACTTCGTCGCCCTCATCGTCATCCTGCTGATCTCCGCCCGCGGCCCGCTCATCCGTCACACGCGCAAGGTGCTGCCCATCGCGTTCAGCACGGCGATCGTCGGCGACCTCGTGGAGATCGTCGGCGCCTGGTATCCACTCGTACTGTTCCCCGGGCGTCTGATGACCGGTGCGTCGGTCGCCCTGAGTACCGGTGCGGCGGCGGCGATGATGGTGGCCGCGAAAGGCGAGAAGGGCCGCGCGTTCATGGCGACCGGGTCCCTCATCGGTGCCGGTACCGGTCTCATCGCCGCGATCCTCATCGCGGTGTACCTGCCCTGGCAGCTGGTGACCGTCTACGCGATCCACGCGGTCGTGATGACGATCTGCCTCGGTTTCCTGTTCGCCGGACTCCGGGCGGCTCCGGATCTCCTCGCGCTGGGCAGAGATCCGGTGCCCACCGTCGGACAGGAGATCGCGGACGTGCCCTCGGCCCACACCGGTGATCTCGACGTGGTGGTCGAGGAGTCCCGATCCCGTGATCCCGGCGCGTTCCTCGTCGGCGGTCTCGCATGGGCCATCGGCGCGCTCGCGGTGGGTGCCATGCCGAATGCGATTCTCGCGACGGGCATCAGCGACTCGTTGCTCGTCGCGCAGTGCGTGGGCGGCGCATGCTTGATCGTCTCGATGCTCGCGAACTTCGCCGGCGTGGGGCTCCGCGTGATCACCTCACTGCCGTCCGTGGCGATCCTGCTGGCGGTCGGCTGGTCGATCGCCATCGCCGGTCTCGCGGGGGCCTTCTCGAGGTGATGCTGCTGGGGACCGTCATCGGCGGCATCGGCCAGGCCGGCGGGTACCGGGTCGCGTTGGCGTACATCACCGTCGGGCTCACGCCCATCCAGCAGGGACGCGTGGCGGCCACGTTCTCGGCCTTCGCCTACAGCGGGGCGGGGGTGATGGTGGTTCTCGACGGCATCGCCGGACAGCTGGCCGGAACCATCGGCGGGGCCGTGGTGATAGGTGTGGTCTACGCGGTCATGTCGGCGATCGCGATCGCGTTGGTGCTCCGTCGTGCGCGGTCGACGGCCATGCCGGCAGTGGCCCGTCCCGCGGATCGCGAGACGGCGGACACGACCTCCTGACCGTCGTCGACCGTCGGTGACATCGCAGGTCAGGCGGTTTTCTCCGGTCCGTGTCGAGCGTGTGCCTACGGTGGGAGTCATGGCACCCGTCGCACGCGTCTCCGGTCCGATCACCTGGCTCGCCGTGATTCTCGCAGTGGCGCAGGTGGTGGCGCCGGTTGTGCCGTTCTCCGGGATCGGTGCATCGCCCAATGAGTCGACGACCGATCTGCTGATCACGCCGGCCGGGTGGACGTTCTCCATCTGGAGCCTGATCTACCTGCTGTCGCTCGTCTTCGCGCTCGCCGTGGTGTGGAAGGGATCGACGGGAACCGCCGACCAGCGGCGTCTTCTCATCGATCTCGAGATCGCCTTCGCCGGCGCGGCCATCTGGATTCTGGTGTCCGCCGCGGAATGGACATGGGTCACCCCGATCGTGCTGACCGTCATGACGGTGGTGTTGCTCGACGCCGCACGGATCGCGGCGCGTCCCGCCGACGACGCGGCGCCGGGGTGGCTGCGGGTGCTCGCCCGCATCCTGGTCGGCGTCTACGCAGCATGGGCGACGGCCGCGGTCTTCCAGAACTGGGCGGCCGCCATCGGCGCCGACCTCGCCGACCCGCAGTCCCTCGGCTGGCAGCTCACGATCCTGATCCTGTGCGCCCTGTTCGGCCTCGCGGTGACCGCCGCGGTCGGGTCCGTGCTGGTCGCCTATCCATTGACGCTGATCTGGGCGTTCCTCGGCATCCTGGCCACAGCGCAGGGCGAGACGACTGCCGTCGTGGGCGTCTCCATCGCGACGATCGTGGCGCTGGTGGTCACGACGGGCGTCCTGTTCGTGCTGCGGCGTCGAGGCGGGGCGCGTGACGCGGTCGGAGTGTCCTAAGGCGTTCTGCCGCGGGCCACATCGTCGTCGGCTCCTAGAATCTCCCTCGTGCGCAACAAACCCGTCACGGGGTACGACGTCGCCCGCCGGGCCGGGGTGTCACAGTCGACGGTGTCGCGTGCGTTGCGCGACGACCCGCGGGTGATCAAGGAGACCCGCGACCAGATCCAGGCTCTGGCCAAGGAGATGGGGTACGTCCCGCACGTCACCGCGCGGAGTCTCATCACGCGTCGGTCGTCGACGATCGGGGTGGTGACCGGTGACCTGCGGAACCCGTCTTTTCCGGTTCTCGCCAACACACTTCAGGACCGGTTCGCCCGCGACGACTATCGCGTGTTGCTGCTGAGTGACCGCGAGGGCTCGACGGACACCCTGGACAAGGACCTCGAGGCGCTGCGCGGGGGACTCGTCGACGGCGTCGTCTACATCTCGGCCCGTCTCGATTCGCCGGTGGTGTCGCAGATGCTGGACTGGCGGATGCCGCTGGTCATCCTCAGCCGCGACGTCGACGGTGCGCAGGCGGGACGCGTCGACCGCGTCACCTCCGACAACATCGGTGGCGGCCGGCTCGTCGCGCAGCACCTCGTGGAGCTGGGGCATCGTCGTGTCGGACTGATCTCCGGGCCGGTCGACAACCCGAGCATCAAACTCCGCGAGACCGGGTTCCGGGATGAACTGGCAAGGCTCGGAGTAGGTCTCGAGGAGGAGCTGGTGTACCGCGGCGACGTCGACGCCAAGACCGGCCTCGACGGCGGCTTGCGGTTGCTCGGCCGTGCCGATCGGCCCACGGCGCTGTTCTGCGCCACCGACTACGTCGCATTCGGAACGCTCGACGCGGCCAAACGGCTGGGACTTTCTGTGCCCGAAAATGTTTCGGTCGTGGGCTACAACGATCTCGACCTGGCGGGCTGGTCGATCTTCGACCTCGCCACCGTCCGTCAGCCACTCGAGGACATGGCACTCGCCGCAGCCGAGTTGCTGCTGGCGCGCATCGACGGCGCTGCGGGCGGCCCCGTGCACCGCCAGTTCGGCGTCGAATGGGTCCGGCGCGGCAGCGTCGGCCCGCGCGCCGAGCAGGTGTGAACGACGTCTCCGAGCCCGGCAACACTTCCGTAACCGTCGGATCATCGACACGCAAAAACCCCTGCATACATTCGAATGCATCCAGTTCGGGGCGACCCGGCCGACACGGCCGGAGGGCGGCATCGAGGCCACCACTGGACCGCAATCCATCGGCGGAGACCAGGCGCGGCATCGCGGCGCGCGCGGGGTTTCACACGACAACGCAGCGTAGGAGTGACATGGAAATCGGCGTCTTCATCCCCATCGGCAACAACGGCTGGCTCATCTCCAAGAGCGCGCCCCAGTACATGCCGTCGTTCGAGCTGAACAAGACCATCGTGCAGAAGGCCGAGGAGCACGGCCTCGACTTCGCCCTGTCGATGATCAAGCTCCGCGGGTTCGGTGGTGACACCGAGTTCTGGGACCACAACCTCGAATCCTTCACGCTCATGGCGGGTCTCGCGGCGGTCACCGACAGGATCAAACTGTTCGCCTCGACCGCGATCCTCACCCTGCCGCCGGCAATCGTCGCGCGGATGACGAGCACCATCGACTCGATCGCCCCGGGACGGTTCGGTGTGAACATCGTGACCGGTTGGGCGCCCGGCGAATACACGCAGATGGGGCTGTGGCCGGGCGAGGAGTACTTCGGCTACCGGTACGAGCAGGCCGGAGAGTACGTGAAGGTCCTGCGTGAGCTGTGGGCCGACGGCTCCAGCGATTTCAAGGGCAAGCATTACACGATGGACGACTGCGTCCTGTCCCCGCCGCCGGCAGCCAAGACGGCACCGATCGTCGCAGCGGGACAGTCGAACACCGGCATGAAGTTCGCCGCGGAGAACGCCGACTTCAACTTCGTCCTCGGTTCGGGGGTGAACACACCTCTGGCCGTGCAGGAGTCGACCGCGACCCTCGTCGCCGCCGCCAGGGAAACGGGCCGTGAGGTCGGGGCCATGGTCCTGTTCATGATCATCGCCGACGAGACCGATGAAGCGGCACAGGCGAAGTGGCAGGATTATCACGACAACGCCGACCTCGCCGCGCTCGGCTACATGGCCGACGAGTCGGCCGCCGACGCGACCGCCGACGACAGCTCGACCGCCAAGACGATCTCGCTGCCCGAGGGCGCGGTGAACTTCAACATGGGCACCCTCGTCGGTTCGTACGAGACCATCGCGAAGATGCTCGACCAGGTCGCCGAGCTCGAAGGGGTGAAGGGCATCATGCTGACCTTCGACGACTTCGTGCAGGGGGTGGACACGTTCGGAACGAAGATCCAGCCGTTGATGAGGTGCCGCCAGGAGGACGTCGTCGCGGCGTGAGACGACACCTGGTGGGCGGGCCGGATGGTCTGCTCACCAGGTGGTTTCGATACGGCTCGTCGCAAGCTCCTCGCCTACTCAACCGGCGGGGAAGCAGCTCGCCGCAAGCTCGGCCATGGTGGCCGAGTAGGCCCGAGGCGCCGGCCGAGGGGCGTATCGAGGTCAACCGGCGGGGAAGCGGCTCGTCGCAAGCTCGGCCCTGCCGGCCGAGGGGCGTATCGAGGTCGACCAGGCGGGGATTCGAGAAGGGTGAAGATGGTGCAGGCGTTGGATATTGCTGTCGTGCAGATCGGTGAGCTCACCGAGGATGTCGACCACAATCTGGATCGACTCGTCGATGCGGTCGAGGCCGCGACGGAAGGGGATGTGCCCGACCTCGTCGTCTTGCCCGAGCTGATCACCGCGCCGTACTTCTGCACCAGCCACGACACCGACCGGACGGGATGGACGCAGACCATCCCCGGGGCGGCGACCGCACGGTTCGCCACCATCTCACGAAAGCGCGGATGTGCCATCGCATTCGGTACCTACGAGCGGACGACGGACGGAACGTTCCACAACTCGGTCGTCATCGTCGACGGGTCGGGGGAGATCGTCGAGTGGCGAACCCCGCATGGTGGCCTGATGCCCGCGTATCGGAAGCTGTCGCTGCCGGCGAGCAAGGTCAGCGGTATCGACATCGACGAGAAGTACCACTTCGCTCCGGGGCCGGCGCCTGCCACCGCCGATCTGCTCGGCACCCGCTTCGGGTGCGTCATCTGCTACGACCGGACCTTCCCCGAGTACTGGGCGGTCGCCCGCGCGCTCGGCGCCGAGGTGATGCTGGCCGTCGTCTCGTCGCTCGGCTCCCGCGAGGACCTCTTCCTCGCCGAATTGCAGACGCGTGCACTGGAATCCCAGACCTGGGTCATCGCGGCCAACCGGGCCGGGCCCGAGACGCTCAACGGGGTCACCGTCGACTACTTCGGGTTGTCCTGCGTCATCGCCCCCAATGGCGAGATCGTCGCGCTGGCGCCTGCACATCGATCGGGCGAGACACTGCGATTCACCATAGACCTGGACCGGGTCACCGAGGCGCGACGCGCGCTGCCGCTGCGACGCGATCGCCGTGCCGATGTGATATCGCTGCTGGACGATCTGACCTCCGGTGTTCTACAACCACTTCCGGTTGATCGACGGTCGGGCCGCGACGACGACGCGCTTCCGACGACCGTCACCCCGATCGGGACGCGAGGGTGACCGCAACCCACTGCCCGGAACTCGGCACCCAGGTGCGGATCGCGCGAGGCCGTGCGCCCGCCGCGATCGACTACATCAGAGCGCTGAGCCAACGGGCGCCTGCGCTCACCGACCATCACCGGCGTCGTCCATGAGTGAGGTGTCCACGTGCGGTGCGATGCTGCACCCACACCCGTGGCGGGTGTTCGCCGCCACGAGCATCGGTGTGATCGCGGTCTTCGTCGCGATGAGCGGGCTGACGGTCGCCCTGCCGACGCTCAGTCGCGAACTCGACGCGACGCCCACCCAGACGACGTGGATCCTGTTGGGCTACATGGTGGTCACCACCGCGCTGATCCTGGTGTTCGGCAGACTCGCCGACATCGTCGGACGCCGGCCGCTCTATCTGTCGGGCCTGATCGTGTTCACGCTCGCCTCCGCGTTGTGCATCGTGAGCCAGTCCGCCGAATTCCTCATCGTGGCGAGGATTCTGCAAGGTGTCGGAGCGGCGGCGGTGGTCACCAACAACACGGCGCTGCTGACCGACACCTTTCCGCCCCATCTGCTCAGCCAGGCGCTCGGCTGGAACGCGACGGTCGCCGCGCTCGGACAGATCATCGGACCCGTCGTCGGCGGTGCGGCGACCGCGCTGATCGGGTGGCGAGGACTGTTCGTCGCGGTGCTCGGGATCGCGCTGATCGCCACCGTGTCGTCGTTGCTCGTGATCCCGCGCAGCGTGGGCCGCATCCGCTCCCGCGAACCGTTCGACCTCGGCGGTGCGTTACTGGCGACCACACTGCTGACGGTCGTCGTGCTGGCCCTGACCCCGGGTCCGGGTTCAGCCGCCTGGCTGCCCTGGTCGTACGCGGCGGTCGGCGTCATCGTCGCCGTGGTGCTGGTGGTCGTCCAACGCCGGCGTGCCCACCCGCTCATCGACCTGACGCTGTTCGCCGACCGTGGCATCTCGCTGGTGCTCCTCGCCGGTCTGCTCACCGCGACGGCGACCTACGCGGTGGCCCTGATCATCTCGCTGTATGTGCAGGCCGTGGACGGGACATCCCCGTTCGTCGCCGGTCTGCTCGTCACGCCGGTCGCGGCCGGTACCGTCATCGCGGCGTCGGCCGCGGGGTGGCTGGTCACCAGAATCGCGCCTCGAACCCTTGCCGCGTCGGGAATGGTGCTGAACACCGCCGGCGTCCTGGGGGTGGCCCTCGTGCTGTCGGCCGACGGTTCGCTGCCGGTGACCGCACTGTTCCTGTTCCTGATCGGCACCGGCATCGGGTTGTTCATGACGCCGAGCACGAGCGTGCTGATGCTGACCGTGCCGGCGCAGCGGCGCGGCATCGCGAACGGGATGCGCTCGACGCTGCAGAACGTCGGAAATCTGCTCAGCACCGCGATAGTCGTCGCGATCGTCCCGATCGGGCTCGGTGCGGCTGCACAACAGGCGGCGTACGGCGGGTCCCCGGCCGCCTTCGACGCCGCCGAATTCAACCGGTTCGTGGACAACCTCCAACTCGCCGGCGTCGTGCTCGGAGCGCTGTCCGCGGTGGGGATCGTTGTGTGTCTATGCTTTCCGCGACATCAGATGCCCAGGACCCAGGATACGGCGCCCGTCCCCGAATACGCCACGACGAAGGAGTCAGCATGAGCGAAACCTCAGCGCCCGCATCGCCACGACTCGGACGGGCCGAGCAGGCAACCGATTACGCGCAGGCCGGTTTCGGGCAGGAACTGTTGCCGGGGGAGCGTCCCGCGCTGGTGCTCGTCGACCCGGCCCGCGCCTACATCGACCCCGACTGCGCGCTCTATGCGGGAGTGGAGGAGAACGTCGAGGCGATGCGGGCCCTGCTGGCGTCGGCCCGGGCGGCCGGCATCCCGGTGATCGTCACCGAGGTGCGACTACGGCGCGACGGTGCCGACGCCGGGATCTTCTTCCGAAAGGCGGGGACCCTCAAGGCATTCTGTGAGGGCAGTCCGTTCGGCGAGTTCATCGACGGTCTCGCGCCGCTGCCCGACGAGCTGCTGGTGACCAAGAAGTACGCGAGCGCCTTCTTCGGTACGAGCCTGAACTCCTACCTGACCTCGCTGCGGATCGACACCGTGTTCCTGGCCGGTCTCTCGACCAGCGGGTGCGTCCGGGCCACCGCACTCGATACCATGCAGCACGGCTTCATCCCGATCGTCGTCGAAGAGGCTGTGGGAGATCGTGATCCGGCGATTCACCATGCCAATCTCTTCGACATGCAACAGAAGATGGCCGAGGTCTGGTCGCTGGCGCGCACCCAGGAGTTCCTCGGCCGGCTGACCGCACCGTCGACCGACGGCTGAACATCCACGAGAGGCACCGCCATGACCACCACCGTCGTCGCAGGTAATCCCAAACCCGGTTCCCGCACGCTCGACGCCGCCAATCGGCTCGCCGAGTCGCTGACCGGGTCCGCACCCGACCACGTCGTCGACGTCATCGAACTCGGCCCGGGTCTCCTCGGCTGGGGCGACGAGAAGGTGAAGGCGGCCGTCGAAACCGTCGCGTCCTCGGACCTGGTCGCCTTCGCGAGCCCGACGTTCAAGGCGACCTACACCGGTGTCCTGAAGCTGTTCCTCGACCAGTTCGCCACCGGCGACGGTCTGCGCGGCGTCACCGCGGTGCCGCTGATGCTGGGTGCGGGTCCGGCGCACGCCATGGCGCCCGACCTGCTGCTGAAGCCGGTGCTCGTCGAACTCGGCGCCGTGTGCCCGGTGCCCGGTCTGTACCTGATCGACTCGACCTACACGGAGGACACCCGGCTCGCCGACTACACCGAGCGGTGGGCGTCGGCGCTGCAGGTGCAGGCCTCCGAGGCCTGATCAGCCCTTCTGGGTCCGGCGGCTGCCGGCGTGCCAGTCCTCCTGCTCGGGCGCCTCGTCGTCGGTCACTCCGAACGCCCGCAGTTGCGGCTTCTCCCGGAGACTCCGCTTGAGTTCGGCGAATCCCGGGAAGCTCGCCAGCCCGATCACGTGGTCCCACAACGTGACTGCGTCCTCGTCGCTCGGCAGGCGGCTGATGACCGGCCCGAAGAAGGCGACGCCCTCCGGCGGCCGGAAGTGGATGATCGGTGTGCCGACGTCACGGCCGGTCAGTGCGAGCGCCTCCTCGGTCTCGGCTCGGATCTCCGCGTCGAAGTCGGTGTTCTCCAGTGCGTCGAGGTGGTGGGCGGGTAGTCCGAGGTCGTCCAGAACCGGCGTGAGGAACCCGACCGTACCTCGATGGTCGGTGTTGTCGACCGTGTACGTGCCGGTGTGTTCCTCGAAGAACTGCGTGCCCAGGGCGGTGTAGAACGGGCCGATGGGGGCTCGGCCGTGTTCACGACGGATACTCGCGGCGACGCGGAGCAGTCGGAGTCCGGCCGTGTGTCCGGCCTCGTACTCGGGCGGGAAGTGTTTGTCGTAGTCGATGTGCGCGTTCAGCAGTCGCAGCGAGATGAACCGCCAGTCGACGGTGTAGTCGCGCTGTGCCTGGACTTTCCGGACCCATTTGCTCGTCATCCAGGCGAACGGACAGACGGGATCGAAGTAGAAGTTGATGTCGGCGTCGGTCATGCTTCGACGGTAGCGTCCGAAACGACGAAACGCCCCGGGTGATCAGATCACCCGGGGCGCTTTCGAATCGTGCGTCGACGTCAGAGTTCGACAGAAGCGAGAGCCTCGTTGAAGGTCTTGCTCGGGCGCATGACCGCGGCGGTCTTGTCCCAGTCGGGGTAGTAGTAACCGCCGATGTCGACCTGCTGACCCTGAGCGGAGTTCAGCTCTTCGACGATCGTCTCCTCGTTGGCGGCGAGGGTCTCGGCCAGCGGCGCGAACAGCTTGGCGAGGTCGGCGTCCTCGGTCTGGCCGGCCAGCTCCTGGGCCCAGTACAGGGCCAGATAGAACTGGCTGCCGCGGTTGTCGAGCTCGCCGGTCTTGCGCGACGGGCCCTTGTCGTTCTCGAGCAGCTTGCCGGTAGCGGCGTCGAGCGCCTTCGCCAGGATCACCGCACGCTTGTCGTCGAACTTCTTGCCGAGGTCCTCGAGGCTGACCGCGAGGGCGAGGAACTCACCCAGCGAGTCCCAGCGGAGGTGGTTCTCCTCGATGAGCTGCTTGACGTGCTTGGGTGCCGAACCGCCGGCGCCGGTCTCGTACAGGCCGCCGCCGGCCATGAGCGGCACGATCGACAGCATCTTGGCGCTGGTTCCGAGCTCCAGGATCGGGAAGAGGTCGGTGAGGTAGTCGCGCAGGATGTTGCCGGTCGCGGAGATGGTGTCGAGGCCGCGGACGACGCGTTCGAGGGTGTACCGCATGGCGCGGACCTGCGACATGATCTGGATGTCGAGACCCTCGGTGTCGTGCTCCGGAAGGTACTTGTGGACCTTCTTGATCAGCTCGTTCTCGTGCGGGCGGTACGGGTCGAGCCAGAACAGCACCGGCATACCCGAGTCACGGCAACGGTTGACGGCCAGCTTGATCCAGTCCTGGATCGGGGCGTCCTTGACGATGCACAGACGCCAGATGTCGCCTTCTTCGACGGTCTGGGTCAGCAGGACCTCACCGGTCTCGATGTCGGTGATGTTGGCGGTGCCGCCGACGGGGACCTCGAAGGTCTTGTCGTGCGAGCCGTACTCCTCGGCCTTCTGCGCCATCAGGCCGACGTTGGGCACGGTGCCCATCGTCGTCGGGTCGAACTGCCCGTTGGTCTTACAGAAGTTGATCATCTCCTGGTAGATGCGGGAGAAGGTCGACTCCGGGTTGACGGCCTTGGTGTCCTTGAGGCGTCCGTCGGCGCCGTACATCTTGCCGCCGGCGCGGATCATCGCGGGCATCGAGGCGTCGACGATGACGTCGCTGGGGGAGTGGAAGTTCGAGATGCCGCGGGCCGAGTCGACCATGGCCAGCTCGGGACGGTGCTCGTGGCACTTGTGCAGGTCGTCGATGATCTCCTCGCGCTGGGCGCTCGGGAGCGACTCGATCTTGCTGTACAGATCCGACAGGCCGTTGTTCACGTTGACGCCGAGCTCGTCGAACAGGTCGCCGTGCTTCTCGAAGGCCTCGCGGTAGAAGACCTTCACGGCGTGGCCGAAGACGATCGGGTGCGAGACGCGCATCATCGTTGCCTTGACGTGGAGCGAGAACATGACGCCGGTCTTGTAGGCGTCCTCGATCTGCTCTTCGTAGAACTTGATGAGCGCCTTCTTGCTCATGAACATGCTGTCGATGACATCGCCGTCGGTGAGCGAGACCTCGGGCTTGAGGATCAGGGTCTCGCTGCCGTCGTCGGGGATGAGTTCCATCTTGACCTTGCGGTCGCCGTCGACGGTCATCGACTTCTCACCGTGGTAGAAGTCGCCCTCGCGCATGTGCGCGACGTGGGTGCGCGACGCCATCGACCACTCGCCCATGCTGTGCGGGTGCTTGCGCGCGTACTCCTTGACGGCCTTCGGGGCGCGGCGGTCGGAGTTGCCCTCGCGCAGGACCGGGTTGACAGCGCTGCCAAGGCACTTGGTGTACCGGTCGCGGATCGCCTGCTCTTCCTCGTTCTTCGGGGTGCCGGGGAACTCGGGAAGGTCGTAGCCCTTCTCGCGGAGTTCCTTGATCGCGGCGAGCAGCTGCGGGACCGAGGCGCTGATGTTGGGGAGCTTGATGATGTTGGTGTCGGGGTCCTGGGTGAGCTTGCCCAGTTCGCCGAGGTTGTCGGTGACCTTCTGGTCGTCGGGGAGGAGATCGGAGAATTCGGCGAGGATGCGCGCTGCGACCGAGATGTCGCTGGTGTCGACTTCGATGCCGGCCGCCCCGGCGAAGGTGCGCACCACCGGCAAAAACGCGTGGGTGGCAAGCATCGGAGCTTCGTCGGTCAACGTGTAGATGATGGTCGGCTTTTGGGTGCTCATGCCTAATGTTCTCGATTCTGTCTGTATTAACCGGTGTCGCCGGCGACCTTGTGAGTCAGGCTTCACCGATACCACGCTTGCGGTGTGCTCGTGTGACAACTACTCCCCGATTCTGCCCCCTGTGATCAGCCTCGCGTTCAGGGGCCTCGGGTCTTGTGGTTTGATGCCGCCCGAGCCGGGGCGCCGCGGTGCATTGGTGACCCGCGTCGGTGCAGGTAGTTCATATTGTCTCGCGTTCGACGTGACTCCGCGCGTGGGCGATGGCCTCGTCGAGGGTGTCGACGAGATGATTGTCGTGGCGCAGCTCCTCGAAGACCCCGACCCCTTCGAGGAGGTCGAGGTGTTCGGGCTGCACGCCCTTGATGATGACGGTGATCCCGCGCTTCTCGAGTTCGGTGACGATCTCGGCCATCGAGTGGGCGCCCGTCGCGTCGAGCATGCCGAGGCGGGACATCCGGATGATGACGACCGAAACCGACTCGTTGCGGTCGGCACCCTCGGCGATGGTCGTCGAGATCCTCTCGGCGGCGCCGAAGAACATCGCGCCGTCGAGCCGGAGCAACGCGATCCGCTCGTCGCCGGGTCGAGGTTCGCCGGGCAGGGGCTCGCGGGTCACGCTCGCCCGCTGCGCCACCTGGCGGAGGGCGAAGAACGCGGCCACGACGATGCCGATCTGGACGGCCTCGATGAGGTCGAGGGTGACGGTGATGATCGCGGTGACGACGAAGATCAGGGCGTCCGAGCGGGTCGACCGCAGGATCGCGCGGACGGTACCGACCGACACCATGCGGAACGAGGTCACCATGAGCACCCCGGCGAGCGCGGCGAGGGGGATCGTCGAGACCGGCCCGGTCGCCAGATAGACGACGGCGAGGAGCAGCAGTGAATGCACGATCGCGGCCACTCGGGTCCGTGCGCCGGACCGCACGTTGACCGCGGTGCGGGCGATGGCTCCGGTGGCCGGCATGCCGCCGAACATCCCCGACGCGATCGAGGCCAGACCCTGACCGGAGAGTTCGCGGTCGGGGTCGTAGGGGCCCGTGGGAGACATGGTGGCCGCGACCCGTGCCGACAGCAGCGACTCGATCGCGGCGAGTGCTGCGATGGCGACCGCGGCGCCGAGGATCGTCTGCAGCATGGCCGGGTCGACGTGCGGGATCGACGGCGCGGGCAGCGACGACGGCAGCTCGCCGATGCTGGCGACGTCGAAGACATCGGTGAAGTGGACGACCAGCGTGACGACGATGACGGCGGTGAGGGACTCGGGGATACCGCGGTGGAGGCGCGGCAGCACGATCATGATCGCGGCGACCATCGCGACGACGGCCAGCGCGGGCCAGGCGGCCGACCAGTCGGCGTGGACGACGACGTCGACGGCCGCGTTGAGGGTGCGTTCGCCGGACGGGGCGACGGTGCCGAATGCGGCCGGAACCTGCTGCAGGAAGATGATGGCGGCGATGCCGAGGGTGAACCCCTCGATGACCGGCCAGGGGATGAAGGTGACGGCGCGGCCGAGACCGAGGATGCCGGCGATCAGCACCAGGACGCCGGCCAGGATGGTGACGATCGCGATGCTGCCCAGTCCGTGTTCGGCGACGATCGGCGCGAGAATGACGGCCATCGCGCCGGTGGGGCCGGAGACCTGCACGTGTGAGCCGCCGAAGATCGCGGCGACGAGCCCGGCGACGACGGCGGTGATCAGGCCGGCGGCGGCGCCGACGCCCGAACTGATGCCGAAGGCCAGGGCCAGCGGGAGGGCCACGACACCGACAGTGATGCCCGCGACGACGTCGGCGCGCCAGCTGCGTCGAAGTCCCGCGTAGTCGCTGCGGCGGGGGATGAATCCGGCGACCCGGGAGAGGGTGGCGGTGATCGCGGCACTCACTTGCGGGTCACCGGTGGGAGCGAGGAGATGGCGTCGAACTGGTCACGCTGCGCGTCCAGGGTGTCGACCAGGAAGGTGCGGGCGATGACGAGGAGGTCGGAGATCTTCGGGTGGGCGAGCTCGTAGAAGACGGCGTTGCCGACGCGGTTGGCGGTGACCACCCGGTGGCGTTTCAGGACGCCCAGGTGTTGCGACAGCAGCGTCGGCTCGAGGTCGGTGGCCGCCAGGAGTTCGCTGACCGGTGTCGGCTCACCGTTGGCGCTGAGCACCTCGAGAACGCGGATGCGCGCGGGGTGGGCAAGGGCCTTGAAGAGGTTGGCCTTGATCTCGTAGAGCGGTTGGTCGGGGCCGGTATCGGGCACGGGTCACTCCGGGACGGTCTGATCAGCGACATGACGGATTGATGGATTGAGAATTTACTCAATCCATACTATAACCGGTCCCGGACACGGAAGCACCCCGCGGCCCTGGTCCGCGGGGTGCCCCCGATCGATCCGGCCCTGGATCAGCTCAGATCGAAACGATCGTTGTCCGACACCTTCGCCCACGCCTTGGCGAAATCGTTGACGAACCGCTCGGCGGAGTCGTCCTGAGCGTAGACCTCGGAGAGCGCGCGGAGCTGCGAATGCGAACCGAACACCAGATCGGCGGTCGTCGCCGTCCACTTGGTCTCACCGGTGGCGCGGTTGACGACCTCGTAGACGTTCTCGTCGGAACCCGACTTCCATTCGTAGTCCATCGAGACCACGTTGCGGAAGAAGTCGGTCGACAGGACGCCGGGGCGGTCGGTGAACACGCCGTGCTTCGATCCGCCGTAGTTGACGTCGAGGACACGGAGGCCACCGACGAGTGCCGTCAGCTCGGGTGCGGTCAGATCGAGCATGTAGGCGCGCTCGAGGAGCAGCTCCTCCAGCGGTGCCTTCTCGCCGCCACGGCTGTAGTTGCGGAAGCCGTCCGCGCGCGGTTCGAGCACCTTGAACGAGTCGACGTCGGTGGCGTCCTGCGTGGCGTCGGTACGTCCCGGCGTGAACGGCACCGTGACCGGGAATCCCGCTGCCTCCGCGGCCTTTTCGACAGCGGCTGCACCGCCGAGGACGATGAGGTCGGCGAGGGACACCTTCTTGCCGCCGGAGGCGGAGTCGTTGAAGTCCTTCTGGACCTGCTCGTACACCGGCAGCGCCTTGGCGAGTTCGCCCGGCTCGTTGATCTCCCAGTTCTTCTGCGGTTCGAGGCGGATGCGCGCGCCGTTGGCCCCGCCGCGCTTGTCGGTACTGCGGAAGCTGGCGGCCGACGCCCACGCGGTCTTGATCAACTGCGTCGGCGAAAGTGCCTCGAGCAGCTTGCTCTTCAGCGACGAGACGTCGGCGTCGTCGATCAGTTCGTGGTCGACGGCGGGCACCGGGTCCTGCCAGATCTGCGGCTCGGCGACCCAGGGGCCGAGGTAACGGCTGACCGGACCGAGGTCACGGTGGAGCAGCTTGTACCAGGCCTTGGCGAAGGCCACCTCCAGCTCCTCGGGGTGGTCGAGCCAGCGGCGGGTGATGTCGGCGTAGATCGGGGACTCGCGCATCGAGACGTCGGTGACGAGCATCGTGGGTGCGCGTCCCGGGCCGCCGAAGGGATCAGGGATGGTGCCTGCCCCCGCGCCGTCCTTGGCGACGTACTGCCACGCACCGGCCGGGCTCTTCTGCAGCTCCCACTCGTAGCGATAGAGGATCTCCAGGAAGCTGTTGTCCCACTGGGTCGGCGTGTTGGTCCAGACGACCTCGAGGCCGGAGGTGATGGCGTCCTCGGCCTTGCCGCTGCCGTAGCTGGACTTCCAGCCCAGACCCTGCTGCTCGATCGGTGCACCCTCGGGCTCGGGGCCGACGAGGCTCGCGTCCCCGGCGCCGTGGGTCTTGCCGAAGGTGTGGCCGCCGATGATGAGAGCCGCGGTCTCCTCGTCGTTCATGGCCATCCGGGCAAAGGTCTCCTGGATGTCGTAGGCCGCGGCGATCGGATCCGGCTTGCCCTCGGGGCCTTCGGGATTGACGTAGATCAGGCCCATCGTGGTGGCGCCCAGCGGCTTGGCGAGTTCGCGTTCACCGGAGTAGCGCTTGTCGGTGCCGAGCCACTGGTCCTCGGGGCCCCAGAACACCTCCTCCGGTTCCCAGATGTCCTCGCGGCCGAAGCCGAAGCCAAACGTCTTGAAGCCCATGGATTCCAGGGCGACATTGCCGGCGAAGACCAGCAGGTCCGCCCACGAGAGCTTGTTTCCGTACTTCTGCTTGATCGGCCACAGCAGGCGTCGGGCCTTGTCGAGGTTGGCGTTGTCCGGCCAGCTGTTGAGCGGGGCGAAGCGCTGCGCACCCTGTCCGCCGCCGCCGCGGCCGTCGTAGATGCGGTAGGTGCCGGCCGCGTGCCAGCTCATGCGGATGAACAGGCCGCCGTAGTGGCCGTAGTCCGCCGGCCACCAATCCTGCGACTGCGTCATCAGCGAGACGAGGTCCGCCTTGAGCGCCTCGACGTCGAGCTTCGCGAATTCCTTCTTGTAGTCGAAGTCCGGGCCGAGCGGGTTGGACAGCGAGGAATGCGCGTGCAGCTTCTGCAGGTCGATCTGCTCCGGCCACCAGTCCTTGTTGGTCAGGGGCGCATGCGCTTTCGGCTCCGGCGACGGAATCGCCGGATTCTCGCTCTCGCTCGTGCTGCGAGTCTCGGCGGGGTTGGGTGGGCGGCTGTCGGAGGTCACGACATTCCTTTCGATGATGAAACCGGTTGGGCTGCGATCACGGATGTGATCAGGTCGGGGCTGTACTGATGCAGTCCGGGCAGAGTCCCCAGTAGATGATCTCGGCCTCGTCGAGGACGTAACCGTGGTCGTGGGAGGCGGTGAGGCACGGTGCCTCACCGATTGCGCAGTCGACGTCCTCGACGGTTCCGCAAGACCTGCAGACAACGTGGTGATGGTTGTCGCCGGTGCGGAACTCGTAGAGCGACAACGAACCCGACGGCTGAATCCGCCGGATCAGGCCGGTGTCGGTCAGTGCTCGCAGTACGTCGTAGACGGCCTGACGGGACACGTTCGGCAGCGTCTGGCGGACGATGCCAAAGATGGTCTCGGTGTCGCTGTGGGGATGTTCGTCAACGGCATGCATGACCGTCACCCGTGGTTGGGTGACGCGGAGGTCTGCGGCCCGGAGCTGCTGGGCATAGTCCGATGTCGATGCCACGTCACCCACCATAGGCACACCGCCTACGTGTTCACGTCGTTTTTCTGGATCTGATCAAAACTTCATGGGAACAGCCGGTTTCCGCGGGTCAGTTCAGAGTGAGTGTGATGCGGTCCGGGCGCAGGTAGTCCTGCGGGTCGCGGAGATAGCGGACCTCGGGTCGCGCGTCGATCGTCGCCAGCGCGTCGAAGAAGGCTCGTTCGCGATTGACGGCGGGGGTCGCGATCACCGGGAACCAGTCGTCGTGATGATTGGGCACAAAGACTTTCGGTCGCAACGCGTCGATGTAACGCAGCGGATCGCCCAGACCGTTGGTGATCTCGTTGAAGCCCTGGATGGAGCCGACGTGCAGGTCGACCGGGCCGAAGGCGCGGAGGCCGGCCACGATCGCCGGTCCGCCGGGATCCTGGCCGACCGGACCGACCGAGTCGTTCCAGACGATCCGCCGGCCGCCGACCTCGAACGCGTAGAGGACCGCGCCGCCCTCCGGGTCGTCGAGATGCCCCGCGAGCCGTCCGAGTTCGTCGGCGTGCGGCGGGTCGGTGAGGAGGCGGTCGCTCGGCGGGATGGGCAGGAGCGGGGGATGCTGGCCGGTGGGTGCCTTCAGGGTCGAATGGATGTTGGTCATCGCGGTGATCGCGATCCCGGGAATCCCGCGGTAGGGCCGGGTGCTGCCGGGGCGTGCGCCGGTGGCGGCCACCACGTCGCAGGCGACGCCGGGCGCGGACCGGCGGAAGAAGGCGCAGTGACCGGCCGAACCGACCAGTCGGGCGCCGGATGCCCGGGCGATGTCGGCGGCATCCGCGGCGTGGTCGAAGTGGCCGTGCCCGATCAGGATGTGCGATGGCTTGACGGCAGCGATCTGTTCACGCGTCGTCGGGACGTGGCGGCTGTACACATTGGGCACCCAAGCATCGGTGAGGAACACCTTGCCCGCCATGGCGGCCGCGAAGCTCGAGACGCCGAACCAGGAGAAGATGACGCGATCGTCGCGCACCGCGCCCGTTGTCTGGTCGACGTTGTGGGCGCCGAACACCGCCGAGCGGGCCGAGACCAGCGCGGTGTCGGCATGAGCCGCACCCGGAGCGGGCAGGGCGACGCCCGCGACGGCCAGGAGCACGGACAGGACCAGGACGACGCCACGGTGCATGAACCGGCAGTCTACGGCCGTCCGGGAATGGTGACAGGAGTTGTCCTGAAAGCTTGGGAGCATCGTGCTGTGACGACGAATGAGAGCAACCCACCCATCATCCTGATCGCCGGGCACTGGCTGGGGGCATGGGCATGGGACGAGGTACTGCAACACCTGACCGCGGACGGTCGGCGAGCCACTCCGATGACGCTTCCCGGCCTCGACGAGCGTGACTCCGCGCGGGCCTCCAGGACGCTCGACGACCAGGCGAAGGCGATCAGGGAGACGCTCATCCGAGCGGGGGCTTCCGATACCGAGCCGGCGGTCGTCGTGGTCCACAGCGGGGCCAACGCGCCGGTGAGTCTGGTGCTCGATCAGCGGCCCGACCTCATACGACGCGTGGTGTGGGTCGACAGCGGACCCGTCGCGTCGGGGAGTGTCTTCGCCCCGGATGCGCCGGAGGATCTGGACGAGTTCCCCCTGCCGCCCTTCGACGTACTGGGAGAGCAGGCGAGCCTCGAGGGGCTGAGCGCCGAGGCGCTCCGGCGATTCCGGACCAGGGCCGTGCCGGAACCCGGGCCCGTGCTCCGGCAGCGGGTGGAGCTCACCAACGATGCGCGGCCGGCCGTCCCGGCCACTCTGGTGTGCTGCTCGATCCCGCAGGTGCGGATAAGGGAACTGGCCGACGCTGGCCACCCGATGTTCGCCGAGGTCTCGCGGCTCGACCGGGCCGACTTCGTCGACCTCCCGACCGGGCACTGGCCCATGTGGAGCCGCCCCGGCGACCTCGCGCACATCATCGTCGAAGCGGCCGCTCGCCCGGCCGGTTGAACACGGCGCATCGGGACTCTACGGCTGCGCGCACGCCGGTGCGTCGGCGTCCTCCGACAGCGGCTTGCCGGGTGGCATCAGGTACAGGACGTCGAGGATCACCGGAACGGTGCCGAGGTTGGTGCCCTCGTGGGTGTTCACCTTGCCCGCGGGTTCTTCGATGATCTCGCCGGCCCGGTAGACGACGGGTTTGCAGTCCGCACCCGGGTGGGTGAGCGTGCCCTGCCGGACGAGGGCGTAGATCTGGGCGTCGTGGTAGTGCCAGCCGGTGGTGCCCTCGGGGGCGATGGTGATCTCGCGGACCTCGACGTGCACGCCCTGCGGGACGAACGGCAGGAGTCCGGCGGGGATGTCGGCCTCGGCAAGGGTGGTCGCCGAGACGCCCGATGAGGGAGTCGCGGTCGCGGTGGCCGGACTCAGCAGCGCTGGTGTGAGGAGTATGGCGGCGGCAAGGGTGCCGACGGCCGTGGTGCGGAAGCGGAGGGTCATCGGGTGACCGTACGTTGCCGCGACGTCGTTGACCTGCGGTTTGGCGGATCTTCGCTGACCGGATCCGTGGACTCAGACGAGCGGACGGCCGAGCCGGCAACGCAGGCGGACGTCGCGCAGCAGGATGTGAAAACCGATCTGCGACAACCAGAGTGGTTTGCGGCGCTCGGCCTCGACCAGTTCGGCGACGTATCCGTCGAACCACTTCTGGTCCTCGTCGGTCCATTCGACGCGCAGTGCCTTGCGGAACGGTTCGGGGAGGTAGCCGATCGTCCGTCGGAGCTTGACCGGACCGTAGCGATCCTGGATCGACCGGGGTGCGTAGCCGAAATTGGCGATGTCGAGGAGGAAGTCCCGGATCTCGTCGCTGATGTCGATGCGGGCGACCTGGGAGTCCCAGTACTCGTCGAAGGCCTCGCGGTTCTCCGGCCACGCCTCGGCGGGCATCTGCAGCGTCGTGCCGCACACCTTGCCCTGCTGGTAGAACTCCTCGCGCTCGGCGCCCTGCAGCGGACCGTGCACGCGCTCGTAGATGTCCTCCCACCCGAAGTACAGGCAGGCGGCGACCCACAGCTGGAGGTCCGGGTTCATCGCGTTGTATTCGACCGGGCTGTCGGAGTCCGACCGCACCTGGGCGTGCTGGCCGTTGACGGCCTGGCGATAGCGTCGTCTGTCATCGGCATTGCCCATCGCGGCGACCGCGAGGTACGACGCGGTGGTGCGGGCCCGCTTCACGGGATGCTTGTCGAGGCGTCCGTTCTCGACCTTGCTCCGAGCGACGCCATAGCCGACGGCCGGGTTGGCGAGCTGCATGATCACGTTGGTCGTGCTCATCGTCTGCCCCATCGACAGCAGGGATCTCGCGAAGAAGCTGCTGTCGATGTTGTCCATCTCGACTCGCGTCATCTTGCGTTTCTGCTGAGACATCGGCCCCCCGGTCGGCTCTGCGCGTGCCACACAATGTGACAACGGCTGTGATCAATTTGTCAGACCGGCGGGTCCGGTGTCAACGGTCTGTCGGGCCGGATCAGGGTGACGGCGCACGACGACGGCCGTCATCCGGGTGGGATGGCGGCCGTCGGTGGTGGCCGGTACTCCAGATCAGCTGTCGGTGCCGACCAGTTCCTTGGCGAGTTCGGCGAATCGGATCTCGATGGCCGAGACGACCCGCTGCCGGTTCTTGTGGGTCTCCTCATAGGCGAGGGTCACGCGCAGGTCGGCCGGCGTCGTCAGTTCCTTGACCGCGGCGACGGCATCGCCGACGTTGAGATCGACGTAGCCGTCGATCGGCAGGTCCTCGGCGTCGACGGTTCCGGTGATCTCACGGAGCTGGTGGAGCGCATCCGCGGCACGCTTCGCACCGTTGTCGCGGGCGCTGTCCTCGACTGCTTCGAGAGCGGCGTCGCGACCGGCGGCCACGGTCTTCGAGACGGCGGTGCCGGCGTGCTCGATCGCGTCACCGGCACGCGAGGCGGCGTCGGCCGCATCGTCGACAGCGCTCGCAAACCGGCTGCGTACCAACGTGATCGGGTCGGGGATCTGCCGAGCGAGGTCGGCGGTCCGGTCGATGGCCCACGACGCGCCGATCGCCGGTGCGGTGAGGGCACGTGCCGCGAGGCCGCCGGCCCACTGGGTCGGGCCCCGGCGTAGCGCCGTCGGTCCGCCGAGCGCTTCCTCGGCCAGAACCGTGGTCAGCCAGTCGACCGTCGCGGTGTGGGCGACGATCAGCCGGTCGGCGAGGTCGACGAGCGCCTTGTCCTCCTGGCCGGTCGCCAGGGCCTTGAGATAGGTCGAGCGGGCGAGTAGCCGCTGCTCGAGGGCGAGGTCGTCGAGCAGTGCCTCGTCGAGTGGCTGGGTCTGTTCGGCGACGGTCTTGGCGAACGCGCCGACACGGCCCAGCGCGGGGCGGATCACGTCGACGAGCCCGCCGCGTTCGCGGAGTGCGGCCTCGATCGCCTCGGCGCGCTTCCGGGCGTTGTCGGCGTTCTGGGAGAGCTCCTTGCGGATCGCGTCGGTCCGGGCCTGGGCCTGACGCGTCTCGGCGATCTGGATCTCGGTGTGGGTCATCGCGAGGATTGCACGAAGTTGCTGATGGACGGTGGTGGTCGAAACGGTCATGGGTCTCGCTCCCTTCTCTGGGGATGGCGTACAACCCGAGTGTTGCCACGACGGTCTGGTGTGTAACCCGCCTCTCGATATCGGCGGTGTTTCAGTGTCCAGAGTTGTTGCACCCCAGATGTTTACAGCCTTAGTGAAGTGGATCACACCGAATGGGGGCCCTTGGGGTGAACTACTCCAAGGCGGCAAAACGCCCTCGATCCGACGCGGATGTGCGTCGTGCCGAGGGCGTTCTGCCCGGGTTATCCCGAAGCGACCGGTTTATTCGAAGCGGTCAGTAGGTGTAGAAACCGCGTCCGGACTTGCGGCCGAGATGACCCGCGTCGACCATGCGGCGCAGCAGGGCCGGCGGCGCGAAATGCGGCTCGGCGAACTCGTCGTACAGGGACTCGGCTGCTGCCAGGGTGATGTCGAGGCCGATGGTGTCGACCAGCGTCAGCGGGCCCATGGGGTAGCCGCAGCCGCCCTTCATCGCGGTGTCGATGTCCTCGGCCGAGGCGTAGCCGGAGTCGTACATCCGGATGGCCTGGCACAGGTAGGGAATGAGCAGGGCGTTGACGATGAAGCCCGAACGGTCGCCGGCGTTGACCGGGTTCTTGCCGAGGACGTCCCTGACGTACGCGCTGACGGCGTCGGCGGTCTCCGGCGCGGTGACCAGCGTCGAGATGATCTCGACCAGCGGCATCACCGGGACCGGGTTGAAGAAGTGGACACCCACGACGCGCTCGGGACGCTTGGTGGCGGTCGCGACCTTGATGATCGGGATCGACGACGTGTTGGTCGCCAGGATCGTGTTCTCGCCGACGGCCTCGTCGAGGCGGGCGAAGATATCGCGCTTGAGCTGCTCGTTCTCGGGTGCGGCCTCGATGACCAGGTCGCGATCGGCGAGGTCGGCGTAGTCGAGGCTGACGCGCAGGCGGCCGAGGGCGGCGTCGGCGTCGTCCTGGCTGAGCTTGTTCTTGCTGACGGCGCGGGCCAGGGACTTCTCGACGCGCCCACGTGCGGCGTCGGCGAACTCCTGCTTGACCTCGATGATGACGACATCGCTGCCGGACTTCGCGCACACCTCCGCGATGCCCGCTCCCATGGTGCCGCCGCCGATGACGCCGATGTTCTGCACAGTAAAACCTCCGAGTCGAGTTACCCGACAAACGGTAGTACGTCGGCTCGGCCCGGCGGAGTCGAGGCCATCGGTGACGGGCTGTCGCCGTCCGCTCCGTGAGCAGGGCGTACTTGGACGGATGACCAATGTGTCCCCGGCCCGGGCTTCGGCGTGGCTACGCTGACGGAGCGTCGAGCTCTTGCTTCGACGCACGTCGACCCGGGAGTGTTCGCATGAATCGCAGGTCACCGGCCGGAATTGCCGGCATCGTCTCGATCTCCGCGGTGGTGGCCCTGGTCGTCGGGCTGCTCGTCGGCGGTGCCGGTTCCGCGGAGGCCCGCACCCTGGACGGGGTCCGGTACGCCCAGGCGAGCCCGGGGACTCCTTATCGTCAGACCTGGACGTCGCCGCGCAATTTCGTGGCCTCGGTGTGGTCTCCCTCGATGCAGACGCAGGTCCCGTTGCTGGTGCAGACGCCGGCGAACGGCAACCAGGCGGCGCCGGTGATGTACATGCTGAACGGATCGTCGGGCGGCGAGGAGGACGACGACTGGACGCACGCCACCGATGCGAACGCCTTCTATGCGAACAAGAACGTCTGGACCGTCACCCCGATCGGCGGCGCCGCCAGCTACTACGCGAACTGGCGGCGCGTGGACCCGGCGGCCAATTTCCGTTACCAGGTGAAGACGTCCCGGCCGTTGCGCTGGGAGACGTTCCTGACCTCGGAACTGCCGTCGACCTTCGAAGGGAGGCACGGCGGATACAGCTTCGGGCGGTCCCGTGCGATCTCCGGTATCTCGATGTCCGGCAACTCGGTGATCCGTCTCGCGGAGAACCACCCCGGTCTCTACCGCGCGGTCGGCGCCTATTCGGGGTGCGCCGAGACCGCGACGCCGGCCGGACAACTCCTGGTGCGGAACGTGGCACTGGTTCCCTACGGGGCCGATGCGTCCAACATGTACGGACTTCCCGGCGATCCGGAATGGGCTGCTCAGGACCCGGTCATCAACGCGTACAAGCTCGCTCGCCGTACCCCTGCGTTGTGGATCAGCGCAGCCACCGGGCTGCCCGGCGGTCACGACAACCCGGGCGACCGCAGCGTCCGCGGCGACATCGGCAAGCTTGCCGCCCAGGTGACCGTCGGCGGCATCGACGAGGCCGTTGCGCGGAACTGCACGGTCACACTGGCGCAGCGACTTGCTGCTCTCCGAATCCCCGCCGTCGTGCGCTACCCGGCGGTCGGGACACATTCGTGGGGTTACTGGCAGGACCAGATGCACGAGTCGTGGCCCATGTTCGCCCGGGCCCTCGGGGCGTGATCCGGCCTTCTCCGCGTCGCCCGGGAAGTCCGCCCACCTTGTCCTTCAGCCGCCTTTCAACTTCGCGGGGCTACGTTCGGAATGTGGACCCGGCTGAGAAGTACCGCCGACGATCGCCTGTCGAGAAAGAACTCGGGGACGACCGGCGATGACGGCGATGCGACGTGCGCTGTGGATGTCCCAGGTGTTGCAACCGGACGTCTCTCATGTCGTCGCATTCGGGCTCACGCTTCGCGGTCCCCTCGACGTTCCGCGCCTCGTCGAAATTACTCGCGCGATACTCGAACACGTCGGGTGGAATGACGTACACATCCCGGCCGGATACTCTCCGGCCGAGTCGAGCCCGTCGGATGGCATTGCCCCCGAACCACTCCGGCGTGCCCATTCGTCGATCGACGCCGTCGTGCCTGTCGATCTCTCCCGATCCGCCGATCCGGACGCGGAAAGTGAGTGCCGCGCCCAGCATTTCATCGATGCCGCGGACGGCGCAGACCTCACGATGCCGTTGTTCCGCAGCGAGTTGCACCGCCTGGCCACCGACCGGCACCGGTGGGTGGTACGTGTCCACCACGTGCTGACCGACGGCGCCGGGGTGTTGCGGGTCATGAGTCATGTCGCTGATGTCTACGGCGGTTTGGTCGCTGCGGCCGATCTGCCCGTGGCGGACCCCGATCGGCTGGCGGACGACGAGAACCGGTACGCGGACTCGCGGCGCCGGGAATCCGATGCGCGACACTGGCAAGACGTTCTCGACGGATATGAACCGTCGCTCCTGTCGGCTTCGTCCGCGCGGATGACGTCGGAGATCACCCGCGTGACACGGCGACTGACCAGCCCCCGAGCCGCGGCGTCGGAGGAACTCGTCGCCGCGTTGGCGGGTCTGTGCGCTCGACTTCTCGACACCCCCGACGTGGGGTTCGCACTCCCGGTCGCGGCGCGCACGTCGGCGGTGCGTCGATGCGCTGTGCAGCCGTTGTCCAACGTCGTGCCACTGGCGCTGAACGGGATCGGCGACCTCCCGGCGGCGGAGGCGGTCCGGTCGGTGGCGTCGGCGGTGATCGACGCGTTGCGACACCAGCTCTACCCGCGGGAGGACATGCTGCGTGATCGCCGGCGAGCCGCGGCCTTCGGCGTGGTGGTCAACCTCTTGCCTGCCTTCTCGCCGCCCGTCGTCGACGGCCTCCACTGGTGCCTCGAGGTGATGCGCACCGGTCCTGTCGCCGATGTCGCGGTCACGATGCACCCCGCCGATCAGTCCGGTCATCGCGCGGTCACCTGGGAGGCTCCGGCCGCGACCTTCGACGTCGAGGCGCTGGACACGCTGGCCGCGCGATACGACACCTACCTGACGGCGTTGACACGCGAGATCGATGACGGGGTGACGATTCCCGACGAGGCCGTCTTCGTGGAAGGGGAGTGGGATCGCTTCCGACGCCGGCGCGGGCCGGCAGCGCCGCCGTTCATCCCGACGGCCAGGATGTTCGCCGAGTACTGCGCGGCCGACCCGTCGGCTGTTGCGCTCGTCGACGGCGAGATCGAGTGGTCGCGCGCGGAACTCGCCGAGCGGGTGCGTCGTGGTGCGGGTCAGCTCGCGGCTGCGGACGTGCGCGCCGGGGACCCGGTGGCGGTGGCCGTCGAGAGGTCGGCCGCGTCGGTGGTGGCGTTCTGGTCCGTGCTGATGGCCGGCGGTGTCTGGGTTCCCCTCGGCGATCCGGCTGCCCCCGAGGCGAGAACTCAAGCGCTCCTTGCCCGTTGCGGAGCGCGAGTCGGACTGTGCGGTCCGGGGGTCACCGTGGAGGGCAGCATTCGATGGTTGGTGATCGATGGCGGAGGAGATTGCGCCGCACCGACTTTCGGCGGCGCCGATCAGTGGCGCCCACCGGGATTCGACTCGGGTCCCGACGACACGGCATACCTTCTGTTCACCTCTGGCTCCACCGGGCATCCGAAGGGTGTGGTCATGCCGCACCGCGGAATCCCCGCCCTCGTCGCCGAGATCCGGGAAACGTATGCGCTGACCTCGCGGTCGCGTCTGCTGCACGTCTCGTCACCGACCTTCGACACCGGCATCGTCGAGATGCTGTCGGCCGTGGTGACCGGGGCAGCGCTGGTCATCGCGCCCGCATCGACCCAGGGTGGCGACCCTCTCGCCGAGCTGATCCGGCGAGAGGGCGTCACCCACCTCATCATGACTCCGTCAGTGCTCGACACCTTGCCGGTCGATCTCGCGGACGGGCTCACCCAGGTGATCGTCGGCGGTGAGGCACTGCCTCGCCGACTCGCGGACATGTGGAGTGCACGTGTCCCCCTGCGTAATGCCTATGGCCCCACCGAGACCCGATGCAGCATCAACATCTCCCGACCGCTGTCGCCGCACGGTGAGATCACCGTGGGTCCGCCGATGGTCGGGGTGACCGAAGCCGTCCTGGATCGGCGCGGCCGGCCTCAGCCGCCCGGCGCGCTCGGCACGTTACATTGTGCGGGAACGCAATTGGCGGACGGCTATCTCGACGACCCGGCGCAGACGGACGAGGCCTTCGTCGATTGCACGATCTCCGACGATCCGGTGATGTACCGGACCGGCGACGTCGCCACCTGGACCGACGCCGGGGACCTGCGGATACTCGGACGCCGAGACGGACAGGTCAAGTTGCGCGGCCTGCGGATCGAGCTCGGCGAGATCGACGCCGCGCTCATCCGCTGCGCCGGAGTCCGCCGCTGTGTGACGACATTCCGTGAACTGCCGTCGGGACGGCCCGGGATCGTGTCCTTCGTGGTTCCCGCCGACATGTCCCGTCCACCCCGCCGAAGTGCGATCCGCCGGGAACTGGCGCGAATGCTGCCGTCGTACATGGTGCCGGCCGTGGTCGTCATCCTCGACGAGATGCCGCGCGCCGCCACCGGGAAGCTGAGCCTTGCTTCTCTGCGGGACCTCCCACTGCCGGTGAACGGTCCGTCGAGGGATGCGGTCGGCCCACACGAAGCGCTGTTGCTCGAAGTGGTCGGCGAAGTCCTGGGCGTCGAATCGGTCGATCCCGTACTGGGTTTCGTGGAGCAGGGCGGCGACTCGCTGGCCGTCGTGCGAGTGGCTCGGAGACTCGCGGAGGCGGGACACCCGGAGATCAAGCCGAACGACGTGTTGACCGCGCCCGACCTCGCATCGCTCGCCGAGCAGATGACGGGGCCGTCGCAGCAGGTGCGCGAAGGGCGAGACGAGCCCGCCGGCGACGACGATGCCGTCGAACGTCCGCTGACACCTGCCGAGCGAACCGTGATGCGCGAACCGGACCACCCGCTCGCGCAGCTGATCTGCGTCGCCTGGGTCCCCGCATCGTGGGCGCGACCCGGCGCGGGGGAGACCTCGGCGCTGATCGGGGCTCTCCTCGAACGGCATCCGGCCCTGCGTTCGGTGTATCCGGACACCCCGACGGGACCGGTTCGGCGGACGTCGGGTGACGTTCCGGTCGACTCGGTCGTGACCCGGATCGACGTTGCCGAAGTGCCCGACCGGGAGCGTCTGCGGGCAGAGGCGAAAGCGATGGCGGCCGACCTCGATGTGCGGGTCGCCCCGCCGCTCGCGGTGCGGCTCCTCGTGGGACCGGACGGTGTCGTCATGGGTGCCGTCGCGGTGTTGCATCACATCGCGGTGGACGGGCGCTCGCTCGGCGTGCTCGCTCAAGACGCCGAGACGCTGATGACGGGCGGAGCCCTGGCAACGGAACACGCATCTTCCGGGCCCACTCATACGAAGACGCCGAATGCAGACGACGAGGGAGAAGACCTCGAGCTGCACAATTTCTGGAAGGAACTGCTTGTACAGCAGAGCGATTCGGCTTTCGGATGGGACGGCGTCGAACCGGCGTCGTGGACGAACGATGTCGCGATCCGTCGTCGGGGGTTGATCGACGCCGACACCTACGGTCGTTTCCGGAGCCGCGCGGCAGCAGAGAACATGACGCCGTTCGAGGCGTTCGGAGACGTGGTGGCCACCGCGCTGGCGAAGATCACCGGACAGTCCCGCGTCCTGGCCGCCACGACGGTGTCCAAGCGTCCGGCGGGCGCCGAGGACGTCGTGGGGAACCACGTGCTCGCCGTCATCACCCCGCTGTCGGCGGGCGACGATCGGGAGACCTCGGTCACGCTGCGACGCAATTGCATTCGTGCGGCAACGACACCGATGGAAGACGTACTCGATCTCGCCGGCCGGACCGTCGACGATGACCGTCTGTTCCCGGTGCCGGTCTTGCTCGGTTGGTCTCCGGTGATCGCACCTCCGTCATCGGGCGGAACCCTCTACGCGTTCCCGCCGCGCCGCACGCGTTGGCTGCTGCAGGTGGAGGGGTGCCCGGCGTCGACCGGCGAACTCGAGATCGGCGTCACCGGTGCGACTCTGGCGCTGGGGGCCGAGCGGACCGAGCAGGTGCTCGCGGAGGTGAGCAGATGCCTTCGTCGATGGTGAGATGAATCCGACGGTGCGACAACATCCCTGGTCGGAGCGGTTCAGGTGGCGGAGCGTCCGCCTGCGGCTGACGGTCGTCGGCGTCGCAACGCTGTTCGTGGCCTTGGCGATAGCCGGTGGGCTGGTGCTGATCGTCGTCTACCGCTCTCTCACCGATGCCGTCGATGAGGCGACGTCGACGCGCAGTGAGGACATCGCCGATGCGCTGGCTGAGGGCGGGCTCGCGGCGGTAAAGCCGACCGAGTTGGAGCCGACCGACTCGATCGGCGTCGTGCAGATAATCGGCCCGGATGGGGCCGTGCTCGCGGCGAGCCATGAGCGACAGCGCGTCCGGCCGCTCGTGGCCCCGGTCGAAGCCGGGGCGCGGCTCACCGCGGTCGACGCGGCATTCCCCGGCGACGACACGGAGTTCCGCGTCACGGTTCGGGGTGTGGCGACACCGGACGGGGAGGTGCTCAGCGTTGTCGTCGGAGCGGGTGAGGGCCACATCCACGCGACGGTGTGGACGGTCTTCGGGGTGCTGGGCGTGGTGTTCCCGATCATTCTCGCCGTGGCCGCAGCGACGACCTACCAACTCGTCGGCCGCACACTGCGACCGGTCGAGGCGATTCGCACCGAGGTCGCCGAGATCTCGAGAACAGGTGTGGCGCGCCGGGTTCCGGTGGCCGACACCGACGACGAGATCGCCACCCTGGCAGTGACGATGAACGAAATGCTGGATGCGCTGGCATTCGCTCGCGAGCAGCAGATCCGGTTCGTCGGTGACTCCTCGCACGAACTCCGGAGCCCGCTGGTCACGATCCTGGGATTGCTCGAACTCGCGGTCCGGACAGGTGATCCGATCGATTCCGAGACGGTGTCCACCCTTCTCCTGCCCGAGGCCCAACGGTTGCGCGACCTCGTCGACGACCTTCTTCTCCTGGCCCGCGCCGACGAGTCGGGGCTGCGACCGTCGCTCGAGGAGGTCGACCTCGACGACATCGTGAACGACGAGGTCACCCGGCTCGATCTGACCACCGATCTGGAGATTTCGGCGACCGTGCTGCCGGTGCGCGTGGCGGGCGACCGCGATCAGCTCGGTCGCGTCGTGCGGAACCTGTGCGACAACGCCGTCCGGCATGCCGATTCCGCCGTGTCGGTGACCATGGTCGTCGACCCGGAGAGCGTGACGGTGCGGGTCGCCGACGACGGTCCGGGTATCCCCGTGGACGATCGTGCACGCGTCTTCGACCGCTTCGTGCGTCTCGACGATTCACGGGATCGCCGCGGCGGCACCGGACTCGGCCTCTCGATCGTGGACGAGATCGTGCGTGCACATCATGGGACCGTGACGGTGTTCGACACCGACGGCGGTGGTTGCACCATCGGGGTGTCGTTACCGCACCGGGCCGATCATGCCGACGGGTCACCGCCGTTGTCGGCGAGGCGGTAGCCGGCGCCGCGGACGGTCTCGATCGTGCGGCACCCGAAAGGTGTGTCGATGTGCCGGCGTAGATAGCCCACGTACACCTCGACGATGTTGTCGTCGCCGCGGTAGTGCTCGTCCCACACCGCCCGCAGGATGTCGGTCTTGCTGACGACGTTTCCCTTGTGGCGCATCAGATACTCGAGAACCGCGAATTCTCGGGCGGTCAGGCGGATGGGTGTCTCGCCACGTCGGACCTCGCGTCGCGCCGGATCGAGTGAGAGTGACCCGGCCCGGAGGACGGTGGGTCGTTCCGGAGCGCCCCGGCGCGCGAGGGCGCGCAATCGGGCGGACAGGACGACGAAGGAGAACGGTTTGACCAGGTAGTCGTCGGCGCCGAGGTCGAAGGCGTCCGCCTCGTCGTACTCACCGTCCTTGGCGGTCAGCATGAGAACGGGGGTCCACACACCGCGATGTCGCAGTTCGCGAACGAGTTCGTAGCCGTTGAGTCGCGGCATCATGATGTCGCTGACGATGACGTCGTAGGTTCGGGCGCAGGCGGATTCGACACCCTCGGCGCCGTCGGCGGCGGTGTCGACGGTCCAGCCCTCGGCTTGCAGGGTCCGACGCAGGGTCTCGGTCGCCCGCGGATCGTCCTCGACGACCAGTACACGCATGTGTTCCAGTATCTGCCCGGAATAGCCCGGCTCGACGTGATTCACGTGTTCGTGCGTGTCAGGACCAGACCGCCTTGGCGCCGGTGTCCCCGGCCAAGAACACGATGTACACCGAACCGAGTGCCACCACGACCGTTGCGATCCCCAGCGCAACTGCCACTGCACGCTGCGAGAGCTTTTCTGAGGCGGGGATTTTCGCATGAAGGGCAGTCATGAACCGCTCGTCGTGCAGTGCCCACCAGAGGACGGCGAGCGCGAACAGCGGACCCACCCAATAGATCACCTGCTCGCCGAATCCGGCGTGGCGTTCGATCGCGGGGCTGGGGCCCACCTGCTCTTCCAGTGATTCCCCGGCACTGGTGGTGAGCGGAAGTGCGATGAGCGCGACGAGAGTCACCAGGGGAGTGAGGATCCCCAGGCGGGCACGAGCGGCGGGCCAGCACACCGCGGCGATCGCCATGAGGGCGCTGAGCGGAACCAGCACCACGACGAGGTGCACCAGTAGCGGGTGAAGAGGCAGTCCGTTGATCGTGCTCACGCAGCGACGGTAGCCCCGTGGTGTTGAAGGGGAGCTGAATCCGTCGGGCAGGTCACGTCCGATGGAACGAACCGTCGTCGGTGCGTGTGACCTGGCCGTGGCGCGTGAGTCGTTCGAGATGGAGCTGCGCGGTACGGCGTTCGACGGCGTCGACGAACGGCATCTGTACGTGCGGCCGGTAGACGAGTCGGTGCTCGACGATCTCGTGGAGTTGTCGGGGCCGGTCCAGGAATTCCAGCAAACGTTCCTCGCGGCGGTGGATGACGCCCTCATAGGCAGTCAAGCGTTCGCGGAAGTCCTTGGAGCCCTCCACGACTCCCTTCTGATGAAACGTTCCGTACCACCGGGCGTCGACCTCGCGCACACGCGCGATGGAGGCGAGATAGTCGTCGACGCTGCTGCCGACGTCGCCGTACATGGGGCCGAACGATGTGAGATCGATGTCGGCGATGTAGAAGAAGCCGGTCGGTTCGACGAGAACGCCGCAGTGTCCGCGGGTGTGGCCGGGGAGGTGGACGACGGTCGCGGTGACGTCACCGAGGTCGAAGACGTGCCCGTCGCCGATGCCTTGAGCCTCCGGGAAGCCGGGCGTGAGCGCGAAGGTGTCGCCGATCTGGGCGTCGACTGCGGCGCGTTCCTCCGGCGTCAGCCCGTACCCGTCGAGTAGGACCTGGAGTGAGCGAACCCCACCGACCTCGTCGTGATGCGCGAACTTCGCGGTGTCGAAGTGTCGCAATCCGGCGATGTGGTCCTCGTGCGCGTGGCTGATCATGACCGCGTCCGCATCGACCGGGTCGTGGTCGACGTCGAGGGACGGGTCGAGGACCAGCGTCGCCTCGGAGCCGTGTGCCACCACCGTGTTGCCGCGGGGGAAGGCTCCGCCGCCGGCGGGCTCCAGCACCGTGACTTCGTCGAAGCGGGTTTCGGTGAAGCTCGGCGCAGTGGTCACCTCGTCTGCCTACCTGCGTGGTGCCTGGACTGTCAACGGCGGTCGTCGCCGGGAGAGGGGGTCGTCGCCCGGGCGGTCAGCGGCAGGACGATCCAGGCCATCGAGAACAGGACGAGCGTGCAGACGCCGGCGACGACCGGGGGCACGGGCCCGGCGGTGGCTCCGAACACGACGGTGATCGCACCCGACAGCGCCAGGCCGAGGAGAGTCAGGCCGGCGAAAGACAGATAGTGCGCGCGGTTGACCACCAGTGCGAGTTGATGCTGACGGAACAATGCGCGATGCAACGCGACCGGAGCGGCGAGCAGGATCGCCGCCCCGACAGCGAACGAGACGGTGACCAGGTAGACGACGCGTAAGGCACCGCCGAGTTCTTCGAAGCCGTCATGGAACGGCAACGTGAGGAGAAACCCGGTCAGGACCTGCACTCCGATCTGCACCACGCGCAGCTCCTGGAGCAGGGAGTTCCAGTTGCGGTCCAGGCGTTGTGTCTCGGTCTCGTCGCGTTCTGCCCTGTTCCAGTCGGCATCGCCCGATCGCCGTTCGGGAGGTTCGCGGTGCGGTGGGTCGGCCACCCTCTCATCGTGGCACCTGTCGGAGCCGATATCCGCGTCCGCCGTATTGCAGAGCGGTCACCGATGACGACCCCTGGCGGATCACCGGGAGCCGGAGGACCATCGGTCCATGGCCACGTCACTGGATGAAGTCACGAAGTCTCAGTTGGGTCTGCTGCGGTGGACGGACATGCGCCGGCGTGTCCGCGCCTTCGTCGACGGCCAGGTGGTAGTCGATTCCGCTGCGCCTATTCAGGTGTGGGAACCACATCGGGTGGTCGGGTGTTACGCGGTGCCGTCCGCAGACATCGTCGGGCCGCTCGAACACCACACGCCGACGCTGCCGCCCGCCGAGCACCCGCCGATCCTGACCCCGGCGCACCCGTTCGCGCTGCACACTGCATCGGGCGCGACGTACGACATCGTTGCCGACGGGCGGACGCTCGCCGGAGCGGGCTTCCGGCTCGACGACCCCGATCTCGCCGGGTACGTACTGCTCGACTGGGACGCGTTCGACGAATGGCGTGAGGAGGAGCAGACCGTGATGGGCCATGCGCACGACCCTTACCAACGCATCGACTGCCTGCCCACCAGCAGACACGTCGTCGTGCGGATCGGCGACACCGTGCTGGCCGAGAGCCGGCGCCCGACGCTGCTTCTCGAGACCCACCTACCGGTCCGGCACTACATTCCGCGGGAAGACGTCCGGATGGACGTCCTCCAGCGTTCCGACACCGTCACGGTCTGCGCGTACAAGGGGCAGGCGACGTACTGGTCGGCGATCGTCGGCGACGAGGTGATCCCCGACGTCGCATGGACCTACACCGATCCGCTGCACGACGCGGAGCCGGTACGGGACCTCATCTGCTTCTACGACGAGCGCGTCGACCTGGAGATCCGCTGATCACGAGAACGTCGGCGGGTCCGCAGGCCGCTTCAACTGGGCGAAGCTCGAGGTGCCCGCCAGGGCGACGAGCGAGGTGTAGAGGGTCTCCGCCTCGTCGCCGGTCGGGATGCCGGCGAGCACCGGACCGAAGAAGTACGTGCCGTCGATGCCGACGATCGGACTGCCGCCGTCCTCGCCGAGTGCTTCCTGGCTGCGCTCGTGGGACTCACGCACCGCGTCGTCGAAGGAGGCATCGTCCATGCTGTCGGCCAGTTCCGCCGGGAGTCCCGCCTCGGCCAGGACCTCGGCGACCACACTCGGCGTCATCTCGTCACCCGCGTGATGGATTCGCCTGCCGAGGGCCGAGTACAGCGGCTCGATCACGTCCGGACCCGCCTTCTCGGTGGAGGCCGCGACCACTCGCCCGAGGCGGCGAGCCGTGTCGAGTCGGCGACGCTGCTCGTCGGAGTCCGGTTCCTCGTCCTCGTTGAGGATGGCCAGGCTCATGAGATGCCAGTCGACGTCTGCATCATGGGCGGTCGCGCGGTCGAGCAGCCATCGCGACGCGGCCCACGCGAAGGGACACACCGGATCGAAGTAGAAGTCGAAGTGGGTCATGGACGTACGTGTACCCAGTGCGGCCGAGTTCGATGCGTGCGGTGTCAGCGCAGCGAATACCGGATCGGCAGGTGCTTGAGCCCGCCGACGAAGACCGTTGCGGCCAGTTCGGGTTCGCCGGCCAGTTCGATCGAATCCAACCGCGGAATCAGTTCGCTGAAAAGGCTCTTCATCTCCATCCGCGCCAGCGCGGCGCCCAGACAGAAGTGCACGCCGTATCCGAACGCAAGGTGCTTGTTGGGGAATCGCCCGACGTCGAAGGTGAACGGGTCGTCGAAGACCTCCTCGTCGCGGTTCCCGGAAGTGTAAGCGAGATAGACGGATTCGCCCTTGGCGATGGGTACGCCGCGGACCGAGGTGTCGGCGGCGGCGGTGCGCATGAATTCCTTGACCGGGGTGGTCCAGCGGATCATCTCCTCGACCGCGGTGCCGATGAGTTCGGGGTCGCGGCGAAGGCGGTCGAGCTCGCCGGGGTTGTCGATGAGTGCGCGCAGACCACCGGAGATCGCATCCTTGGTGGTGTCGTGGCCGGCGCTGGCGACAATCACGTAGTAGGAGGCGGTGTCGACGTCGGACAGGGGCTCGCCGTCGATGCGGCCGTTGGCGATTGCCGACGCGAGGTCGCCGGTGGGACTCGCGCGCCGGGAGGCGGTCAGTGTGCTGAAGTAGTTGAAGAAGTCGAGCAGGGTCGCCATCCGCTCTTCGAGCGTGGTGCCGCGCTGGTACTCCTTGTCGTCGGCGCCGAACATCTCCTGGGTGAGCTGGTGCATCCGGGGAAAGTCCTCTTCGGGCAACCCCAGCAACGACAGGATCACGTACAGCGGGAAGTGGATGGCGATGTCCTCGACGAAGTCGCATTCCGGACCGATCTCGACCATCTTGTCGACGTAGCGTTTCGCCAGCGCATCGACCTGGACCTGCAGCTCGCGCAACGCTTTTGGCCGGAACCAATCCTGGCCGATCGCGCGCACCTTCTTGTGGTGCGGGTCGTCCATGTGGATCAGGGTGCGCAATCCGGCGCCGGACTCGAGCTGCGACCGGGCGAAGTCGTCGGCCACGGCGGTCACCAGCACCGGGCGTGGTTCGCTGAGCCACAGGTTGTTGTCGCGCTCGATGTCCATGATGTCGGCATGTTTGGTGATCGCGTAGAACGGCCGGTAAGGAGCCTTGTCGACGTAGGCGACCGGGTTGTGTGCCCGGAGGTAGGTCATCGCCGCGTGTAGTCGAGGCTCGTCGGCATAGGCCGTCGGATCGGCGAATACGTTGGCGGCCTCGTCGGTCATGCTCGTGCTCACCGGTGGTGTCCTTCCGTCCACGGGGTGCGGTTGCTTCGAGTGTCCGATATCAGCGTGTTCCAGATCGGCGGATTGGTGAACCTGATCGATCTACGCTGGACACATGCCTTATCGGGTCCTCGCCGACGGCATCGCGGTAACGCACCTGCTGTTCCTGCTGTACGTCACATGCGGCGGGTTCGTGGCGTGGCGATGGCCGCGCACCATTGTGCTGCATCTCGTCGCGGTGGGGTGGGGGGTCGCATCGGTGGGTCTACGGGTGAAGTGTCCGCTCACCGACGCCGAGAACTGGGCGCGGCATCGCGCCGGCGAGGCGGGGCTGCCGTCGACAGGGTTCATCGACCACTACCTCACCGGGGTGATCTATCCGGAATCGGCCGTGGGGCTGGTTCGCGGGTTGGTCGCTGTGCTGGTCATCGTCTCGTGGGTGGGGTTGTGGCGGCGGGTGCGGACCGGCTCGCGCCACCGCAGAATCGCGAGTTCGGGGTAGACGCGCTACCTGGGGCCAGCGCTTGTGGAGCGAGGTCGCGATCGTGATGGCCGGCGGGCGGGTTCAGCGGGTGCCCCGCGGCAGCGCGCGCCGGGGTCTCAGCAGCGGGAGCATCCAGTCGTACACGGCGTCGTCGTTGAGCAACGTGAAGTGGTGGGCGCCGCCGATGTGGAATCCGTCGTCGACCTCGAATCCGAGGTGATGCTTGCGATCCCGACCACCGCCACTATTGGTCAGCACCAGTCCGTCGCCGACGATGCGGCCGAACGGGTGGTCTGGACGTTGGGTCACCGTGGCCGTCACGTAGAGGTGTCGCGCCCCCTCCATCAGGGGCGGATAGTCGACGGCGGGCTGGGAGAAGGCTTCCGGATCGGCGTCCCGCCAGTGTTCCTCGGTGACGGCCCCGCGGAACAGGTCGCGAACCCCGGCGCTGCGACGACCGAGCAAGGTGCCGAACGGTCGGCTCGTCGGCCACAGGCGCAACGCTGCCGTTGCGCGGTGGACTCCTCGAGCCAGCGGTGCCCCGAGGTGGGGAGTGCCGAGGCATACGGTGTGTCGAATGAGCTTGGGCCAGTAGGCATCACGCGCGGCGCCTTGATGGCATGCGCTGCGGATGACCAGACCGCCCATGGAGTGGCCGATGAGGGTGAGGCCCGTGATCGGAACCGGCCACAGCAAGACCAGGTCGTCGAGCAGTCGCGTGAGATCGCGGCCGTTTTCGCTGATATGGCGTCCCGTGTTGTACCGGATCTGAACCTCGGTGCTGCCGAGATCGTGGGCGAGGCGAGTGCCGTAAGTGGGCCGGTTGCCTCGTTCCCACGCGAACTCGGTCTCCATCAGGCCGTGCAGGAAAATCGTCAGGTGTCCGGTTGCCTCGGGGAAGGCGGTCGCGAGTCCATCCGGGGTGATGGGAACGGCCGCGCCATCGACGCGGATTGCGATGTCGGGGGCCAGGGGCGAATGCTCGGCGGTCAGCTGATCGCCGATCAGTCCGTCGAGGATGCCGAGGGCCACGGCGCCTCGTTTGGTCTCGGAGGGAACGCCGCTGTTGTGCACCGCCAGCGACTCGGCCAGGTCACCGGCCACGTCGACGGTCGACGTGATCGCCGAGTAGATGGACGTGCTGATCGCGTCGTGCACCATCTGGGCGGGGCCGACCCTCGGACCCCACACGACCCGCAGGCCGGTGAAGACGGTATCGGCCACGGATGAATGGACGGTCGCGATCCCCGCGACCGCTTTGTTCAGCTCATCGCGGCCCAAAGCTGCCAGCGCCGGCAGTTCGCGAGTGCGTGCAGGTTCGGCAGACATGATTTCAGTGTACGTCTGTCCACTGAAGCCCTGTTCGCCATTCGAGATTGTGACGGTGGACAGGCTGGTCGGCGGTCGCGGTGTCTTCATGGTCGGCCGGGGTGTGACCTGACTTGGCTCATTATTCCGGGTTTGGCGGTTCGGATGCCCGTTGATCTGGGGTGATGGGTTGCGGGGTGGACCCTAAATCGGGGCCTCGTAGGCTGCTGTGGTGGCATTTGTGCGGACGGTGAAGACGGCGTCGGGAGCGACGGCGGTCCAGATCGTGCACTCCAACCGGCGTGGCGCCCGCGATATCGAGCACATCGGGTCGGCCCATAACGAGCAGGAGCTCGCCGCGTTGAAAGCGGCCGCGGCCGAACGGCTCGCGGCCGGGCAACAGCAACTGGATCTGGGTGTGTTGGCCGGGCCGGGCACACTACCGATCACCTCATCGCGGATGGCGGTGTTGTGGGACTGCCTCGACGGGGTGTTCACCGAACTCGGATTTACCCAAGCCACCAAGGGTGACAACGTGTTTGGCGATCTGGTGGCGGCGCGGATCGTGGAACCAACCAGCAAACTCGACTCCCTGCGCGTGCTGGCCGAGATCGGTGTCGACACCGTCTCCTACGCCACCCTCAAGCGCAGACTGCCCATCTACGCCGAACCGGAATGGCGGCGGGGGCTGGCCGCGGCGTGCGCAGCGCATGCCGGCCTGGGACCGGCAAGCCTTGTGCTCTATGACGTTACGACGCTGTACTTCGAGACCGACAAGGCCGACGGATTCCGAGAGCCCGGCTTCTCCAAGGAACGCAGGCTTGAACCCCAGATCACCGTCGGCCTTCTCACCGATGCGACCGGGTTTCCGCTGATGGTGGAAGCGTTCGAGGGCAACCGCGGCGAGACCGCCACGATGATGCCCACCCTCAAGCGGTTCATGGCCGCCCACCAGTTACGTGACATCACCGTCGTCGCCGATGCCGGGATGATCTCCGAGGCCAACAAGAGGGCTATCGAAGCCGCCGGTCTGTCGTTCATCCTCGGGGAACGCATCCCCACCGTGCCGTATGTGATTGACAAGTGGCACAACGACAATCCCGATTCCACGCCGCCGGACGGGTTGATCCTGACCCAGCCGTGGCCGGCGGGCAACAAGAACAAACACCGCCGCGATCAGGTGGTGTACTACCAGTTCAAAGCCGATCGGGCGCGTCGCTCACTGCGCGGGATCGCTGAACAGGTCGCCAAAGCGCAGAACGCGATCGCCGGCAAAGGGTCGATCAAACGCAACCGGTTCGTCAAGCTCACCGGCGGTGACCGCAGCATCAACCGCGAGTTGGAAGCCAAAGCGCGACTGCTGGCCGGATGGAAGGCGTACGCCACCAACATCACTGCTCCCACACCGGAATTCGTGATCGGCTCCTACCATCAGTTGTGGCGGATCGAGAAGAGTTTCCGCATGTCGAAATCCGACCTCGCCGCCCGACCGATCTTCCACCACACCCGCGACTCGATCGACGCGCACCTCACGATCGTGTTCGCCGCCCTGGCCATCACCCGCATCATCGAGGCCCGCTCCGGCTGGTCGATCAAGAAATTCGTCTCCACCGCCCGCCGCTACCGCGCCATCACCATCAAAGCCGGCGAGCACACCATCAACGCCGCAGACCCACTACCCGACGACCTGCAACAAGCCCTCACCGCAATCCGTGGTGGACACTAAATTGAGCCAAGTCAGGTCTTAGTTTGCGCCTCGTTTCGGTGGTGCAATGCAATCTGACAGAGTGGAGACCCAGTTCGTGACAGGGCCGACGGACATACCGATTCGATTGGGCCGAAGCGGGATTGTCCGCGAAGGCGACGCGCAGGTCGATCCGATCTTCGTGCCAAATGCGACCGACCAACTCTTCAAGCGGCCTTCGGTAAGGCGTTGACGGCGTTGCATGAGAACCGCAATACCGCGCGCTACGTCGAGGGAAGACTGCGACTCACCCTCCAGGAAGCCCACCGCCACGCAGCACCGTCGGTCTCATGATCGACTACGCACGCGCGCTTCGGCCCCACACGTCCCTGCAAGGACTTGAAAGAGCTGTATCGTCGAAGCGGCCACAACGCGAACTTTCGTGAGGCGACCGGACAACAACCGGAGGGCGCCGCCTCACGAGACTTTAACGCGGGGTGGTGGAGGCGTGACGTATTATCGGCTGGTGTTGGTGCTGGGAATCCTATTGCAGGCGGTCGGTGCGATAGCCATCGGCTTCGCTGCAATCACGCCCCCTTCGTTCCTATCGATGCCTGAGTTCAAAGCAGGACACCGGCGTCGAATCGAGATAGTTGATGAAGCTAGGCGGAAGGGCTATCACCACCTCCCGATCGAGCAGCGCGACACCTACCTTGATCAGGCCGATGCCGACCTGCGGGCTGATCTTCAACGCCTGGAGGACGGCATTGCGAGTGCCTATTGGGCAGATAGGGCCACTACATCCAGATGGACCCTGATTGGACTTGCACTGACCATCGTGGGATCGGCATGCCTCCTATGGGACACTGCGGCATGACCATCAGAGGCAACTATGACGTGGTCGGGTCGGGTTTGCGTCGATGTTGAGGTTCGAACTTCCGCGACCCGGCGAATGACGTCTCGACTAAAGATGCCCTCGCCTTGTCGCTCCGCAGGCTTTCTTCTCGATTTCGACGCAAACGATCCTCCGTTGGAATTCCCTTGATGGGTGACTACGCGTTGCGAAACCCGATTGATGGATGGCGGGTCATGTCCGAAACCTGCACCGTTAGTGAATCACCCCAGGTTTGATACCGCTTCCTTCTGAGTCAGGAAGGATGAGCACATGCCTAAGAGAATCGACCCGGAGGTCCGTTCGAGGGCCTTGCGGTTGCTGGAGGCCCACGGCGGCGAGTACACGTCGTTGACTGCCGCGGCCGAAGCGGTCGCCAAGCAGGTCGGTGTCGGCGGGGAGACGGTACGTCGATGGGCCGTACAAGCCCAGATCGATGCCGGCGCCCGCTCCGGGACCACTACGAAGGAGTCCGCCGAGATCAAGCGCCTCAAGGCCGAGAACAAGCAGTTACGAGAAGACGTTGCCATTCTGAAAGCAGCGACAACTTTCTTCGCGGGGGAACTCGACCCCCGCAACCGATGATCGTGGCGTTCATAGATCAGATGCGCGCCAACGGGTTTGCGGTCGAGTCGATCTGCCGGGTCCTGCGTGGGCAGGGCTGCCAGATTGCCGCACGAACCTACCGGGCATGGCGATCACGCACGCCTGCCGCACGGACGGTCTCTGATGCCCACGTCGTCGATGCGGTGCGCAATGTGGTTTGGCGCACCGGTGACGACGGCCGGCGGAAGATGACTCCTGAGGGCCTCTACGGGCGGGTGAAGATGCGCGCCCATCTGCATCGGACAACTCTGCCGGGGGTGTCCTATGGCGCCGTTGATCGAGCGATGAAAGTGTTAGGCCACAACGGTATTCGAAGGTCCAAGGGAGTCCGCACGACCGTCAGATCCGCTGATGGTGTCCGCGCGGAGGATCTGTTGAACCGACAGTTCAGTGCTGCCGAACCGAACCGGGTTTGGGTGACCGATTTCACCTACTGCCGGACCTGGGCTGGGTGGGTGTATGTGGTGTTCATCCTCGACGTGTTCTCCCGTCGAATCGTGGCATGGCATGCCTCGACATCGAAGTCGGTGGAGTTGGTGACAGTCCCGCTTCGGATGGCACTGTGGCAGCGCAATCGGGAAGGGCATCCGGTGAAAGCTGCTGAGCTTATTCATCATTCGGATGCCGGAAGTCAGTACACATCGGTTACACTGACTGAGCGTCTGCGACTCGAAGACCTCGCAGCGTCGATCGGATCGGTCGGGGACGCCTACGACAACGCGCTGGCCGAGTCGGTGAACGGCTTGTACAAGACCGAGTGCATCCGGACCACGATCTTCCACTCCGGCCCGTACCGGACGATCTCCGACGTCGAGTTCGCGACCGCTGGTTGGGTCGACTGGTACAACAACAGCAGGTTGCACTCGAGTATTGGCCAGATTCCCCCGACCGAGTTCGAAACGCTCCACTACGCTGGCCTCGGCCCCGAGGACCAGCCCACATTGGAGGCGGCACAAAACCTGGGGTGATTCATCTTGTCCTAGCCCGCATTATCGAACCCACCAGCAAGCTGGATTCACTGCGCGTGCTGGAGGAAGTTGGCGTGGACACCATGTCCTATCGCAGCCTGACCCGCCGCCTACCGCGGTACGCGACCGTGGAGTTCCGTCGCGGGCTGGCCGCAGCGTGCGCAGCGCGCGCCGGACTGGGGCCGGCGAGCCTCATCTTGTACGACGTCACCACGCTGTACTTCGAAACTGACAAGGCCGATGGGTTCCGTGAGCCCGGATTCTCCAAGGAACGTCACCTTGAGCCGCAGATCACCGTCGGCCTGCTCACCGACGCAACCGGGTTTCCGCTGATGATCGAGGCATTCGAGGGCAACCGGGCCGAGACCGCCACCATGCTGCCTACTCTGCGGGCGTTCATGGCCGCCCACCAGCTCTGCGACATCACCGTGGTCGTTGATGCCGGGATGATCTCCGATGCCAACAAGAAGGCCATCGAGGCCGCCGGACTGTCGTTCATTCTGGGCGAGAGAATTCCGTCGATTCCGTACCTGATTACGCAGTGGCACAGGAACAATCCCGACTCCACGCCACCGGACGGACTGGTGCTGACTCAGCCGTTTCCGGCGGGGTCGAAGAACAGCGCCGTGACCAGGTCGTCTACTACAAGTACAGCGCCGATCGGGCACGCCGCAGTGTGCGCGGCATCAACGAGCAAGTCGCCAAGGCTGAGAATGCGGTCGCTGGCAAGGCAAAGCGCCGGTCAAGCGCAACCGGTTCGTCACGCTCAAAGGCGCCGACAAAAGCGTCAACCGTGACCTCGAAACCAAGGCTCGCACGTTGGCCGGTTGGAAGGCTTACGCCACCAACATCGATTCTCCGACACCGGAATTCGTGATCGGCTCCTACCACCAGCTGTGGCGGATCGAGAAGAGCTTCCGCATGTCCAAGAGCGACTTGGCCGCCCGGCCGATCTTCCATCACACCCGCGACTCGATCGAAGCCCACCTGAGCATCGTGTTCGCCGCACTCGCGATCACCCGCGCCATCGAGGAACGCTCCGGCTGGTCGATCAAGAAGTTCGTCACCACTACCCGCCGCTACCGCACCGTGCAGATCAAAGCCGGCGCCCACACCATCACCGCCGCTGACCCGCTACCCGACGACCTGCAAGAACTCATCGCCGCAATCCGCGGTGCGCACTAATCTGACCGAAGTCAGGACCGACCACGAGGTCGCGGCCTGGTTCACGCTCTTCAACCCCGACCTCGGGTGCAAAGCGGCTCTGCAAGTCCTCGACGAAGAACCGTTCGAGGAATCAGGTGGCCTGGTCCTCACAAGCTGCGTTGGATTTCACCGCTAGCCGCAGGGAGCGAAAGCAGCCCGCGTGAGGGAGTCGATGGCCGAGGGTGAGCTTCGAATACCTGGGCTCAGGATAGCCATCGGAGGGTCATCGTCGATGTCACCTCCTCGTCGCTTCAGATCAATCTCGTTCAGACAGCCGCTCACTTTGGCGACGTCGCCATCGAACCTATCGGGAGTGCTCAGCACTCGCGGTACAGGACTGAGACTCGAGCACCCTCTTGTAGAGGTGCTTCACGCTGGTATTCCGGTAGGTCGCATTGAAGTCATCGTCGATCTGGCCGGTGAAACGCCAGCGACGCTTGGCAGTGCGATGGGGTGTCAGAGTCCATTCGTCGTCGACGAGCCAGCCGGGTTCCCAGGATGCGGGGTTAATGCGGTACACCGCGCGGATAACGCCTCGGTGCACAGCGAAGGCATACTTTGCCTTCTCGCGGCGCGCGGAGAGCCGCCACCATTGGCGCGTGGCGTCGTACAAGTCGTCGGCGCTGATGGTCGGGGTCCAGAGGACAGGGATCTTGATGAGAAGCGAGGGGACCGTGATGTCGGGGGCTTTCGGTGCATCGTAGAGGCTGGAGACAACGTCGACACCGGCGAGTCCGTGGGTGGATGTGTGGTGGCCGGTGAAGAGGTTGGTCAGAGCGAATCGATCGTTGGCCATTGTCGGGTCCAGGAGCTGGCACAGATCGATCAGGCTCGCTTCGACTGCATAGGCCAGCTTTTCCGATGCTAACCCATGGCGAATGATGAAGGCGTCGACGTGCAGACCCGCTTGATGGATCTTGTTGATGACATCGATCTTTTGGCTGACCTCATCTTCGTCAGCAGCGAGGTGCGCATCGTTCGCGTTGGCGAAGACTCGGTTGCCTTTACCTTTGCCGATATAGAAGACGCGGCTATCGATCGGGTTTCGCAGCGCGTACACGTACCAGCCCAATCTCTCGGCGACGTACGGGCTGAATGCAGATGTCGGCGTCATCGGGGTATCTGGCTGGCTGACGGGTGTTGCATTCATCGATCGATCCTGCGGTTCGGCATGCGGTCCACTTTATCCGCGCCTATCGGATGCTTTGTCCGCGTGTACCTTCCGAGGCGACATCAACGCGCGTCTTTGTCGATCCATCAACGTTTGGTGCGGTTGCGGGTCGCCAACACCGCCAACGCGAGCAGAACGGGCCCGAGGATGCGGACGGCGATGTCGATGAGGTGGCCCCAGCTGGTGAGGGTGACCCCGGACAGTCCGGCGGGCCGGAACAGGGCGACGGTTTCCTGGGCGGCGAATAACCAGGATCGCATCAGCGATAACCCGTCCGCAGCCGGTGCGGTCGAGGTAATGGCCCCGGTGTCGAGGTTCACCGACGTCGGCGCCTTGGTCACAGTCTTGGCCGCCCACGCGTCGTTGGTGAAACACCAGCCCGCGACCGCGATAACGATGAGGAGTGTGGCCAGAGACCGCCACGCCCGCAGCCCGTACCCGGCGATCAGCCAGTACGCGGTGAGTAGGCAGCGTTCCACCGAGATCGGTCTGGACGCGAGGCGCCGCATTTCCATTTCGCCGTAGTAGAAGTCGGCGGCGCCGGGCTCATCTTTGCTGTCCTCAAGCGCTTTACGCAGCGACCGGTAGGTGGCGGACACGTTGCGATGCGACAAAGGTGCGGTGGGAGTCGCGCTAGATTCATCTGTTGTGGTGGTCGGCGTATCGGCGACCTCAGTGGTGGTGGGGTGGGGGTCGCGGAGCCTGAGTTCGTCGTGCAGGACTCGTCGGCTGGTCCGCCACCACTTGCGTCCGCGAGCGGGCCACGCCCGCATTATGTCTTTGTCTCCGCGATGGTTGGTGAGGATGTCGTCGCCGGTGATGACGAGTTTGTCGAGACCGTCGGCGCCAGTGAAGGTGCAGGCTCGCAAATCCATTCCGGACAGCGTGGTGCCCGCGATATGCGCGCGTTGCAGAGAGGTCACCAATGCGCTGGGCGCGTGGCTAAGCGCTGCACTGAGGTCGCGGTCGAGACGGTCCAGGTCGTCACGCAGGCTGTCAGGTATGGACATGTCTTGCACGTTGCGTAGCGGGATCGCTACCCAGCTCCCGCCGCCGGATCCTCCGCGCCGCCTTCTCGGTGTCGCCGGCACTGTAACCGGGACGGCTTCGATGAGTGACCCCTCGGCGAGATCGGCGTCCTCGAGGCTTACCGTCGCGCCGGCAACCACCAGATGCAAGCGCTCGGCGCGGGTGCGTTTCAGGGTGATGCGCGACGCCGCCACCTCGAGCTGCACCGGCTGCTTGAAGATTGTCCGATCGAGTCGGATGTCAACTGCAGCGAGTCCTGTCGTGACTATCGAGGACGTCTCCCAAATCGTGTCGGACCAGTCAAGTGTGCGCCACAGAGAGCCCTCAAACCGGGCGTCCGCAGAGAACGTCGCCCCGGCGAACCGGGCGTCCCCGGTGAACGTCGTCCCGGCGAACCGGGCGTCCGCAGTGAACGTCGCCCCGGCGAACTGGGCGTCCCCGGTGAAGGTCGTCCCGGCGAACCAGGCGTCCGCAGCGAACGTCGCCTTGTCGAACCGGGCGTCCGCAGTGAACGTCGCCTTGTCGAACCGGGCGTCCCCGGTGAAGGTCGCCCGGCCGAACCAGGCGGCCTCGGTGAACGTCGCCCCGCCAAACCGGGCGTCTGCAATGAACGTCGCCCCACCGAACTCGGCGTAGCCGGGGAACGTCGCGCCACCGAACCGGGCGTCTCCGGTGAAGGTCGTCCCGGCGAACCGGGCGGTCTTAGTGAACGTCGCCTTGTCGAACCGGGCGTCCCCGGTGAAGGCCGCCCGGCCGAACCAGGCGGCCCCGGTGAACGTCGCCTTGTCGAATCGGGCGGCCCCGGTGAACGTCGCCTTGTCGAATCGGGCGGCCTCGGGGAACGTTGCCTCGGCGAACCAGGTGGTCCCGGTGAAGGTCGCCCAGGGGAACTCGGCGGTCTCGGTGAACGTCGCCTTGTCGAAGCGGGTGATCCCGGTGAAGGTCGCCCCGCCGAACGAGGCGGCTCCGGTGAACGTCGCCCCGCCGAAGCGGGCGGCCTCGGTGAACGTCGCCTCGCCGTAGCGGGCGGCCCCAGTGAAGGTCGCCCCGGCGAACTCGGCGGTCCCGGTGAACGTCGCCCTGACGAACAGGGCGTTCCCGGTGAGGACACAGTTGGGAAGGCTGAGGTTGATGGTGGCGCCGCGGAGGTCGAGTCCGCCGTCGATGCGGGTTCCGACCAGGTGAACAGGGCGTTGCTGATCGAGTAGAAGGTGGCGGAGGTAAACGGCGCGCACGACGCGGTCGTCGGTCCAGCCAGCGGCCACGTCGGCCGACGGCGCCCAATGCGCGTCGGCCCGTTCTTCAGGGCTTCTCAGATCGCACCGCTTGCCGGCTTGGGCGGCGGCGAGCAGCAGGCGTTCGGCGGGGGTGGTCGGTTCCACGGGCGCTCGCTCCTCGAGTCCTGGGACCGAGGCGGCCCGGGTGCGGCCGCGTGGCCGCGCATCCGGTTGATCGTAGCGGCGTGTCCGGGTTCCGGTGCTGTGCGACACCGCAACACACCCGACCGCGGGATTACGTGTGGAAATGTGTGGAAGATTCTCCACACAACGGGGCGCTCGCCAGGTCGGCGAAACGCTCCCCGGGGCTCTTCGAACGCAACGAAACTCCTCGGCACCCTTCTTTGATCAGCAGCAGGCGGTTATCCGATCTCACCACGGACGACATCCCGCCCCGCACTGGTGCCGGGTCCCGACGCCCAAGAAGGGTACGGAGTGCAGCTTGTTGATTCACCCGGAAGTCCGCTACTAGCGACGGTCCTGACCCACTAGATTTTGAGGCAGCCTAGTCAAGGGAGAGCCGCATACGTATGAGTACGACCAACGCCAACCTGATCTGGAAGATCGCTGAACTGTTGCGAGGCCCGTTCCAGCCGAACCAGTACGGGGACGTGATCCTGCCGTTCACCATCCTCCGCAGGTTGGACTGCATCCTGGAGCCGACCAAGGATGACGTCCTGGTTGAGTACAAGAAGCTGTCGAAGTCGAAGGTTGACCCCGATATCGTCCTAAAATCCAAGTTCAAGGTCCCGTTCTACAACACCTCCCGCTGGGACTTCCGAGCGCTGACCTCCGACGCCGAAGGTATCGCCGACAACCTGGCCGACTACATCAATCACTTCTCCCCGAACATCCGCGACGTGTTCGACGGCTTCGGCATGGAAGACCTCATCGAACGCCTCAGCAAGTCCGATCGCCTGTACCTGATCGTCAAAGAGTTTGCGGCCGTCGATCTGCACCCCAAGGCGGTCAACGGTTACGAGATGGGCTTGATCTTCGAAGAGCTCATCCGCAAGTTCGCCGAATCCAACAACGCCGCCGCCGGTGACCACTTCACCCCACGCGAAGTCATCGCCCTCATGGTCGACCTACTGTTCGCAACCGCCGACGACGCCCTCACCAAACCGGGCACGGTGCGCACCATCTACGACCCCGCCGCGGGCACCGGCGGCATGCTCTCAACGGCGTTCGACCACCTGTTGGAGATGAACCATAAGGCGCGGCCGGTGCTGTATGGGCAGGAGATCAACCCACGCTCGTACTCAATGTGCAAGTCCGACATGATCATCAAGGGTCAGGATGTCGGCAACATCTACCTCGGCGATACCCTCACCGACGACAACTTCCGCGGCCGGCACTTCGACTACCTTCTCTCCAACCCGCCCTTCGGCGTCGACTGGAAAACCCAGCAGCGCGCCGTTGACGAGGAGTACCGCGTCCGCGGCTTCGCCGGCCGCTTCGGACCGGGCCTTCCGCGCGTCTCCGACGGATCACTGCTGTTCCTGCTGCATCTGATCTCCAAGATGGAACCGGTCAAACAGAACGGAGACGGCGGATCACGCCTGGCGATCGTCCTCAACGGTTCACCCCTGTTCACCGGCGGCGCCGGATCAGGTGAGTCGAACATTCGGCAATGGATCATCGAGAACGACATCCTCGACACGATCATCGCCCTGCCGACCGACATGTTCTACAACACCGGCATCTCCACGTATATCTGGATCCTCGACAACAACAAACCCGCCGAACGTCGAGGAACTGTCCAACTCATCAACGCCGTCGACATGTTCGGCAAGATGCGGAAATCGCTGGGTTCCAAACGCAAGTTCCTGCACGACAACGACATCGCACGGATCGTCCAGCTCTACTCCGATCATGTCGACGACCAGGGTTCCGACGACGCTGCGTCACTGTCGAAGATCTTCGCCAACGACGACTTCGGCTACCGCACCATCACCGTCGAACGACCGTTGCAGCTCGCCTTCCGCATCGATGACGCGAAGATCGACGCAGTCCTCGCGGTCAAAGCGATCACGAAACTCGGCACCGACGGCCAGGAAGCGATCCGAAAAGCCCTCGTCTATCTGTCGGAGTGGGAATGGGCCAACCGTGACGCCTTCACCAGCGAACTAAAAGAAGCGCTGCGCGACAACGGCTTCGTCAAGCCCGGCGCACCAGTTCTCAAGGCGATCTGGTTGACGATCGGCGAACACTCCGACGCCGCCGACGTCATCACCGACCGCCACGGTAACCCCGAACCCGACCCCTCCCTCCGCGACACCGAGAACGTCCCACTCTCTGAGGACGTCAACGACTATTTTGAACGCGAAGTCCTGCCACACGTCCCCGACGCCTGGATCGACCACGACAAGACCAAAGTTGGCTACGAGATCCCCTTCACCCGCCACTTCTACCGCTACGTCCCACCCCGACCCCTTGAAGAAATCCAGAAAGACCTACGCCAACTCGTCGGGGAGATCCAGGAGATGTTGAAGGAGGTTGGCGCATGAGCGCCCACCCAACAACGCAGCTTCGCCGACTCGCGCGGATTAGGAACGGCGCGGATTACAAGGAAGTTGAAGATCCAGAAGGTGAGTACCCGGTCTACGGTTCGGGCGGGATATTTAGCAGGGCGTCGCGCTATCTGTACGAGGGTCCTTCTGTGCTCCTGGGTCGCAAAGGAACAATCGACAAGCCACTCTTGGTTGACGGAGAATACTGGACCGTCGATACGATGTTCTGTGCGCAGCCAGCGGTCGGCGTCGATCCGCGATTCCTCTACTATGTCTGCACTACAATCCCTTTCGGGATGCTCTCTACGAACACCGCGTTGCCCAGCATGTCGCAGGGCGACCTCAACGCCGTGATGCTTCCGCGTCCGCAGGAATCCGAACAGGTACGGATTGCTGACTTCCTTGACCGCGAGACGGCGAAGATCGATGCGTTGATCGCCAAGCAGGAGCAGTTGATCGCGACCCTGCAGGAAGACCGCATCGCCACCATCACCCACGCGGTGACACGGGGCCTTGATTCGGAGCAAACGGTCCCAGCGGAAAGTGCTTGGGTCGGCAGGCGGCCGCGGACATGGACCGAGACGAAGATGAAGTACTTGATTGACTCTGTTGAGAGCGGCACCAGCGTGAATGGAGCAGACACATCTCCGGCCGCAGATGAACTCGGCGTCCTGAAGACGAGCGCTGTGTCGACCGGGAGCTTTGTCCCAACTGCCAGCAAGACGGTTGTGGGCGAAGACGTTCAGAGGTTATCCTGCCCCGTCCGTGCAGGAACTCTTCTGGTGAATCGTGCAAATTCACCGCGGTTCGTGGGATCTGCGGCCTATGTGGACTATGCACCCGAAAATCTGTACTTGTCAGACAAGATCTGGCAGTTCGATCTGCGAGGGGCTGCGGCTGAGTTCGTTCACCTCTGGACTCTCACGCCGGGGTATCGATCTCAGATACAGAGTGGAATTGTTGGAACGAGCTCGAGTATGCAGAACGTGTCGATGGCGGACTATCGCGAACTTGCCCTCGCGGTTCCAGACTTGGTGGAGCAGCGTTCGATCGTGAATGCAGTACGGGCAAGGGTCGGTGTCATCATCAATTTGGTGAACAAGAGTACGGAGAGCATCGCCACACTCCGCGAGTACCGGTCTGCGCTGATCACCGATGCGGTGACCGGCAAGATCGATGTGCGAGAGATGGTTTGACATGCCGCAGCATCACGAGGTAATCCTGGAAACAGAGATCTGCGAGTACCTCGCGGATCACGGTTGGCTGTACTCGCCGAACGATGCTGGCTACGACAAAGCATTGGCGTTGTTCCCCGAGGATGTGTTCGCGTGGCTGGCCGATACCCAGCCCGAGGAGTTGGCGAAGCGGGTCAAGCCGGAACTGACGGGCAAGGAACGCTCGGAGGCCGAATCCAAGGTGCTGGCTACCCTGGCCAAACGACTTGATGCGGATCTGAAGGCCGGTGGCGGCACATTGAACGTGTTGCGCAGTGGGTTCAAGGATCTCAACGCCAAATTCCTGATGTGTCAGTTCAAGCCGAATACGACCCTGAATGAGACGACCGCGAAACGCTATGACGCGGTGCGGCTTCGGGTGATGCGGCAGGTGCACTACTCGTCGCGCAACGCCAATGCGATTGATCTGGTGTTGTTCGTGAACGGGATTCCGGTTGCGACTGTCGAGTTGAAGACCGACTTCACGCAGAACATCACCGATGCGGTGCGGCAGTTCAAGAAGGATCGGCTGCCGAAGGGGGAGCCGCTGCTGGAGTTCGGGCGGCGGGCGGTGGTGCATTTCGCGGTGTCCAACAGTGAGGTGCAGATGACCACGAAGTTGGCCGGTGACGAGACGTTCTTCCTGCCGTTCAATCGCGGCGATGACGGGAATGCCGGTAACCCCCTCAACCCGGATGGGTCTCCGTCGTCGTACTTGTGGGAGCAGATCTGGGATCGGGACACCTGGCTCGACATCCTGGGCCGGTTCATGCATCTGCACATTGAGGAGAAGGTCGACCCGGCGACCAATCGGAAGCGTCGTAAGGAGACGATGCTGTTTCCTCGCTTCCACCAGTGGGATGCGGTCACCAAGCTGATCGCGGCCGCCAAGGAGGAGGGGCCGGGCAACAAGTATCTGATTCAACATTCCGCGGGGTCGGGGAAGACGAACTCGATCTCGTGGTTGACACATCGGTTGTCGGTGCTGCACAACGATGCGAACAAGCCGGTGTTCGATGCGGTGCTGGTGATCACCGATCGGACGGTGCTTGATTCCCAGTTGCAGGAAGCGATCCGGCAGATCGATGACACCCCGGGGATGGTGGCGCACATCGATGCGTTGAGTGGCTCGAAGTCGGGCAAGCTTGCACAGGCGTTGGAGTCGGGGACGAAGATCATCATCGTCACCATCCAGACCTTCCCGTACGCACTCGACATCATTCGGACCGGCAAAGGGTTGGAGGGGCGTTCGTTTGCGGTGATCGCCGATGAGGCGCACTCCTCACAGGCCGGTGATGCGTCGAAGCAGTTGAAGAAGGTGCTGACTGCGACCGAGTTTCAGGACGTCGAAGACGGTGGCAGCGTCGACGCTGAAGATGTGCTGGCTGCGGAGATGACTGCGCGTGCGGCGGCGTCGAATATCTCGTTCTTCGCGTTCACGGCCACGCCGAAGGCCAAGACGCTGGAACTGTTCGGGCGGCGACCGGCCGAGGATGTTCCGCCGGAGCCGTTTCACTTGTACTCGATGCAGCAGGCCATTGAAGAGGGCTTCATCCTGGATGTGCTGCGCAACTACACCCCGTACAAGACGGCGTTCCGGTTGTCGCACAACGGGCACAGTTACTCCACCGAGGACACCGATGCCGGCGGGACCGTCGTCGTCGACGCCGACCCGGGCGCGGATTCGCACCTGGTGGACAAGCGGGAAGCCATCAAGTCAGTGATGAATTGGGTGCGGCTGCATCCGACGAACATCGCGCAGAAGGTGCAGATCATCGTCGAGCACTTCCGCTCCAATGTTGCCTGGCGCCTCAATGGCAAGGCCAAGGCGATGGTGGTGACGAGCTCACGCATGGCGGCGGTGCGCTACAAGTTGGCCTTCGACGCCTATGTTGCCGACCAGGGATACACCGATGTGGCGGCGTTGGTGGCATTCTCCGGTGACATCACCGATGACGACAACGGCCTGGACAAGGTCACCGAAACCAGCATGAACCCGGGGCTGAAGGGACGCGACCTGCGAGTCGCTTTCGCGACTGACGAATATCAGGTCATGTTGGTGGCCAACAAGTTCCAGACCGGTTTCGATCAGCCACTGCTAGTAGCGATGTACGTCGACAAGCGGCTCTCCGGGGTCCAGGCGGTACAAACGCTGTCGCGGCTGAACCGTACCGCGCCCGGCAAAGATCAGACCTTTGTCATCGACTTCGCGAATGCCGCCGAGGACGTCGTCGACGCATTCGAGCCGTACTACGAGGCGACGACGCTGTCGGATGTCACCGACCTCAACATCGTGCACGCCACCATGGCCAAACTCGACGCCGCCGATATCTATCAGTGGAGCGAGGTCAACAGCCTTGCCGCTGACTTTGTCGCGAACAAGGGCAACAACGCCCTGACCAAGTGGGTCACGCCCGCGCAGCACCGATTCCGAGATCGTGAACGAGACGCAACGACCGCTGGCGACACGGCTGCGCTCGATGAACTGGACATGTTCCGCAAGGACGTCGGGACGTTCATCCGCCAGTACGACTTCCTCTCCCAACTGTTCGACTACCAGGATGTCGACCTGGAGAAGCTGTCGATCTACCTGCGTTACCTCGCGCCGGTGATCCGGCGCGAGAACGTGCAGCACGCGATCGACCTGTCGGCAGTCGATTTCGACTACCTTCGCCAGAACAAGCAGTCAACAACTAGCGGCACGCTCGAAGGTGGTGCGCAGCTGCCGCCGGCCGGTGAAGGTGGAGGAAGTGGCTCCGTACGCGATCCGGAAATGGTTGAGCTCGACGACGTGATTGCCACGATTAATGACCTGTTCGAGGGTGTTCACTCCGACGCTGACGTTCGCAGTGTTGTCACCCACCTGCGGGACAAGTTGGAAGAGAGCGAGAATCTGAAGACTCAGGCTCGCAACAATTCTCAAGCGCAGTTCGAGGCCAGCCCGGACATCGATATCGAGTTCAACGGTGCCGTGATTGAGGCGATGGATGCGCACTCGGATCTCTCCGGGCAGATACTCAACAACGCTGTGATCCGAGACAAGCTGGTATCGGAGCTGGTCCCGGCGATCTACCGTCGGTTGCGAGTGGAGCACGGACCGTGAGTTCGGCACAACAACGTCCGACGTCAACGAGAAGGAGTTCCTGATGGGGTTTCAGACGCCGCTGTACGAGCTCAGCGAGTATCTGAAGTGGGCGGAGCTGGGGAAGATTCAGCTGCCCGATTTCCAACGCGGGTATAAGTGGGAGGACGAACGAATTCGGCAACTGCTCGTGACCGTCCTTCGTGGTCACCCGCTGGGTGTGGTGATGCTTCTCAACACGGGCAACGATCAAATTCGCTTCAAGCCTCGCCCGATTGAAGGCACCAACGTACCCACCGGAACACACGCAGAGTCGCTGTTGTTGGACGGGCAGCAGCGGTTGACGTCCCTGACCCAAGCATTGACCGCCGATGGCGTTGTACACACCATGGACAGCCGCGGCAAACGCATGGATCGCCGCTACTTCATCGACATGCACCTCGCTGTTCAGGGTGAGGACCGCATCGACGAAGCAGTTCTGTCCCTGCCTGGTGACGGAATCGAACGCATCAACTTTGGCAAAAACGTTGTCCGCGACGTTTCTACACCTGAAAAGCAGCGGGCCGTGGGTCTGTTTCCGGTGAACCTGATCTTCGGCGACGCCATGTCTTGGCTGTTTGATCTTGAGGACCGCGACCTCGCTAAAGAATTCAACAACGATGTCATCAAACCGACTGGCACCTACAATATCCCGGCAATCGAGCTCGACAAGGACACCAGCAAAGGTGCAGTGGCGACGGTATTCGAGAAGGTCAACGTCGGTGGGCTCCCACTCAATGTGTTCGAACTGTTGACCGCAACCTTCGCCGGCGACCCCGACTACTACGAATCGCATGGCACAGATTTTCGCCTCAACGACGACTGGAAGGAAACGCAGGCGAAGTTCGTCGCGTATCCCGTGCTCGCTGGCTTGGAGAACACAGACTTCCTGCAGGCCGTCACGCTACTCACCACCCGCAAACGTAATCTCGCCTATATTGGCCCGAGGCCTCCCGCCGTGTCCGCGAAGCGTGAAGACGTCCTGAAGCTCACGCTCGACGACTATCTGGAATGGGTTGGGCCGCTTCGCGAAGCGTTCATCTGGGCGTCGGACTTCTTGGCCGACCGTCACGTCTTCGACACCAAGTTCCTGCCCTATCCCAAGCAATTGGTTCCGCTCGCTGCCATTCGAGTGGCGATGGGCCACGACGCCGACCTTCTCGGTCCCCGCGAGAAGTTGGTCCGTTGGTTCTGGTGTGGGATTCTCGGTGAGTTGTACGGTGGCGCAATCGAAACGCGGTTCGTGCGTGATCTCGAGCAGGTGCCGGAATGGGCCCGTGGCCATGCCGGTGCCGCAACCCCCAACACCGTCAACGACGCAACGTTTGTGGAATCCCGACTCCATTCGCTGCGGACGCGAAATGCCGCTGCGTACAAAGGGATCTACGCTCTGCTGCTCGGCAACGAGGCCCGCGACTGGATGGAAGACAAGGCGCTCGACAAGGTTCAGTACGTCAGCCTCGCCGTTGACATCCACCACATCTTCCCGAAGAAGTGGTGTGAAAGTCACAAGATCGATGATGAACGTCGCGAGAGCATCGTGAACAAAACCGCGATCTCTGCAGTCACCAATCGCACTATCGGCGGCAGCGCGCCCTCGGTGTATCTCGCGCAGATCGAGAAGAAGGCGCAGATCGACGACGTGATGGCAGGTCCCCGATAACCGGTCCAGTCGGTCCTAGAGCCAGTTCTTTCTTGCGGTCGGTCAGTCGATCTCGCAGCCCACGGGGTGGTGCTGGTGGGTGCATCGGGCAGCGTACTCGGCCGGGGTCTTGTAGCCCAGCGCTGAGTGGCGGTGTCGGTGGTTGTGGTCGTCTTTGAAGTCTTCGATGACCACGCGGGCCTCCAACAGGGTGGGCCAGCAGTTGCGGTTCAAACACTCGTCGCGCAACCGGTTGTTGAACGACTCGATGAACCCGTTGTTCCACGGCGTGCCAGGCGGAATGTAGGAGATCCCCACCGACCCTGCACAGAACGTCTGGAGGGCCTCAGAGATGAACTCAGGGCCGTTGTCCATGCGCAGCACCTTCGGTGGGCCACCCCAGATCGCGAAGGTCTTCTTCAACTCCTCGATCAACCGGTCGGCGGCGATCGAGCGATCCACAATGTTGAGCAGCGACATCCGGGTGTGTTCATCGACCATGGACGCGATCTTGATCTTGTGTCCGTCGACAGTGGAGTCGAACTGAAAGTCCAATGCCCACACCACTTTCGGTGCGTCCGCGGTGACAATCGGCACCGACGACTGGCCGGCCCGTTTACGCCGCGGCGCCCGGCGCACCTGCAATCCTTCTTCCTTCCACAGCCGGTGGACCTTCTTCTTGTTCACGGTGTCGCCTTCGTCGAAACGTAGCCAGGCCCACGCCCGACGGAACCCGTGGCGTGGGTTCTGACGGGCGTAGGTTCGTAGCTGCTGGCGCAGGCCAGCATCCGGGTCAGCCGGGGTGTGCGCTTGCGGCAGTTGACGATACGCTGAACGAGCAAGCCCAACAACCTTGCACGCCTTGCGTTCTGACATGTTCATCACGTCTTTGAGCATGTCGATGGCGGCGCGTTTGGCGGTTGGGCTCAGAATTTTCCCTTGGCGATCTCCCGTAGCGCGTCCTTCTCCAACTCGGCATCGGCGAGCAGCCGCTTGAGCCGGCCGTTCTGCTCACGCAGCTCCTTGAGCTCCTTGGCCGCGTCACCGTCCATGCCGCCGTACTGGCGGCGCCAGTTGTACAACGTCGCTGCCGACACCTCGAGGTCGGCGGCGATCTCCTCGCCGGTCTTGCCCTGCGCCGCCAACTCGTCAGCCCGGCGCAACTTGCGCACAATGTCCTCTGCCGAGTGGCGCTTGCGTCCTGCCATGATCCTCATCGTCCCTTCTCTGCCCTCAACAGGGCAATCAGGACTCTAAAACAGACCGGACCGGTTCACGGGGGACACGCCAGTGAGGCTCGACGGTCTGGTCGAAGCCCACCTGGTTCCAGCCTCGTCTCTGCGCGCCGACGACTTCGATTCCTACTTCGTCGAGCGTCGGCGACGATTGTGCGACCTGGTGGAGGATGCGATGGGCAAGGCGGTGCCGCGAGATGTGGGCCACGGCGCTGAGGAAGACTCGACGCAGTTCGAGATCGCCGAGATCGAGGAACTGCCGGACGAGGTAGATTAACCGATTGGGCGGACTGTCCTGATCGAAACAATAGCTCAGATCCACTCCTATTGCTGTCTGGCAGCGGAACGTCGCGCGAGCGAACTGATATGCTCACCTAGCGCTATGAGATCCGGATGGATCGGTGATCCAGTCTTGGCCGCATCGACTGCAGTCTCACGCACTCGCTCGTTGAGAAGTGCACCGCCTTGAGGCAGTAGGTGTTCGGAATTGAGGAATTTCTTGATGTTTCGAGGAGGCTTGCCGCCCGCGTTTGCCTCCCATTGCTTTTGGATAGCGTCCCACGAAACATCGTGTTGAGTCAGAATCCCTGACGCTGGGAGATAGCAGATAATGTCGGGCTTTCCAAGCCCGTAAACCTCGATGCGGTCGAGCGTTTTCGATTCCACTGCAGATTTCGCCAGCTCAGCGAGCATGTCCGCTTCGTCGACACGAAGCGCTGCAAGCTGACCGACCGACGCCAGTGTTGCCGTGTTGTCTCCCGATTTATAGGTCGCTTTGATATCTTCCCACACTGGCTGAAGGATGCGATTCGTCAATCCGTCGAGGACTACCAAGATTGACCCGTTCGTGGCCTGAAACATGAACCGTGCTTCGGCCAAGGACTTGGCGCGCGCAGCACCACGCATCGCGTAGATACCTGCCGAGGCTTCAACCAGCTGGGTGCGGAGCAGGTTCTCCAGAACGTACTGATCATGTAGGCCCTCAACCACCACGGCAACATTCATGAGCTGAAGAAGATCACCCATGGCCAATCCGAGGTCGATTCCTGCAACTTCTGCCTCTATCGAATCGCTGATTGCCAAACGCCAAGGACGGAGGGCCGTAGCGCCAGCGGCATTGCGATAGGTGAGAATCCGTTGTGCTCCAGGGCTGCCAATTACGAGCGGAGAATGTGTCGCAGCAATTATGCTGATCTGTGCGCGGTCGATGAGATTTGTCAGACCATCGGCCACCCGCTGCTCTGCCAGCCGGTGCAATCCGCGTTCGGGTTCGTCGCACAAGAATAAGGTGGGGCGCGTCTCACGCTCGGCGAGGGCGAGGGCGATCGCAAGGTTGGTCCATCGCAATTGTGCGCTTGATAGCTCGCAGATTCCAGCCCAATTAGAATCTGAGGTTCCTATTGAAAATTCCCAATGGGGCTGGCTGCCCAATAGTAGCTGATCGGGGTTTGGTACGTTGAATCGCAATACGGGCGGATTGATCAGAACCTCACTGAGGTAACTGTTGCACTTGTGTTCTATTGCGGCGATACCCTCGGCCAGTTTTGGTGCAACCGCGAAACCGCCATCCTTGGTCGCAGCATAGGCGGTGGGGCGAGATTTCTCAGTGCCGCGTTGCGGTTGACCTACAATTGACTTCAGAGTCAACGAGTCAGCATCGAACTCGTCAGAAAGTCCATCGATTATCGATACCGGAGATATTGTACACGAAGAACCCAAGCGTACTACTGGAAATGCGGAAGGTGATCCTCGGTGGAGTGATTCGCTATTCCCGCTCGAATATCGATAAGAAGGTGCCATGTAGTATTCAAAAACGTTGACATCTTCCACGAGGGCATCGGACAAGAATCGCGGTTCATCCTCGTGGTTGTGAATATCTTCAATGAACTGGCTCAGTTTGATACAGGAATCCTCGAGGGATCTTCTGAGATGAGCGTTCTCGAACGGATGACCCGCGAGCCAGAGTACGCGTCGGCCGTCCTCGCGCGATTGAAGCGTGAAGCGGCCGTTCTCGGCGATGTGCTGTAGGGCCAGTCGGTCGCTACTTGGCAGGCCGCGCTCGACTGAATGTAGCTCGATCAGCGCGTCGAGCTTCTGTAAAATCGTCCAGTCGTGGTCAGGTGCGCGTGACTCCTCGTAAAGAATCTCGTATTCGTCAAACCTGCTAGACGTGTACATCTGTCCACGCAGCTCTCGTGTTGCCCGAGACAGCTGTTCGGATAGCTTCTTGGTGAACCCACTGCTGGGATTGCTTGACACGTCGACCCAGAAGTGGAGGTCGGCGCGCACGCCACTGGATAGTCGGCCGGACAGTGCATCGGCGATGCAGTGAAGCAGTCGCGTCTTGCCCGCGCCGTTGAGGCCATAAAGGACGGACAACTGCTCGTTCAGTTCGAAATGCACCATCTCGTCCAACGGTGCTTTTGCGCGTACCGATACATGAGTGAGTTCGAAGCCGTCGCCAGTGATCGACATGGGCGGAGCCTATCGCGGTCGACGGCCCCCGGAGTGTTCGTTCCGCGGCCGCTACTCGATCTACGAACCGAAGCGGTCCACTCCACTCGCGTCGTGGCAGGTCTGCTGGCTGCAGTCGTCTTAGTCATTGGGCGGCTGACGAGCCTATGGTCTGGATCACTGCGAGTCCAGGATTTGTGGCTGGTGCGGCGTTCCAGTCCAGGAATCCAGGATTTGTGGTCTGCAGTCCAGACTTCGGGCGAGCGCGGCATCTTGGATAGAGTGACACACATCACAAGATTGGTAGGCATGAGCGGAATGGACTCAACTTTGTTGGCGTTGCATCCTGCGTATGGCTCATACTTGAGCCTGTTGGACTAAAGAGAAAGGTGCACGCGAGTGGACAGCTTCACCCCCACCACGAAGACACAGCAGGCATTGAGCGCTGCTGTGCAGGCGGCGGCCAGTGCTGGCAACCCCGACGTGCGGCCCGCCCACATCCTGGTGGCACTGCTCGATCAGTCCGACGGCATCGCGTCTCCGCTGCTCAAGGCAGTGGGCGTGGACCCGTCGAATGTTCGTGCGCAGGCCCAGATGTTGGTCGACCGCATGCCGACGGTTGCGCAGGCCAGTGCCACCCCACAACTCTCCCGCGAATCGATCGCGGCGGTCAGCGCGGCTCAGCAGCTGGCCGGTGAACTCGGCGACGAGTACGTCTCGACCGAGCACATCGTCGTCGGTCTGGCGACCGGTGACTCCGATGTCGCCAAGTTGCTGCACAACGCCGGAGCAACCCCCCAGGAACTGCGGGATGCGTTCGTCGCAGTCCGCGGGAGCCGACGCGTCACGAGCGAGGACCCGGAGTCGACCTACCAGGCGCTCGAGAAGTACTCGACCGACCTGACGGCAGCCGCCCGTGAGGGCAAGCTCGACCCGGTCATCGGTCGCGACACCGAGATCCGGCGCGTCGTGCAGGTGCTCAGCCGACGGACCAAGAACAACCCGGTCCTCATCGGTGAGCCCGGCGTCGGCAAGACCGCGATCGTCGAGGGCCTCGCCCAGCGTGTCGTCGCCGGTGACGTGCCCGAGTCGCTGCGGAACAAGACTGTCATCTCCCTCGACATGGGTTCGATGGTCGCCGGCGCGAAGTATCGCGGCGAGTTCGAGGAGCGGCTGAAGGCCGTGCTCGACGAGATCAAGAACTCCGACGGCCAGATCATCACCTTCATCGATGAGCTGCACACCATCGTCGGAGCCGGTGCCACAGGCGATTCCGCGATGGACGCCGGCAACATGATCAAGCCGATGCTCGCTCGTGGTGAGCTGCGGCTGGTCGGTGCCACGACCCTCGAGGAATACCGTAAGTACATCGAGAAGGACGCCGCGCTCGAGCGTCGATTCCAGCAGGTGTACGTCGGCGAACCGTCGGTCGAGGATGCCATCGGCATCCTGCGCGGCCTGAAGGACCGGTACGAGGTGCACCACGGTGTGCGCATCACCGACTCCGCATTGGTCGCTGCCGCAACTCTTTCCGACCGCTACATCACCTCGCGCTTCCTCCCCGACAAGGCCATCGACCTCGTCGACGAGGCGGCGTCGCGGCTGCGGATGGAGATCGACTCGCGCCCCGTCGAGATCGACGAGGTCGAGCGCATCGTCCGCCGGCTCGAGGTCGAAGAGGTTGCGCTGCAGAAGGAAACGGACGCGGCGTCGAAGGAACGGCTCGAGAAGTTGCGCGCCGAACTGGCCGACCAGAAGGAGAAGCTCAACGAGCTGTCCGCACGGTGGCAGTCGGAGAAGACCGCGATCGACGCGGTACGCGACCTCAAGGAAGAGCTGGATCGTCTCCGTGGAGAAGCCGAACGCGCCGAGCGCGACGGTGACCTCGGACGCGCAGCCGAGCTGCGGTACGGCCGAATCCCCGGACTGGAGAAGGAACTCGAGGCCGCGCTGGAGAAGACCGGTACCGATCCCGGGCAGGACGTGATGCTCCAGGAGGAGGTCGGACCCGACGACGTGGCACAGGTCGTGTCGTCGTGGACCGGAATCCCGGCCGGACGCATGCTCGAAGGTGAGACCGCCAAGCTGCTGCGCATGGAGGACGAACTGGGCAAGCGAGTCATCGGACAGAAGGCTGCCGTCGAGGCCGTCTCCGACGCGGTGCGTCGTGCCCGGGCCGGCGTCGCCGACCCGAACCGGCCACTGGGTTCGTTCATGTTCCTCGGCCCGACCGGCGTCGGCAAGACCGAGCTGGCCAAGGCGCTCGCCGAGTTCTTGTTCGACGACGAGCGGGCGATGGTCCGCATCGACATGAGCGAGTACGGCGAGAAGCACAGCGTCGCAAGGCTCGTCGGTGCTCCACCCGGTTACGTCGGGTATGAGGCCGGTGGTCAGCTGACCGAGGCGGTGCGGCGTCGGCCGTACACGGTGGTCCTGTTCGACGAGATCGAGAAGGCCCATCCGGACGTGTTCGACGTGCTGCTGCAGGTGCTCGACGAAGGTCGACTCACCGACGGCCAGGGACGGACGGTGGACTTCCGCAACACCATCCTGATCCTGACGTCGAACCTCGGCGCCGGTGGCGACAAGGAACACGTCATGAACGCGGTGCGCTCGGCCTTCAAGCCCGAGTTCATCAACCGCCTCGACGACGTGGTCATCTTCGACCCGCTGAGCCCCGAGGAGCTGGTGGCGATCGTCGACATCCAGCTCGGACAGCTCAAGAAGCGGCTGGCCCAGCGTCGCCTCGACCTCGAGGTCTCGCCGAAGGCCAAGGAATGGCTGGGTGCACGTGGATTCGATCCGCTGTACGGCGCCCGTCCGCTCCGCCGCCTGGTGCAGCAGGCCATCGGCGACCAGCTCGCCAGGCAGCTGCTCTCCGGCGACATCCGCGACGGCGACATCGTTCCGGTGAACGTCAGTGCCGACGGCGAGTCGCTGGTCCTCGGCTGATCACGAGTGACGCGACCAGGGGCCCATCCCTTCGGGGGTGGGCCCCTTTTGTCGTTTGGCGCTGCAGACGGGTCAGCGGGGGCGAGTCGACCACTCGCGACCCCGCACGTCCTGGCATCATCGCTGACATGAGCAGGATGAACGCCGTCGAGCTGCCGGCCACCGCGCTCGGCGAATTCCTGGAGTCGACGGCGTTCGCCGAGATGCTCGACCCCGACGACGAGCGGTCCGCATCACGGGACGCGCGGGCGCGGAAGGCCGAGGTCGTCGACGTCATACGCGCGATCGACGCCAACGCGGGTCGACGGTTCGTCGATCGTGAGCGCGCCGGTGAGGTGATCATCGGCGGGCTGCGGGGCGGCGGACTCGGGGTGCGGCCGTCGGTGGTCGACGCGGTTCTGGATCTTCTGCGGCCGGTCGGCGTCGCAGCGCCGGGCGCGCCGAAGCCCGTTCCTCTCGAGGTGCAGTCGGTGCTCGGTGTGTACGTCTACGCCCTGGTCGATCCGCGTGACGCGTCGGTGTTCTACGTGGGTGCGGGCCGCGGGAATCGAGTCCACCAGCATGCGCGTGCGGCCCTCGCCGGCGCGACGCCCGATGCGGGGGAGGTTGTCGGGGAAGCCGATTCGCCGGCGACCTGGTCCGCGACCGAGGAACGCATCCGGGACATCGACGCCGACGGATTCGGCGTGGAGCACTGGATACTCCGGCATGGCGACGACGTCGTCGACTCCGCTGACGCGCTGGCGGCGTATGTCCGTCGGTACACGGTCGAATTCGCGGAGCTGGCGCGACTCCCGCTGACGAACAGTGCGCCCAGCGGTGCAATCCAGCTGGAGGAGATGGTGTTACGGCATGCGGCGCCGCTCGCGCCGCCACTGCCCGAGCCCTGTGTGCTGGTGAAGGTCGACGACTCCGCCCGGCCGGACGCCGGCGCCGACCAGATCTACGAGTGGGCGAGAAGTGGATGGCGGGCCGGACCGCATCGAACGGTGCCCGATCTCCCGGTCCTGGTGTTCGCCGACGACATCGTCCGTGCGGTGCACCGCGTCGACTACTGGGAGGCGTATCGGGACGCCGACGGCAACCTCGACCCGAAGCGGTGGGTGTACACCGGAGCGCCGGATCCCGAGCTGGAGGAGCGGTACGTCGGGACCAGCCTGCGCGAGGTGCGCGAGCGACGCGGCGGGAAGTGGAACCACAACGGGTGGCACCCGTACGGGCAGGTGTGACCGGTCGGTACGACGAAAACCGCCCCTGCAAAACACCCTCCAGAGGGTCGCCGCTGACACATACACACTTTCGTCGGCGGTCCTGTGGAGGGTGCTCTCCAGGGGCGGTTCGCAGCGGCGCGGCACTGGCACCCGGGCTGCGGGGGAGACCTAGCCGACGGCGGCCAGGCCGGGCACCGTCTGACGCAGACGGATCAGTCCGTCACGGATGCGGGACTTGACCGTGGGCAGTGCGACGCCGAGGTGCTCGGAGACCTCGCGGTAGGTGAGTCCGTGGAAGTAGGCGAGCTCGATGGCCTGCCGCTGAAGAGGCGTGAGGGCTTCGAGGCCGGTGTGGATCAGTCGGGCGATCTCCCGGCGCTCCACGGACTCGCTGACCTCGTCGATCTCGCGACCGGTATCGGCGATGCCGTAGGCGACGGTGCGCCGGGTCGCGGCGGATTCCGAACGCACCCGGTCGACGGCCCGGCGATGCGCCAGGGTGAGAATCCAGGAGAGTGCGGACCCGGACCTGGGGTCGTAGGTCTCGGCGTTGCGCCAGACGGCCAGGAAGGTCTCTTGGGTCGCTTCCTCGCTGTAACCGGGATCGCGCAACACCCGCAGGGTCATGCCGTACACCCGGTCGCACGTGGCGTCGTAGAACTCGGCGAAGGCGTCCATGTCCCCGGTTGCCACACGGGAGAGGAGCTTGTTGAGATCGGCCTCATTCATCACGAAACTCCTTGCCGCAGATGTATTTTCGCTCGTCCGGAGCGGGGTCGGCGACCGGGTTGAAGTGCTCTGGACTGCGATGTGTTCAACGCTAGGCGGGTTGCGGCGAGAAGTGATTGTCGCGAGACACAACGGGATGCTTTCGCAATCTTTGATAACAGAAAGGTAACGGCGGCGATCTGTCGTAGCCGTACCGTAGCCTGCGCCACGAAGGGAGACGTATGTCTGACGACACCATAGAGGGGCCGGACGGTCGGCGGCGCTGCTTCTGGGCCGGGCGGGAACCGGAGACCACCTACCACGACACCGAGTGGGGATTCCCGACCACCGACGATACGTCGTTGTTCGAGCGCGCCTGTCTCGAGGGATTCCAGTCCGGCCTCAGCTGGCGCACGATCCTGCTCAAGCGTGAGAACTTCCGCGCGGCATTCGCCGGCTTCGACGTCGAGAAGGTGGCGCGCTACACCGACGCCGACGTGACGCGACTGCTGGGCGACGCGGGCATCATCCGGCATCGCGGCAAGATCGAGGCGGCGATCAACAACGCGCAACGGGCCGTCGACCTCATCGACGAGCACGGATCGCTCGAGTCGTACTTCTGGGGATACGCCCCGGCCGGCGCGCACGTCCCCCACTCGATGACGACGTCGCCGGAATCGGTCGCGATGTCGAAGGACCTCAAGAAGCGGGGATGGCGCTTCGTCGGTCCGACGACGATGTTCGCGCTGATGCAGGCGACCGGGATCGTCAACGACCATGCCTACGAATGCGTCATTCGGGAAAAGGTGGACGCCGCCCTTCGGCAGCGATTGTAGACAATCCGACGATATGCCATCATCCCTGCATGAACGCCCAGATCGGCATCGGCATGGTGTGCCCGTTCGACATGGCCCTCGACCGTGAGCTGTGGCGTTGGATGCCGGATTCGGTCTCGCTCCACTTCACGCGGACCGGCTACCTCGACGCCCCCGTCGACGTCGAGCTGTGCCGGGATCTCAACAATCACGCCGAGATCTCGGCGGCGGTCCGCGCCGTCTCGTCGGTCGGGCCGCGGGCGTTCGGCTACGCGTGTGCGTCGGGCAGCTTCGTCTACGGGATGGCGGGCGCGGTGGAGATCTCCAACTGCATGATCGCGGCGGGCGCGGAGCGGGCGGTCACCACGTCGGAGGCGTTGATCCGGGCACTCGACACGATGAACGTCGGCACGCTGGCCGTGGCGACGCCGTACACCGCCGCGCTCACCGGGCTGCTCTGCGACTTCCTCGCCGAGGCCGGGAGGTGCGTCGTCGCCCAGGCGGGTCTCGGCCGCGACCACGAGATCTGGACGATCCCGTATCACGTGACGGCCGACCTCATCCGCGCCGCGAATCATCCCGACGCCGACGCCGTCTTCGTCTCCTGCACCAACCTGTGGACCTACGACATCCTGGCCGACCTGGAGGCCGAGCTCGGCAAGCCGGTTCTCTCCGCCAACCAGGTGACCGCCTGGGCGACACTCTGCGACGCCGGTGTGCTCGGCGGTGAGATCACCCCCGCGGGCTGGTCGACAACCCCTGCACAATCGCTGTTCACCCGTAGCATTGCCGCATGACCTCTGACACCGCGACGTTCGGCGAGGCGGGTACCGCCAAGTACGTGAACCTGACGACCTACCGCAAGGACGGCACCCCGGTGACCTCGCCGCTGTGGGCGGCACTCGACGGCGACCGCCTCGTCATGTGGACGGTCGCCGACTCGTGGAAGGTCAAGCGGCTGCGGCGCGACCCACGGGTGGTCGTGCAGGCCTGCGATGTACGGGGACGCAAACTGTTCGGCGAACCCGTCACCGGCACCGCCGAGGTGCTGGACGACGCCGGCAGCGACCGGGTCAAGCGGGCGATCGCCGACAAATACGGTCTGTTCGGGCGAATCAGCCTCATCGGCAGCAAGATTCGCCGTGGCAGACACGGCAGCGTGGGAATAGCGATCACCGCGGCGTAGCGGGCGCCCGGCGGGTGCCGCCGGGCGACAACGAGCCGTCAAGAACGGCCGGCCTGCCGTAAGAAAGCCGTTAAGAACTCTCCTGTGCCGCTCGCGGCGCGTGATCCTTCGGTGTGCCCATCACACGGTGGGCCATCGGTGCGATCAGAGAGTGAGACGTCGTGGCGGATCTGCTGTTCCTGCTGCTTGCCATCTCCGGGTTCGGCTTGTGCATACTGGCCGTTCGCGGCCTCGACCTGCGGATCAAGTCGTGACCGCCGACGGGGTGATCAGCGTCGCTCTGCTGGCGCTCGCGGCGATCACGGTGCTGCTCCTCCTCCTGGCTCTCGTGTACCCGGAGAGGTTCTGAGAAGCGATGAGCACAACTGTTGCCGGGCTCCTGCAGGTCGGGACGCTCGTCGTGATCCTGGCCGCCGTCTACGTGCCGCTGGGCGATCACATGGCGCGCGTGTACACCGGCGAACGAGACCTCGGCGTCGAGCGTATGCTCTATCGACTTGCCCGCGTCGATCCGCGTAGGCAACAGTCCTGGGTGGGGTATGTCCTTGCCGTACTGGGGTTTTCGGCGGTCTGCTTCGTGGTCCTCTACGCGATCCAGAGGATGCAGGGAGCACTTCCGCTCTCCGACGGCAAGGCCGGTGTGTCTCCGGCGATGGCGTTCAACACCGCGATCTCCTTCGTCACCAACACCAACTGGCAGTCGTACTCTCCCGAGATCGTGATGACCAACCTGACCCAGATGACGGGACTGGCGGTACAGAACTTCGTCTCCGCCGCGGTCGGGATGGCCGTTGCCATCGCGCTCGTCCGCGGGATCGTCAACCGCCGGGCCACCGGTGAGATCGGGAACTTCTGGGTGGATCTCGTACGCGGGGTGATCCGGATCCTGTTGCCGCTGAGCATCATCGTGGCGACGTTGCTGCTGAGTCAGGGGGTTGTGCAGTCCTGGCACAGCGGATTCGCGTGGACGACGACGGATGGCGCAGAGGTGCGCAGTGTCATCGGCCCGTTCGCTTCCCAGGAGGCGATCAAAGAGCTCGGTACCAACGGCGGCGGGACATTGTCGGCGAACTCGGCGCACCCGTTCTCCAATCCCACGCCCTTCTCGAATCTGGTCGAGATCCTCGCGCTGCTGGTGATCCCGGTCTGTCTCACCCGGACCTACGGAACCCTCGTCCGGGACCGGCGCCAGGGACTGACCCTTCTCGGTGTGATGGCAGGGATCTGGGCGATCATGCTCACCGCCGTATGGATCTTCGAGAGTCACCCGTCCGGGGCGGCGTCGGCCGCGGCGGGCGCCATGATGGAAGGCAAAGAGGTGCGCTTCGGGATTCCGGGTTCGGCGCTGTTCGCGGTGTCGACCACCGGGACCTCGACCGGTGCCGTCAACTCCGCGCACGACAGTTTCTCCGCGGGCGGTGGCGGCACGGTCCTGTGGAACATGCTCCTCGGGGAGGTCGCGCCCGGTGGGGTCGGATCGGGACTGTACGGAATCCTGGCGATGGCGATGATCACCGTCTTCGTCGGTGGACTTCTGGTCGGCCGGTCGCCGACGTTCCTCGGAAAGCGGATCGGCCAGCCCGAGATGACGACGGCGGCGCTCTATGTCCTCGTCATGCCGGCACTCGTGCTCGCGGGTACGGCGATCTCGGTGATCCTGACGGCGACGGGGGAGGCGCAAGGGAACAGCGGCGAGCCGGGTACACCCGGTGCGATCCACGGTTTCAGCGAGGTTCTCTACGCCTACGCGTCGGCGGCCAACAACAACGGCAGTGCCTTCGGCGGGCTCACGGTGACCGATGACTGGTTCCAGGCCTCCCTGGGCGTGACGATGCTGCTGGGTCGGTTCGTGCCGATCGTGCTCGTGCTCGCCCTCGCGGGCCTTCTGGCCCGGCAGCGTCCGCGCGGCACAGTCGACGAGAGCGCAGCCGAGAGCGCCGGTGTCACCGGAACCGGCCCCACCGGCCTTGCCGGCCCCGGTCGCGGGCGCGCCGTACTGGAGGCCACGCCGGCCGAGTCGGTCGCACGTCCGGAGGCGCTCTCCGCCCTGCCCACGCACGGTTTCCTCTACGGGTCCCTGCTCATGGCGACCATCGTGCTGGTCGCCGGACTCACCTTCTTCCCGGCCATGGCGCTGGGACCGATCGCGGAGGCGCTGCTGTGACCACACGACTGATCGACACCGACCGGGGCGCCTCCCGCACCGAGCGCGACCCGCGCCACGAACCGGAACTGGTGTCCCGCGGCGCTTTCGACCTCCGCTCACTCGTGACGTCGATGCCCCTGGCCCTGCGGAAACTGAACCCTCGTGATCAGGCCCGTAACCCGGTGATGTTCGTGGTGTTCCTCGGCGCTGCCGTGACCACCGTCCTGGCGATCCTGCGCCCGTCATGGTTCAGCTGGACCGTTGCGGCCTGGTTGTGGTTCACCGTCGTCTTCGCCGCGCTCGCCGAGGCCGTGGCCGAGGGGAGAGGGCGGGCGCAGGCCGAGAGCCTGCGAAAGATCAAGCGTGACATCGTGGCCCGCCGGTTACGAGATGGTCGGTTGGGAGACGGGGGCGTCATCGACGAGGTGCTCGGTGGTGCGTTGCGCGTCGGCGACCTCATCGTGGTGGAGGCCGGAGAGGTCATCGCCGGCGACGGGGATGTGGTCGACGGCATCGCGACCGTCGACGAATCGGCGATCACGGGTGAGTCGGCTCCCGTCGTCCGGGAGTCCGGAGGAGACCGGTCCGCGGTCACCGGCGGCACCGTCGTGCTCTCCGACCGGATCATCGTCAAGATCACGACGGCACCGGGCGAGACCTTCGTCGACCGCATGATCGCGCTGGTCGAAGGTGCGGACCGCAAGAAGACGCCCAACGAGATCGCACTCGACATCCTGCTGACGAGCCTGACGATCATCTTCCTGCTGGCGGTGGTGGCGGTCGGACCCATGCAGCAGTACGCGGGTCGGTCGCCGGACCCGGTCGGGCTGATCGCCCTGCTGGTCTGCCTCATCCCGACCACCATCGGCGCGCTGCTCAGCTCGATCGGCATCGCGGGGATGGATCGGCTCGTCCAGCGCAACGTGCTCGCGATGTCGGGCCGGGCGGTCGAGGCCGCCGGGGACATCGACACCTTGCTGATGGACAAGACGGGGACCATCACCTACGGCAACCGCCGGGCCACCGCGCTGCATCCGGCCCCGGGCGTGCCCGTCGACGAACTGGCGCGGGTGGCCTCGGAGTGCAGTCTCGCCGACGACACTCCCGAGGGGCGGAGCATCGTCGAGTTGTGCCGGACCTCGTACGGGGTGGAACCGGTCGCGGCGGCCCCGACCGTCGGCGCGGCGCGCCGCGAGGTGGTCGCCTTCACCGCCCAGACCCGCATGAGCGGCGTCGACCTGCACGACGCCGAGGCGACGGTGGTGTACCGCAAGGGAGCGGCCGACGCACTCGGGCGCTGGGTCGCCGACTCGGCGGGAACCGTGGAACCGGCGGTCCTCGCGGACGTGGAGCGCATCTCCACCGACGGCGGTACCCCGCTCCTGGTCGGGGTGCACGAGGCGGGCCACCCCGCCCGCGTGCTCGGAGTGATCGCGCTGTCCGACGTCGTGAAGCCGGGGATGACCGCGCGATTCGCCCAGTTGCGCTCGATGGGCATCCGCACGGTCATGGTCACCGGCGACAACCCGCTCACCGCCCGCGCCATCGCGGCCGAGGCCGGGGTCGACGACTTCGTCGCCGAGGCCACCCCCGAGGAGAAGCTCGCACTCATCCGTTCCGAGCAGCAGGCCGGACGCCTCGTCGCGATGACCGGAGACGGAACCAACGACGCACCCGCGCTCGCGCAGGCCGACGTCGGGCTGGCGATGAACACGGGGACCTCGGCGGCCAAGGAGGCCGGCAACATGGTCGACCTCGACTCCGATCCCACCAAGCTCATCGAGGTGGTCGCGATCGGGAAGCAACTGCTCATCACCCGCGGGGCTCTCACCACCTTCTCGCTCGCCAACGACCTCGCGAAATACTTCGCGATCCTCCCGGCGATGTTCACCGCCGTCCACCCGCAGCTCGACGCCCTCAACATCATGCGTCTGCACTCGGCGGAGTCGGCGATGGTCTCGGCGGTGATCTTCAATGCGCTGATCATCGTCGCGCTCATCCCGCTCTCGTTACGGGGAGTGCGATATCGCCCGTCGTCGGCCTCGAAGCTGCTGGGGCGCAATCTGCTCGTGTACGGCCTGGGCGGCGTGCTCGCCCCCTTCGTCGGCATCTGGCTGATCGATCACGTGGTCCGTTTCCTTCCCGGGATGGGGTGAGCAAGATGAAGATGATCGTGACCGGTCTCCTCCGGCAGAGCGTTGCAGCACTGGGGATGCTCCTCGGGCTCACGCTCATCCTCGGATTCGCCTATCCCGCCGCGGTGTGGGCGATCTCGCGGGTCGACTCGTCGAGTGCCGAGGGTTCCCGTCTCGTCGATGCCTCCGGATGTGTGGTGGGCTCGTCGCTCATCGGACTCGATCCACAGGTGCCGACGGGCGCGCCGGACCCATATCTCCACGCGCGTGTCCTCGGTGCCGAGGGCGCGCCGATGGCCACCGGGGATCCCTCCGCGTCGGCGGCGAGCAATCAGGGTCCGAACAGCGTGATCCTCCTCGACAACATCGAGGATCGGCGGGCGTTCATCGCCGACCGGGAGGGCGTGGCGCCGCAGGCGGTTCCGGCCGACGCCGTCACCGGATCGGGGTCAGGGCTCGACCCCCACATCAGTCCGGCATATGCCGAACTGCAGGTGCCGCGACTGGCACGCGAGAATCGCCTCTCGCCGGAGGTGATCCGCTCGCTCATCGCCGCCCACACACAGGGCAGACAGTGGGGGTTCCTCGGGGAGCCCGGTGTCGACGTCCCGTCGGTGAACCTGGCGCTCGGTCACGGGCCGGCCACGTGTCACACCCGTTGACCGGCGATAGAATCGGCGGATGACCTCAGCGGCGGGACCGGCGACGACGCCGGTCACGACACCGCAGGCGGCGTCGCGCAGGCGGTCGGACGGGCGAGGCAAACTGCGGGTCTTCCTCGGATGCGCGCCTGGTGTCGGGAAGACCTACGAGATGCTCGCGCAGGCCCGGAACCTTCGGGACGAAGGCGCCGACGTGGTGATCGCGGTCGTCGAATCACATGGGCGGCCGGCGACCGCGGCCCTCGTGGAGGGCCTGGAGGTGATCCCCAGGATCGCCCGTCCCTATCGGGGGTCGACGTTCGACGAGATGGACCTCGACGCCGTCCTGGCGCGCCGTCCGCAGGTGGCGCTGGTCGACGAACTCGCTCACACCAACACTCCGGGATCTCGAAATGCCAAGCGTTGGCAGGACATCGAGGAACTCCGTGACGCCGGTATCGACGTCTGCTCGACCGTCAACATCCAGCACCTCGCCGGCCTGAACGATGTCATCGCCCAGATCACCGGCGTCGTGCAGAGGGAAACGGTGCCCGACGACGTCGTTCGCGGCGCCGACCAGATCGAGCTCGTCGACATCGACCCGCAGGCGCTACGGCAGCGCCTGTCCGCGGGCAAGGTCTACCCGAGCAGCCGGGTCGACGGGGCACTGGGCAACTACTTCCGTCAGGGAAATCTCACCGCGCTGCGCGAGCTGGCGTTGCTGTGGCTGGCCGACCAGGTCGACGACAAACTCGCCGATTATCGTGCGGCGCACTCGATCACCGACACCTGGGAGGCCCGCGAACGAGTCGTGGTGGCGATCACCGGCGGGCCGGAGTCACCCACCCTGCTGCGTCGTGCGAGTCGTATCGCGTCGCGATCGAGCGCGGAACTGCTTGCCGTGCATGTGGTCCGGGGAGACGGCCTGAGTGATCACGGCATCGATCTCACCGCACTCAGCGAGCTCGCCGCGGGGTTCGGCGCGCGGGTCCACACGGTGGTCGGCGACGACATCCCGGCCACCCTGCTGGAGTTCGCGCGCGGGGTCAATGCCACCCAATTGGTTCTGGGTACCTCCCGCCGACCGCGTTGGCAACGGATCTTCGACGAAGGTGTCGGGGCGACGGTCGTGAGCGGCAGCGGACGCATCGACGTGCACATGGTCACGCACGAGGAGACACCCCGCCGGCATCGGCTCGACATCCGCGACACCAGGTTCCACCGACCGTTGAGCTGGATCCTCGCGGTGCTCGTGCCGCTGCTGGCGACCGGTGTGTTGCGGCTGCTCGATCCGTGGCTCGGGTTCACCAGCCAGTCGGCGCTGTTCTTCGTGTCGGTACTCGCGGTGTCGATGCTCGGAGGTATCGCGCCCGCGGCATTGTCTGCGGTGGTCTCCGGTCTGCTGCTGAACTACTTCTTCACCGATCCCCGATTCACCTTCACCATCGATCAACCGGACAACCTGATCACCATCCTGGTGATGCTGCTGATCGCGACCGCCGTGGCCGCCCTGGTCGATTCGGCGACCGTGCGGCGCGCCCAGGCGCAGGACGCGACGCGCGAGGCGGAACTGCTCGCGATGTTCTCCAGCGTCGTGCTCGGCGGTGCCGATGTCCCCGGTTTGTTGGAGCGGTTACGCGAGACCTACGACCAGTCGGCCGTCGCCCTGGTCCGTCGTACATCGAAAACCTCTCGGACAGTGGAGGCCTGGGTCGGTGACCGCCCGCTGAGCGGTCCGGACGAGGCGGACACGACGTGTTCGGTACCGGGTGAACAGTTCGAGCTGCTGCTCCGCGGGCCGAGACTCGGCGCGCGGGACCGGCGGGTGCTGGCCGCCGTCGCCGGGCAGGCGGCAGGTGCGGTCGAGCGGCACGCGCTGGAGGTCGAGGCGGCATCCGCCGAGGCCCTGGCCCGGACGGATGAACTCAGGCGCGCGTTGCTGTCCGCGGTCGGCCACGACCTCCGAACACCGCTCGCGGCGGCCAAGGCCGCGGTGTCCAGTCTTCGTAGCGATGACGTCACCTTCAGTCCCGACGACACCGCGGAACTGCTGGCGACGGTGGACGAGTCGGTCGACCACCTGGCGGGACTCGTCGGCAATCTGCTCGACTCCTCCCGTCTCGCCGCGGGTGCCGTACGTCCCCAGATGCAGCACACGTTCCTGCCCGAGGTCGTGCACCGAGCCGCCGCCGGGGTGCAGCGGCTCAACCCGGACCTCGTGCTGACCATCGACCTCGGCCAGGCATGGGCATACACCGACCCGGGTCTGCTGGAACGTGCTCTCGCAAATCTCATCGACAACGCCCACCGGCACGGCGGGCCCGACGTCGAGATCACCGTCAGCGGAACCGGTGACGACCCGCCGCGCTGCGTTATCCGCGTCGTCGATCACGGGCCCGGACTGCCCACCACCGACCGCGAGCAGGTGTTCGCGGCTTTTCACCAGGGCGGCGACACCGCGGGGGCGTCGTCGGGGGTGGGGTTGGGGTTGTCCGTGGCGAACGGATTCATCACGGCGATCGGAGGAGAACTGTCGACCGCCGACACACCCGGGGGCGGTGCCACGATGGTTGTGAATCTGCCTACCGTGGAGGATTTTTCCGGGTCGGAGGAGGGGATACGGTGAACGCCGACAAGAGCCGCGTCCTCGTGGTCGACGACGAGCCCCAACTGCTGCGAGCGTTGCGGATCAATCTGAACGCGCGCGGTTTCGCGGTTTCGACGGCGGCGACGGGGGCGGCGGCCCTGTCGGCGGCCGCGCGGTTCAACCCGGACGTCGTCGTACTGGACCTCGGGCTTCCCGACATCGACGGGTTGACGGTCCTCGAGGGCCTGCGCGGATGGACGACCGTTCCGGTCATCGTGCTCTCGGCGCGGACCGACGCGGCGGACAAGGTCGTGGCGCTGGACTCCGGGGCCGACGACTACGTCACCAAACCCTTCGGGATGGAGGAGTTCCTGGCCCGGCTTCGCGCCGCGCTCCGTCGCGGCGCGGCGTCGGGGGTGACGACGGAGTCGCCGGTGGTGGACGCCGGCGCATTCGTCGTCGACCTCGCCGCGAAACAGGTGACGCGAGCGCAGGAGCCGGTCCACCTGACCCCGACGGAGTGGGGGATCCTGGAGATGCTGGTACGGCACGAAGGAAAGCTGGTGTCCCAGAGCGACATCCTGAACTCGGTGTGGGGCCCCGGATATCTGGGGCAGAGCAACTATCTTCGCGTCTACCTGGCGAGTCTCCGGCGGAAACTCGAAGACGACCCGGCACACCCGCGTCACCTGGTCACGGAGGCGGGGATGGGTTACCGATTCGTGCGCGGATGATCGGCGCCTGCTCATGATCAGCGCGGCCGCGATCCCGCCGGGCCTCGCTGCGCAGTCGGCGCTGGGGCCTGCCTGGGAAGACTGGCTTCGCCGGTTACCGGCAACGGTATCGGCGCTTCTCGACGCCTGGGAACTCCGCCGCGACGGGGACGAGCTGTGGCACGGGTTCGAGTCGCTGGTGGTCCCGGTGCTCGGGCGGAACGGGCAGCGTGCGGTCCTGAAAGTGGCCTTCGACGGCGATGACGAGGGGGCGCAGGAAGCACTCGGGCTGCAGCACTGGTCCGGACGCGGAGCGGTGAGAATGTTGCGCGCCGACCCGCGCCGGCGCGGGCTCCTCCTCGAACGGCTGGAGCGGACCGATCTCACCTCGGTCGACGACGACGAGGCGTGTCAGGTGGTGGCTGACCTGTACGGTGCCCTGCACATCCCGGCACCGGGGCGGATGTGGCTGCTCACCACGCACCTGGGGCGGTGGCTGGATCGGCTCGCCGGGATGCCCCGAGATGCGCCGGTCCCGAGACGCTTTGTGGAACAGGCACTTTCACTGGGGCGGGACTTGCTAACCGACCCGGCAACGGTCGGCGTTGTCGTGCACGGCGACCTTCACCACGAGAACGTGCTCGCCGCGCCCTCCGGCGACCGGCGCTGGCTGGCGATCGACCCCAAGCCGATGTCGGGCGATCCGCACTACGAACCCGCGCCGATGCTCTGGAACCTTCTGGACCGCCGACGAGGCGACCCCCGTCATGTGATCCGCTCGCGTTTCCACACCATCGTCGACGCCGCGGGTCTGGACCCGGACCGGGCCCGCGACTGGGTGATCGTCCGGATGGTCCTCAACGCGCACTGGGCGATCGAGGATGCGGACCGCATGAGCAGGGCGCTCACCGACGCCGACCACGAGTGGATCACCACATGTATCACGGTGGCCAAGGCCGTCATCGAGTGAACGTCACCGACCGAAGAGAGTCCCCAGTTCCGGTATCACCGCCGAGATCCCGGCGAGGCGCAGGCCCTGCCAGGCGGTGACCTGGTTGGCCGTCAGGACGGGCTTGGCGAACTTCTCCTCGAGTCCGGTGATCCACATCGCGGTGTGCAGGGCGGTATCCGGGATCAGGATCGCCTGCGCGTCAGGATGATCCGCGGCGGTGATCATGTCGAAGAGGCCGTCACCGTCGAGGATTCCGGCCTCGGACGCCGTCTCGATGTCGTTGGCGCGCAGAGAGATGACCTCGATCCCACCGTCGGCGAGGAATCCGATGAAGCGCGACGCCAGGGGATCCGGGTAGGTGGCGGCAATCGCCACCCGCGACAGTCCGAGTCGGTGGCACGCGTCGACGAAGGCCAGCGAGGTCGACGACGCGGGTCGCCCGGCGAGGGCGGCGATGTCGGCGACCTGGCGTCGAGCACCGTCGAGGCCGTACACGAAGCTCCCGGACGTACACGCCCACATCACCGACGCCGGGTGGTCTGCCTTCGCCCGGCGCACGCCGTCGGCGAGGCGATCCTGCTCGCCGACGGCGGCCATCGCGTCGACGGTGTGGTCGTCGGACTCGATCTCGGTGATGGTCACCGGCAGGCGGACCGCGGCACCGGCGGACACGAGAGCGGACTCGATGAGCGCGTAGTCGTCTTCGGCGGCGTGGCCGGGATACAGCATCGCGACGGTGGTTGTCACCCGGACACCTCCAAGGTAGATTGTCAACAATCTACCAACTCAATCACCTGAGGGGGCGCATGTCGGACACGGCACGGTGGCTCAGCGCCGTCGAACTGGCCGAGGCCTACCGTACGGGTGAGCTGACGCCGGAGCTCGTGGCCGTCGAACTGCTCGACGCCGTGGACGACGTCGATCCGTCCGTCAACGCATTCTGCCTCGTGGACCGGGACACGACGCTCGCAGCCGCCCGCGAGAGCACTGCGCGGTTGCGTGCGGGAACACCCCTGGGGCCGCTCGACGGCGTGCCCGTCAGCATCAAGGACCTGCTGCTCACCAGCGGCTGGCCCACGCTACGCGGCTCGCTGATGATCGAGCCGGACCAGATGGTGTGGGACACCGACGCCCCGGCCGTCGCGCGACTCCGCGAGGCCGGCGCGGTGCTGCTGGGCAAGGTCACCACGCCGGAGTTCGGCTGGAAGGGTGTCACCGACAGCCCGCGCACCGGCATCACCCGCAACCCGTGGAACGCGTCGCGGACCTCCGGCGGGTCGAGCGGTGGTTCTGCCGCAGCGTTGGCGGCCGGGCTGGGGCCGCTGTCGGTGGGAACCGACGGCGGGGGATCGATTCGCATACCGGCCGCGTACTGCGGGGTCGTCGGATTCAAGGCGACGCTCGGCCGCGTGCCGATGTATCCGCCGAGCCCGTTCGCCCCGGTCGCTCACGTCGGCCCGATGACGAGGACGGTCGGGGACTGTGCGCTGCTCCTCGATGTCTTGAGCGGACATGATCCGCGGGACTGGTCGGCGCTGGCGACCCCGACCGAGAGTGTCGCTGCCGCCGTCGCCGATGTCCGGGACCTCTCCGATCTGCGGATCGGTTACAGCGCCGACCTCGGCTTCGGTTCGAATGATGTTGGTGTGCAGGCGAATGCTGACCGCGTCGTCTCGGTGCTCGAGCAGCTCGGTGCCACGGTGGAGAAGGTCGACCTCGGCTGGGATGACCCGGCGTGGGCCTATCACGTCATCTGGTTCGCCGGTGCCGACGTGGTGGTGCGAGCGCTCGGACCGGGCGCGGAGGAGAAGGTCGATCCGTTGCTCCTCGAAGCGCTCGAACGTCATCGGGACCTCACCGCCGACGACTTCGTGAGCGCGAACGCGCTACGCATGGAGATGGGGACCGCCATGGGCCTCTTCCACGAGGAGTTCGACCTCCTCGTCACCCCCTCGATGCCCACCGTCGCCTTCGAGGCGGGACGAACGGTTCCCGACGGATCGGCGTCGCCCGACTGGACGTCATGGACGCCGTACTCCTATCCGTTCAATCTCACGGGCCAGCCGGCGATCACGGTGCCCAGTGGATTCGTCGACGGTCTGCCGACGGGAGTGCAGTTTGTCGCTGCACGACACCGGGATACGACCGTGTTGCGGGTTGCGGCGGCCTACGAGGCGGCCGCGGGCTTCACGATGCTGGGGGATCGTCCGTGACCGAATGCGCCGACCGATTCATCACCGTGACACTCGAGAAGCGAGGGGTGACCGCGGTGGCGCGGATGCTCGACGCGGAGGCGCCACGGACGGCGGCGGCGGTCTGGGACGCGCTGCCGCTGGGCGGCCAGGTCTTCCACGGCAAGTTCGCGCGCAACGAGATCTACACGCTGTTACCGGCATTCGCGCCGGTGGAACCGGGTGCGGAGAACACTACCATCACGCCGATTCCCGGCGATCTCTGCTACTTCACCTTCGACGGCGTGTTGGACAACCCCGCCTACGGATACGACCCGGGTTCCGCACCGGCGGGACACCGTCTGCTGATCGACCTGGCCGTGTTCTACGGCCGGAACAACCTGCTGGTCAACGGCGACGTCGGCTGGGTTCCGGGCAACGTGTTCGCCACCATCACCGAGGGCCTGGAAGAATTCGCGGCTGCGTGCAACGACGTCTGGATGGGCGGCGCGCGGGGTGAAACGCTGACCTACGCCCGCCTGTCGCGGTAAGAAAGAAGGAATGACGGTGACGATCAACGTGGATGGAGACAACCCGGGCGCGGACGGTCCGGGAGGTCGACGAACCGTGTCTCACCAGGGAAAACAGGGTGGTTCGACGCGCCGCCGTGTCCTCACCCCGTTGGTGCAGGAGTCGACACCGGCGATCATCGCGCGTAAGTTGCACAATGCCATTGCGAACGGTGACTTCCCGCCGGGGTCGCAGTTGACGGAGTCGGGTCTCGCCGCAGACCTGGGTGTCAGCCGCGGTCCGCTGCGTGAGGCGATGCAACGTCTCACCGCGGAGGGTCTGCTGGTCAGCCATCGCAACCGGGGCCTGTTCGTCGTCTCGTTGGAAGAGGATGACATCCGCGACATGTACGTCGCCCGCACGGCGGTGGAACGTGCTGCCGTGCAACAGGTCATCGCGCACCGCGAATCGGACGCGGTGAGCGCGCTGAACGAGGCCGTCGAGGCCATGCGCGCGTTCGTCGATGAACCCAACGGTGCGGGGATGGCAGAGGCGGACATGGGATTTCATCAGACGTTGGTGGAACTTGCTGAAAGTCAGAGGCTTTCGCGCCTCCATGAGACGATTCTGGTGGAGACGCGAATGTGTTTGCGAGCCATGCGAGGGACATATTCATCGGGAAAGGATCGGATCGACGAACATCAGGCGTTGGTGGACGCCATCGCTGCGGGGGATTCTGCGAAGGCAGATGCACTGATGATCGAGCACATGGCCGACGGTCTGCGCCGATTGATCGGTGACGCCGACGATCTCACCGTGTCCGGGAGCTGAACGCTCGCGGTTTCGAATGTCCACGGGTGGTGAAAGAGCCGCCATCCGTGCACAGGGGTCCACCAGCTGCGGAGATGACCTATGAGGGGCAGCGGTACGGCGCCCCGACGACATTCAGGAAGCGCAGATGAGCGACACGACACCAGCGGATACTTATGAGCAGCTCGCCCCGGACCCGGAATCACCCGAGGGCCGGAAACTACTTCACAAGGCCATCGGTGCCTCGGCCATCGGAAACGCCACCGAGTGGTACGACTACGGCGTATACGCCGCGGCCTCGGTCTATCTGACCCAAGCCTTCTTTCCTGGTGACTTCGGAACCATCGGCACCATGCTGGGTTTCGCGGTCTCCTTCGTGCTCCGCCCTCTCGGCGGCATGATCTGGGGACCCATCGGCGACCGCATCGGTCGCAAATCGGTTCTCGCCATGACGATTCTGCTGATCTCGGGCGCCACCGCGCTCATCGGCCTGCTACCCACGCACGCTTCGATCGGCGTGTGGGCGCCGATCCTGTTGATCCTGCTCCGCGTCGTCCAGGGTTTCTCGACCGGCGGCGAATACGGCGGTGCGGCAACGTTCATGGCCGAGTACGCGCCGGACAACAAGCGCGGCAAGTACGGTTCCTTCCTCGAGTTCGGCACCCTCGCCGGCTTCTGCGGTGGTACCGCATTCGTCCTGCTCCTGCAGTTGGGTCTCACCGACTCTCAGATGGACCAGTGGGGCTGGCGCATCCCGTTCCTGCTCGCGCTGCCCATGGGCCTGATCGGGTTGTACCTGCGGTCGCAGATGGACGACACCCCCGTCTTCCAGGAACTCGAGCAGGAGAACGAGATCACGGGAAGCGCATGGACGCGCTTCAAGGATCTGCTCGTCAACTACCGGCGGCCGATCCTCACGATGTTCGGCATGGTGATCGCCCTGAACGTCGCCAACTACACGTTGCTGGCGTATCAGCCGACCTACCTGCAGAACACGATCAACCTGAGCGAGACGTCGGCGAGTGTCGTCAACCTGATCGGGCAGCTCGTGATGATGTTGCTCATCCCGTTCTTCGGCTGGTGGTCGGACTCTACCGGACGTAAACCGATGTGGTGGGGGTCGCTGATCGGCCTGTTCGTCCTCGCGATACCGCTGTACTGGCTCATGGGCCAGGGATTCGCCTGGGCGATAGTGGCATTCGTGATCCTCGGAGCGCTCTACATCCCGCAGCTGGCCACCATCTCGGCGACCTTCCCGGCCATGTTCCCGACGCAGGTGCGATATGCGGGCTTCGCGATCTCCTACAACGTCGCCACCGCCGCCTTCGGCGGTACGGCACCGCTGGTCAACGACGCCGTGGTCGAGAACACCGACTGGAACCTCTTCCCGGCTGCGTACATGATGGGTGCCTGCGCCATCGGCATGATCGCTCTCCTGTTCCTGAAGGAGACCGCGGGATGCTCGATCCGCGGAACCGAGATCCCCAGCAAGGAGAACGACTTCCACGAGTTGCAGGAGATGCCGGCGGAGTCGAAGGCCTGACCTCGATACGGTCCTCGCCCAGGGGCTCGGACCTACTCGGCCGGCGGATGTAGCAGCCTCAGCCCGGCGAGCGTGTACGCCTTTGCCGCAGTGACCAGATCTGCGATGGCGACCGACTCGTCGGGCTGATGTGCGTCGGTGTTGATGTTGCCGGGGCCCAACACGATCGAGGGGATGCCGAGGTCGCGGCTGACGAAGCCGCCGTCGCACGCAGCGCTCCACCCTCCCACCGAGGTCGCGGTACCGGCATCGGTGACCGAACCGACGGCCGCGGTGACGAGCGGATGGTCGGGGGCGGTCGCGAAGCCGGGCATCTCCATGGTGACGCGGACCTCCACCGAGATCCCGTCGGTGTCGATCTTCTTCTCGCGGATCGTCTTTCGGAGGGTCTCGGCGATCGCGTGCGGGTCCTCGTCGGGCATGAGGCGCCGGTCGATACCCAGGTAGCTCGTCGGTGCGACCACCGAGATGCCCTGTCCGCCCCGGATGATGCCGACATTCCAGGTGCCGCACCCGAGGAGGTCGTCGAGGGTCTCGGCGAGACGTCGGTGATCGGCGCGGACGATGTCGACGATCGCGGCGGCCGCGTCGATGGCACTCCGGCCGTCGGACGGACGACCCGAGTGTGCGGCGCGTCCGGTCACGTCGATCTCGATGTACGACGCACCGCGGCAACCGCGGACGACCTGCATGTCGGTGGGTTCGGCGACGATGCAACCGAGGAAGTCGGAGTCGGAGGGACGGCCGACGAAGTCGCGGACGCCGCTACCGTGCTCCTCCTCGTCGACCGTGCACACCAGGCGCACCGGGCCGGAGAGCGCGACGCCGAAGTCACGGGCGCGCGACAGCACGCTCATGGCCGCCACGACGGCCGCGATCCCGCCCTTCATGTCGGTGGTGCCACGCCCGTAGAGGCGGCCGTCACGCGTCCGCACCGTGTACGGATCGGCGGTCCAGTTGGGGCCCGCGGGCACGACGTCGGAGTGACCGAGGAACATCAGCCCCGGCCCGTCTCCGCCGGGGAGGGTGGCGATCAGGTTGGGGCGCTGTGGCGCCACCTCGTGGGTGTCGACGGCGAGCCCGAGAGCACGGCACGCCTTCTCCAGGACCTCGACGGCGGCGCCCTCGGTGCCGCCCGGATTCTCGCTCGGCGCCTCCACCAGCGCGGTGGTGAGCGCGGTGATCGCGGCCTCGTCGATCAGATCGACGATGGACTGCTCGGCTGGACTCAGCTCAGGTTCTCGGTCACCGCTCACCGTGCCATCTTCTCAAGACTCACGGTGAGGCGTCGAATACCTTCGTCGATCCGGTCCGGCGTGCTCGACGCGAAGCACAGACGCATCGAGTTCCGGAACCGGCCGCCCGGTGACAGTGCCGGGCCCGGGATGAACGCGACGCCGTCGGCGAGGGCGATCTCGAACAGCTCACGGGTGTCGATCTCGGCGAACTCCTCCCGCAGCGTGACCCACAGGAAGAAGCCGCCCTCCGGGTTGGTGGTGACGACGCGATCACCGAGGTGCCGCGCGATGGAGTCTAGCATCGCGTCCTTGCGTTCGCGGTACAGCGTGCGGATGCCGGCGAGGTGGTCCTCGAGGCCGCCGCGGGCGATGTACTCGGCGACGATGTGCTGGTTGGGCACATTGGTGCAGGTGTCCATGGCCTGCTTGCCGTTGATGAGCAGCTGCCGCAGCGACGGGTCGGCGTCCACCCAGCCGACGCGCCACCCGGGCGCCAGGATCTTCGAGAAGGTCCGCACCGAGAAGATCAGCGGATCGCCGGGGCTCAGCGTCTGGAAGGTCGGGATGTCGGTGCCGGCGAAGCGCAGCAACCCGTACGGGTCGTCGTCGATGACGACCGAGCCCCAGGTGTGCGCCAGGCGCAGCAGCTCGCGGCGTCGTTCCTCCGACATCGTGACGCCCGACGGGTTCTGGAAGGTCGGGATCGTGTAGATCGCCTTGGGGGTCTTGTGGGTGCGTGCCACCAGATCCGCGAGCTGGTCGACCTGCATGCCGTCGTCGTCGACGGGCACCTCGAGCAGCTGTGCACCGTAGGAGAGGGCCGTCGCGCTGCCGTTGGTGTAGGTCGGGGATTCGACGACGACCAGGTCGCCGGGGTCGACGAACAGCTTGCAGGCGAGGTCGAGGCCCTGCATGCCGCCGGTCGTGATCACCAGGCGGTCGTGGGTCGACGGGTCGGGTGTGGTGGCCAAGTAGTCGACGAGCAGCTGCAGCAGCCGGGGCTCACCCTCGGTGGCGCCGTAGGTGAACGACGTGTGGTCGAGGATCTCGCCGGCGATCTGCCGGAACTCGTCGGCGGGGACGGCCTCGTCGGCGGGTGAACCCATCGCGAAGCGCACGATGTCGTGGGACTGGGCGGCCAGCAGGGAGGTCGACGAGTCGATCATCGAGCCGACGAGATCCTTCGTCCGCCCGGCCAGGGGGAGCGTCGGGCCGGAATGACGCACTTCGTTGACGGATTCGGTCGTTGTGGTCATGTCGTGCACCTCGTCTCACCAGGCCTTCGTGGCTCGTCGCTTTCGCTCCTCGCACCTCAGGCATCAGTTCGGTTGTCGTGTGTTCCTCGTATTTCGGGCAGCAGTTCGGTTGTCGTGTGTTTCTCGTACTTCGGGCAGCAGTTCGGTTGTCGTGTGTTCCTCGTACTTCGGGTGGCGTTGTCTATTTCTGGATCAGTTCCCTCGGGAACGACGTGAAGCATTCGACGCCGGTGGGGCTCACCCGCACCGATTCGGAGAGCTCGAAACCGTAGTTGTCCATCCACATTCCGCAGACGATGTGGAAGGTCATGTTGGTCTCGAGGATGGTCTCGTCCTCGGAACGGATACTGATGGTGCGCTCACCCCAGTCCGGCGGATACCCGATGCCGATCGAATATCCCAGGCGCGATGGCTTCTCGAGGCCGTACTTGGCCAGGGTCCAGTTCCAGGTGGAGGCGAGCTCGCGGGTCGCCACTCCCGGTTTGATCGCCTCGAGGACGTTGTTCAGGCCCTCGGCGGTCGCCTTCGCGACGTAGTCGAGATCCTTGTTCGGCGTACCCAGCGAGACGGTCCGCGCGAGCGGGCAGTGATATCGGCTGTGTGCGCCGGTCAGCTCGACGACCACCGCCTCGTCCTCGGTGAAGGTGCCCTGATGCCAGGTGAGATGCGGGGTGTCGGCGGCCGCGCCGGTCGGCATCATCGGCACGATCGCCGGGTAGTCGCCACCGTAGTCCGGTGTCCCGGTGATCTGTGCCTGCGAGATCGCCGCGGCCGCATCGCATTGCCGCACACCGACATCGATGGTGTCGATGGCGGCGCGCATCGCCTCCGAACACACCATCCCGGCCTGCCTCATCAACTGGACCTCGGCCTCGGACTTGACCGAGCGCACCCAGTTCACGAGCTCGAAGTTGTCGACGAGCTTCCACTCCGGGATCGCATTGTGCAGGGCACGGTATGCCTTGGGGGAGAAGAAGTGTGAGTCCATCTCCAGGCCGACCGAGCCGCCCCGGGAGGCCGGTGCGATGGCGTGGCGCTGGCGCAGCGACCACGCCACCCAGTCGAACGGATGCACATGCGGCCGATGCACATAGCTCTCCGGATACCCGACGATCTGCTCCTCCGGCAACCACGTCGTGCGGTGTGCGCCATGGGCGTCCATCTCCCGGGCGTAGAACACCATGTCGCCCTCGATCGGGACGAACAGCATCTGCGGGGTGTAGAACGACCACGCGTTGTACCCGATCAGATAGAAGATGTTGGCCGGGTCGGTGACGATGATCGCCGACAACCCCTGACGGTCCATGAGTTCACGGACCTTCGTCAGGCGCTGTTCGTACTCGCTGTCGGTGAACAGCTGAGTACCGAGGTACATGGGCTTGTTACTCCTTGCTCACACGTCTGTGGTTCGGGGGATGTCGGTTTTCAGCGGCGGATCGGTGTCGCCGTGTACTTCATGTCGAGGAATTCCTCGATGCCCACGCGGCCACCCTCACGGCCGAGGCCGGATTCCTTGACACCGCCGAACGGAGCGGCCGGATTCGACACGATGCCGGTGTTCACCCCGACCATACCGGCTTCCAGCTCGGCCGACAGGCGAGCGCAGCGGTCGACGTCCTGGCTGAAGAAGTAGGCGACCAGGCCCCATGCGGTGTCGTTGGCCAGCGAGATCACCTCGTCGTCGGCGGCGGGGTCGAGGGGATTGTCGGCGTCGCCGAACGGGATGATCGCCGCGACCGGACCGAAGATCTCGTTGCGCACCAGGTCGGCGTCGAGTCCGACGCCGGTCAGGACCGTCGGCGGGTAGAAGTAGCCGGGCCCCTCGGGAGCCTCGCCGCCGCAGGCCACCGTCGCGCCCTTGGCCACGGCGTCGTCGACGAGCGAGGAGACCTTGGCCACGGCCTTCGGCTCGACGAGGGGCCCGACCTGGGTGCCGTCGGCCGCACCGTCGCCGACCTTCAGTGCGGCCATCTTCGCCGTGAACGCCTCGGTGAACTCGTCGATCACACTGCGGTGCACGAAGATCCGGTTCGCCGCGGTGCAGGCCTGTCCCGTGTTGCGCATCTTGGCCAGCATGAGGCCGTCGACGGCGCGGGAGATGTCGGCGTCCGCGCACACGATGAACGGCGCATTGCCGCCCAGCTCCATCGAGGTCCGCATGACGGTGCCGGCGGCCTGACGCAGCAACGTCTTCCCGACCTCGGTGGACCCGGTGAAGCTGACCTTGCGGGCGAGTCCGCTGTCCATCCACTCGGTGACCACCGACGACGGATCGGTGGTGGTCACGACGTTCAGCACGCCGGCGGGCAGGCCTGCCTCGACGAGGATGTCGGCCAGCAGGAGCGTGGTCAGCGGGGTGAGCTCGGCCGGCTTGAGGACCATTGTGCAGCCCGCCGCGACCGCCGGCCCGATCTTGCGGGTGCCCATGGCCAGCGGGAAGTTCCACGGCGTGATCAGGATGCAGGGGCCGACGGGTTGCTTGCTCACCACGATCCGGTTCGCGCCGTCGCCGGTGGTCGTCTGGTCGCCGCCGATACGCACGGCCTCCTCGGCGAACCAGCGGAAGAACTCGGCGCCGTAGGCGACCTCGCCCTTGGCCTCGGCCAGCGGCTTACCCATCTCGGCGGTCATCACCGAGGCGATCTCGTCGACCCGGTCCATGATGAGTTGATATGCGCGGTAGAGGATCTCGCTGCGGCTGCGGGGTGACGTGGCCGCCCACTCGGCCTGATGCGAGGCCGCGGTCTCGAGCGCGCGCCGGGCATCGGTGGCGTCGGCGTCGGCAACCTGCGCGAGCAGTTCGCCGGTGGCCGGATTGAGCACGTCGAATCGGTCGCCCGCGGCGGCCGGGACCCATTCACCGTCGATGAACAGGTCGGTGTGGATCGACGAGATGGCGTCGGGGACCTGGTGGGTGGCAATGGCCGTCATGATCGGGCTCTCCTCGGTTCTTCGGGGGTCGGTCGGTGTGATGTTGTGTCGGTGAGAAGTTCGGCGAGGTGGACCCCGCGAACCCCACGTGCGTCGGCGAGTCCGTCGTCGACCGTGGCGAGGTGTTCGACGGCCATCGCGCAACTGAACCCGTCGGTGATGACGGTTCGTTGCGGGTCGTCGCGCAGGGCCGGTGCGAGTCCGTTCTCCGCGACGGCCATGCTGACCTCGTAGTGTCCCTTCTCGAAGCCGAAGTTACCTGCCACGCCGCAGCATCCGTCGGCCGAGTGCACCGTGACGCCGAGCGCTTCGAGGGCGGCGGTGCCGGTGCGCGCGCCGAAGACCGCGTACTCGTGGCAGTGGGTCTGGAGGGTCACCTCGTCGGGGAGGGGCGGCGGTTGCCAACCCGCGTCGAGAAGGGTGGGGAGGTGGGAGGCGAAGCTGCGCACTCGTGCCGCCACACGACGCGCACTGTCGGTGGCGACCAGTTCGGGCAGGTCCTTGGCCAGTGCGGCAGCACAACTCGGCTCCGGCACGACGATGGGACGGTCGGTGCCGTCGTCGAGATTCGCGGCAGTGCGTCGAAGTACTCTGCGGGCCTTGCCCAACTGGCCGGTGGAGATCCAGGTGAGGCCGCAGCAGTTCTCCGCGGAACAGCCGACCTGTTCACCCGTGGCGCCCAGGACCTCTGCGGCGGCCGTGGCCACCTGAGGGCGGAATGCGCGGGTGAACGAGTCGACGAACAGAACGATCTGCGAGGTCGGGGACACCGGGGTGAGTGCGTCGAGATGCGTCTTGCGGCTGCGCCGCGTCGAGAACGCCGGCATCGTGCGGCGCGGATCGATGCCGCCGGCGAGTGCGGCGAGAGCACTGAGCTTCGACGACATCGCGCGATTGATCAACGGCGCGAACGCGCCTGCGGCCGACAGCCAGGCAGGCATCCAGCCGAGCGAGTAATGCGACAGCGGGCGGAGGCGGCGACGGTAGTGGTGGTGGAAGAACTCGGACTTGTAGGTCGCCATGTCGACGCCGGTCGGGCAGTCCGTCGAACATGCCTTGCAGGACAGGCACAGTTCGAGGGCCTCGGCGACCTCGGGGGAGCGCCAGCCCTCGTCGACCGATGACGCCGTGCGCACCATGTCCTGGAGCACGCGGGCCCGGCCACGCGTGGAGTCCTTCTCGTCGCGGGTCGCCCGGTAGCTCGGACACATCACGCCGCCGGTGTCGGCGCGGCACCGGCCGACGCCGATGCAGCCCTGAACGGCGTGCACGAAGGGGTCGATGAGCGGTAGTTCGGTGGCTCCCTGGGGCGCATCTCCGTGACCGTGGCCGAGGTCGAACGCGGTGGGCCAGGTCCGGCGGGGAACATCGGCGAGGGCGAGGTCGGCGGTGATCGACGGCGGGTCGACGATGCTGCCGGGGTTGAGTGTGCCCGCGGGGTCCCAGATCGCCTTGAACCGCGCGAAGGCCGCCATCATGCCGGGTGAGTACATGATCGGGAGGAACGCCGAGCGGGCGCGCCCGTCCCCGTGTTCCCCGGACAGCGAACCGCCATGACGGACAACGAGTTCGGCGGCGTCGGTGCAGAAGTGTTCCATCACCGCGCGTCCCTCGGCGGTGCGCAGGTCGAACGTGATGCGGACGTGCATGCAGCCGGCGCCGAAGTGGCCGTACATCACCCCGGTGAGGCGGTGGCGGTCGAGGAGCTCGGCGAAGTCGTCGAGGTAGTCGGCCAGTCGCTCCGGGGCGACCGCCGCGTCCTCCCAGCCGGGCCAGGATTCGTAGTTCCCGCCGACGCTCTCGTCGTCCGGGTCGGCGAGACGTGAGGAAAGCCCGGCGCCGTCCTCGCGGACGCGCCACAGGGCCTTGCGTCGTACCGGGTCGTCGACCACCGTGGCGTCGATCATCCGGCCCTCGCCGCGTAGGTGATCGAGGAGCCGTTCGGCGGTCGCCGGAACGTCGATTTCCCTTTGGGCCTCGGCACTTTCGGAGTCGACGTCGATGAACAGCCACGCCGATCCCTCCGGAAGTCCGGCGACGGTGTCCCGGCCGCGGCGCGCCGCCATGGTCGCGACGATCTTCTGGTCGATGCCCTCGATGGCCGACGGCGCGAACGGGAGGATCGCCGGGACGTCACGGGCGGCATCGGCGGGGGAGTGGTAACCGACGCAGAGGAGTAGCTGCGACGTCGCGACGGGGACGAGACGCACCTTGGCCGACACCACGATCGCGCACGTTCCCTCGCTGCCGACGAGTGCACGAGCGACGTCGAAACCGTTCTCCGGCAACAGTCGGGCGAGGTGATAGCCCGAGACCTGCCGAGGGATCGTCTCGAGTTCGGTGCGAAGGATCGCCAGGTTGTCCGACGCGAGCCCGCGGAGCTCGTCGGCGATCCCGGCTGCACGCGCCGCGGCGTCACGACCGCCGGGATCGGTGGCGTACAGCCCGTCGCGGGTTGCGGTGAGCAGGTGTCCGTCGGCGGTGACGAGGTGGAGCTCGATCACGTGATCGCTGGTACGGCCGTATCGAACCGAGTGATTGCCACAGGCGTCGTTGCCGATCGCGCCGCCGAGGGTCGCCCGCGACGCCGACGAGGGGTCCGGCGCGAAGGTGAGCCGGCCGTCCGTGGCCTCACGTGCATGTGCCGCCAGAGTGGTGAGCACGATGCCCGAACCGGCCACCGCGCTGGATGTCTCGGTATCGATCGACAGCACGCGGTCGAGGTGACGGGACAGGTCGATGACGACGCCGTCGCCGATCGCGTTGCCCGCCATCGACGTTCCGCCGCCGCGCACGATCACCGGGACTCCCAGGTCGTGACATCGGGCCACGATGGTCGCGACCTCGCGCGCGGATCGCGGGAAGGCCACCGCCAGTGGCGGGATGCGGTAGTTGGAGGCGTCGTACGAGTACTCGGCCAGCCGTCGCGGAGAGGCGTCGGCGTCGATGCCGAGGTCGGCGAGTTCGTTTCTGATGTCCACCACAGAGCGAGCGTCCACTGTGAGTAAACTAAAGCAACACGGAGGAAACCGCAGCCTGGAACCGCGCGACGCCGAGGTCGATCTCGTCGGCGGTCACGACCAGGGCCGGAATGAGGCGGACGACGTTGGCCGACGGGCCACAGGTCAGCGTCAACAGCCCCTGGGTCGTGGTGGCCTGCTGCACCGCGACGGCGGCAGCGGCGTCGGGCACGGTGTTGCCGGCCGCGTCGGTGGTGATGAACTCGATGCCGGCCATCAGGCCGAGGCCGCGGACGTCGCCGATGCCGGGGAAAGGTGCACACACCTCACGGAGTCCGGCGAGCATCTGCTCGCCGCGCTCGCGAGCGTTCTCGACGAGGTTCTCGTTCTGGATGACCTCGAGGGTCGCGATGGCGGCCGCGGCGGCCACCGCGTTGCCGCCGTAGGTTCCGCCCTGCGAGCCCGGCCACGCCTTGCTCATCAGCTCGGTCGACGCGGCGATCGCCGAGATCGGGAAACCGGAGGCCAGGCCCTTGGCGGTGATGACGATGTCGGGGGTCAACCCCTCGGCGTGCTGATGGCCCCAGAACTTGCCGGTGCGGCCGAAACCGGCCTGGACCTCGTCGAGGATGAGCAGGATGCCGTGGCGGTCGGCGCGCTCGCGCAGTCCCTGGAGGAAACGGGGCGGGGTCGGCAGGTAGCCGCCGTCGCCGAGGACCGGCTCGATGAGGAACGCGGCGGTGTCGTTGGGGGCGACGCGCGACTGCAGGAGGTAGTCCAGCTCGCGCAGCGCGAAGTCGACGGCGGTGTCGGTGTCCCAGCCGTAGCGGAAGGCGTAGGGGAACGGCGCCATGTGGACGCCGCTCATCAGCGGCGAGAAGCCGGCCGAGAACCGGGTGCCCGCGGTGGTGAGGCTCGCGGCGGCAACTGTGCGGCCGTGGAAACCGCCCTGGAAGACGATGATGTTCGGCCTGGCCGTGGCCATCCGGGCGAGCCGGATCGCGGCCTCGACGGCCTCCGAACCCGAGTTGGCGTAGAAGACGGAATCCAGGCCGAGCGGGAGGACCGCGCCGAGACGCTCGGTCAGCTCGAGCAGCGGCGGATGCATGACCGTCGTGTACTGCGCGTGGATCACCTTGGCGCACTGGGCCTGCGCGGCCGCGACCACATGCGGGTGGCAATGGCCGGTGCTGGTGACGCCGATGCCGGTGGTGAAGTCGAGGTAGTCCCGGCCGTCGGTGCCGTGAATCCAGGACCCCAGCGCATTGTCGACGACCACCGGCGTCGCCTGCTTGAGCGCGGGGCTCAGCGAGGCCGTCTGATGGGTGCGGGTGGGGGAGTCAACGCCGGCAGTCATGGGTACACCGTGACGGCAGATCGTACGATTGTCAACAATGTGACAGTTGGTGGTGGTGAGGCTCGCTTCGATACGGCCCCTATGGCTAGCAGCGGTCGGGCTTGCTGGTTGAGCCGGTAGCGAGCGGAGCGAGTCACCGCGTCGAAACCTCGCGCCATGCTGGTTGGGCCGGTCGGTGGGGTGTGCTGGCGGGCGGGTTTCGACGCGACGCCTCGCTTCGCTCGGTGTCGGCTCAACCGGCGTGGGGTGGCTCGCTTCGCTCGGTGTCGGCTCAACCGGCGTGGGGTGGCTCGCTTCGCTCGGTGTCGGCTCAACCGGCGTGGGGTGGCTCGCTTCGATACGGCTCCTCGCCGCGCTCGTCGCCGACTCAACGAGCGTGGCGGAGGGGTTGTCGCTATTCGGCGAGCAGGGTGGCATCGGGGTTACGGTGGCCGCATGAGCACCCGACGACCGGTCCTCGCGCTCCTCGGTGCCCCAGGTGTCGCGCCGCCGCCCAACCTCGATGAACTCGCCGAACTGGCCGAGATACGCCACTGCGTCGCAGACGATCTCGCACAAGCCCTCCCCGGTGCGGACGTACTGGTGTTGTGGGACTTCTTCTCTCGCGGACTCGCCGACAACTGGGGTGACAAGACCGCCGCGCTGCGGTGGGTGCACGTCTGCGCGGCGGGTGTCGATTCGTTGCTCTTCGACGAGCTCACCGCCTCCGACGTGGTGGTGACCAACGCGCACGGAGTCTTCGACCGGCCCATCGCGGAATTCGTCCTCGCCTCGATCCTCGCTCGCGACAAGCGTTTACACGAGTCGATGGCGCTGCAACGCGATCACGTCTGGAAGCACCGGGAGACCGTCGGGACATCGCGGAGTTCGGCACTCGTGATCGGCACCGGCGGGATCGGCCGCGCCACCGCGCAACTGCTCCGCGCGGTGGGGATGCGGGTCGTCGGCGGCGGGCGGACCGCACGGGACACCGACCCCGACTTCGGTCGGGTCATCCCCACCACCGAACTCGCCGATCATGTCGGCGACTTCGACAACGTCGTCACCATCGCACCGTTGACCCCGCAGACCGCCGGGTTGATCGACGCGCGGGTGCTCGAGGCGATGAAGCCGGGAGCACACCTGATCAACGTCGGGCGCGGGGAACTCGTCGACGAGCCGGCCCTCGTCGACGCACTGCGCTCCGGGCACCTGGGCGCGGCCTCGCTGGACGTGTTCGCCACCGAGCCGTTGCCGGCCGACAGCGAATTGTGGGACCTCCCCGGTGTCGCGATCTCGGCGCACATGAGCGGTGACGCCCTCGGCTGGCGCTACGCGCTGGCCGAGCAGGTCCTCGAGAACCTGCGCCGATATGTCCGCCTGGATGCGGCCGCTGCGGGTGCCGAGCTCGCCGAGGCGCTGGTCAACGTCGTCGACAAAGAGCGCGGCTACATATCGGTCACACGTTGACAGGGCGGATGACGTCACCGCGAGCCCGCCGATAGTAGGCTGTAGCGCGATGACCACCGTCTATTTCCTGATCGCCGCCGTGGCACTCGCGGGTGCGGGCGTCCTGTTGTGGCTCGACCGTCAACGGTCGAGCGTCGCGCGGCACCAGCGTGCGATCTGGGGGGATGAGCACGAGTTCAAGTTCCGCGAGACGGACACCAAGCTGCGCAAGGTGTTTCGCCGGGCGACGATGAACGTTCCCGACCATGTCGAGGTCCGTGACGTCGCCTACGGCCGCTATGGCGGCGTGGAGACCGTCGTCTTCGATCTCGCCGAGACCGCGACCGTGATCGCCGTCCGCCGCTCCTCGCCCTCGCACGTCGTCGTCGACCTGCGTCACGAGGACGTGCTCGCGCCCGCCGAAGAGGATGTCGAACTCCTCGGTGCGATGGGTCCGCGAGTCATGTTCTCCAACAACCTCGAGGTCGCGCGGCGCGTCTGCGACCGACGGATGGTCGCGCTGGCCAACAAGGCGCCGGCGTTCGTCGAGGTGCTGTGGAACGAGGGCAACTGGGCCCTCGGTTCGCTGCCGCTGACCAACGACCCCGCGACGCTCAACACCGGCCTCGAGGTGGTCCGCCGCTTCGCCGACCTGCTGCGCGTCCTCCCGCCAGTGCGCGAACCCGAGGATTCGCCCGATCCCCGCGATCCGCACGGGCCCACCCGCGCCGAACTCGCCGACGAGAAGACCGAGTCGATGCGCGACAAGCGTCGCCGGCAGGCGGCGGCCGCTCCCGCCACGGAGGCGTCTCCGGCGGCAAAGCCGACGCCGTCGGTCCGTAAACCACCGCCGGAAACCGGCACCTCGTCGACGACGGGCCGGGGCATGGCACCGATGCCGGTCCGCGGCGCCGCGTCGCGCAGGTCAGACGAGTCTCCTCGTCGCGCCGACGACTCGGGTGAGCGCTCGAATCGTCACCGCAGCTGATCGGACAGGGCCGATCTGACGGCGATGCGCACGCCGTAGGGTAATCGTCATCCAGCGCATACCGGCCGACGGCCGGAGAGTTCGAGAGTGAGTAGCCGCATGTCCTCGTCAATCCCGGTCTCCGACGACACGCCCCCCGAGGTCGATTCGGAGGCCCGGGCACGACTCGCCGAACTGGTCCGCGAGCTCGCCGTCGTGCACGGCAAGGTGACGTTGTCCTCCGGCAAGGAGGCCGACTACTACGTCGACCTGCGTCGCGCCACCCTGCATCACGAGGCGTCCCGGCTGATCGGCCGGTTGATGCGCCAGCTGACCGCCGACTGGGACTACGGCTCGGTGGGCGGACTGACCCTCGGTGCCGACCCCGTCGCGACGTCGATCATGCACGCCGACGGCCGCGACATCGACACCTTCGTGGTCCGCAAGTCCGCGAAGACCCACGGCATGCAGCGTCGCATCGAGGGTCCCGACATCGTCGGCCGCGACGTGCTCGTCGTCGAGGACACCAGCACCACCGGTGCCTCACCCTCGGCCGCGGTGGAAGCGGTACGCGAGATCGGCGGCAACGTCGTCGGCGTCGCCACCGTCGTCGACCGAGCAACCGGCGCCGATGCCGTCATCACCGGGCTCGGCGTGCCCTACCGCTCGCTGCTCGGGCTGAGCGATCTCGGCCTTGCCTGACGCACCGGACCCCGGCGCCGGGATCGCCGGTCCCACCGAGTGGGTCACCGGACCGCCCGTGGGAGTCGGTCCGTGGTCCGTCGAACACCCCGGCGAGCCGCTCCCGGACGACGAGCATCTCGACCCCGAGCTGCTGGCGGACGGGGACACCCGCAATGTCGTCGACGCGTATCGGTACTGGAGGCGTGAGGCGATCGTCGCGGACATCGACACCCGACGGCACCCGCTCCATGTCGCGATCGAGAACTTCGCCCACGACGCCAACATCGGGACCGTCGTGCGCACCGCGAACGCCTTCGCCGTCGCCGCGGTCCACATCGTCGGGCGTCGTCGCTGGAACCGCCGGGGCGCGATGGTCACCGACCGCTACCAGCACCTCATGCACCACGAGACGGTAGGCGACCTAATCGACTGGGCTCGAGAAGAAGGACTGGCCGTCGTCGCCGTGGACAACACCCCGGGATCACGGCCGGTGGAGACAGTGGAACTCCCGCGCGAATGCGTGCTGCTGTTCGGCCAGGAAGGGCCCGGCGTGAGCGACGACGCGCAGCGGCAGGCGGACATGACGGTCTCGATCGCCCAGTTCGGATCGACCCGCAGCATCAACGCCGGCGTCGCCGCCGGGATCGCGATGCATGCGTGGATTCGCCAGCACGCGGATCTCGATCAGGCCTGGTAGTCGGCCCTACTCGCCCGGCGGGGTTGCGGCCGGGTCCTTCGACGGGGCCAGCGGTTCTTCTTCGACGACGCCCTTGCGTGCCCGCATGATGCGCTTGACGACCTCCGAGATGATCGGCAGCACCGACACGAAGACGATCAGCAGGAAGATGTAGTCGACGTTGTCGCGGATGAACTCGATCTGTCCGAGGAAGTAGCCGAGTAGGGTCACGCCGGCACCCCAGGCCACCGCGCCGATGATGTTGTAGGTCAGGAAGACGGGGTACCGCATACGGGCGGCGCCGGCGACCAGCGGTGCGTAGGTCCGCACGATCGGGACGAAGCGGGCCAGGATGATCGTGACCGGGCCGTGCTTCTCGAAGAACTCGTGGGCCTCCTCGATGTAGACCTGTTTGAGCACCTTCGCGTCGGGTTTGAACAGCGTGTACCCGAGTTTCTTACCGATCCAGTACCCCACCTGGTCGCCCAGGAACGCGGCGATCGGGATGGTCACCAGCAGCACCCACAGGGGCGCGAACGGCTCGATGTCCGCCGACTTCGCGGCGACGATCAGGCCCGCGGTGAACAGCAGGGAGTCGCCCGGGAGCAGCGGGAACAGCAGACCCGACTCGATGAACACCACCAGCAGCAGACCCGCCAGCATCCAGGTGCCGAACGAGTTGAGCAGGTTGACCGGATCCAGGAATCCCGGCAGAAGTGCCAGGTTGGTGGTCGTGGTGGCAAGCGCGGAGTCGATCACGGGAACCCAGAGTACCTGCGCGGGCGACGGTCGCGGAATCGCGCGGGAACGGAGTCGGCGCGGGGCCGGGGATCGCGATCAGTCCGCAGCCGTGGCGGGTCGGTCGTCGGACGAACCGAGCCGGCGTTGGACGAGCGCCACGACCGTGACGGTCACGACCCCGAGGACGAACAAGCACAACGCCCCCGGCCAGTCGTCGCCGATGGGCATCGGCGCCCCGTCCTCCGGGTCCTGCCATGGCCACAGCGCGCGCAGCGACCCGAGTAGCAGGCCGGCGGCGCCCACCATCGCCAGGCCGTGGTGGTTGCGCAGCAGCCACTCGAGAGCCTGGACGAACGAGGCGAGGCCCACGACCGCGCCGGCCGCGAAAACCCCCAGATAGAGGAGCTCGCGGTCATCGACGGCGCCCAGCGTCGGCGCGTACAGACCGATCACGAGCAGGAAGAACGAACCCGAGACGCCCGGCAGGACGAGCGCGCAGACCGCGACCGACGCCGCGAAGAAGACCGCCACGAGCGGCGGATCGGACACCTCGGACCGTGGCAGCGACGTCAGCACAAATACTAGTACGGCCATCACCGCGAACGTCAGGACAGCGGACGATTTCGACGAGGTGGTCGTGAAGGTCCCGCGCGGGATCTCCTGCAACGGGATCGCCACCGACGCCGCGATCATGCCGATGAACAGAGCCCTCGAGTACACCGGCTGTTCGGTGACGAAACCCTCCATGACACCGGCGATGGTGAACACCGCGATCGCCATACCCGCCAGGACCGGTACCACCAGCCACCAGTCGACCCGTGCGGCGTCGTCGGATCGGACGCCTCGCAGGCGACGTACCGGGAAGGTCGTGGCCGCCTTGGCCGACGAGATGAGCCGGTCGTATATGCCGGTGATCAGCGCGACGGTGCCGCCGGACACCCCCGGAATGGTCTCGGCCACGCCGATGAGGGCACCGCGACCCACATTCGAGGCGACGGTGGTCGCCGAGGGTCGGCTGGGTGGGCTGCCGACATCCGAAGCGTCGTCGGACCGGACCGGAGAACGAGAGGCTGCCACACCGCGATCCTACGGAGGTCTCCCGGTGCAGGTCCGGGCGTGAATGCGGGCGCACCCGCAACTGTGGCACCTGCCATACTGGGAGAAGTCCGGCCGCGGGAAGTCCGGCTGCTCGCCACGGAGAACAACCGAGGGCGAGAGAACCCGAACACCAGAGCACATCAACACCCTGGAGGATTCGTCGATGCCCATTGCAACCCCGGAGCAGTACGCCGAGATGTTCGACAAGGCGAAGAAGGGCGGTTACGCATTCCCCGCGATCAACTGCACCTCGTCGTCGACGATCAACGCCGCGATCAAGGGTTTCGCCGACGCCGGCAGTGACGGGATCATCCAGTTCTCGACCGGTGGTGCCGAGTTCGGTTCGGGCCTGGGCGTCAAGGACATGGTTACCGGTGCCGTCGCACTCGCCGAGTTCGCGCACGTCGTCGCCGCCAAGTACGACGTCCTGATCGGCCTGCACACCGACCACTGCCCCAAGGACAAGCTGGACACCTACGTCCGCCCGCTGCTGCAGATCTCGCAGGAGCGCGTCGACGCCGGCCAGAACCCGCTGTTCCAGTCGCACATGTGGGACGGCAGCGCCGTGCCGCTCGACGAGAACCTGGAGATCGCCAAGGAGCTGCTCGCCAAGGCGGGCGCGGCCAACATCATCCTGGAGATCGAGATCGGCGTGGTCGGTGGTGAAGAGGACGGTGTCGAGAACGAGATCAACGACAAGCTGTTCACCACCCCCGAGGACTTCGAGAAGACCATCGAGGCACTGGGTGCCAGCGACTCGGGCAACCGCTACCTGCTCGCGGCCACCTTCGGCAACGTGCACGGCGTCTACAAGCCTGGCAACGTCAAGCTGCGTCCCGACGTGCTGAACACCGGCCAGGAGGTCGCCGCCAAGAAGCTGGGTCTGGACGATGCCGCGAAGCCCTTCGACTTCGTCTTCCACGGCGGCTCCGGCTCGCTGAAGAGCGAGATCGACGAGGCCCTGAGCTACGGCGTGGTGAAGATGAACGTCGACACCGACACCCAGTACGCCTACACCCGTCCGGTCGCCGGCCACATGTTCGCCAACTACGACGGCGTCCTCAAGGTCGACGGCGACGTGGGCAACAAGAAGGTCTACGACCCGCGCAGCTGGTCGAAGAAGGCCGAGACCAGCATGAGCGAGCGCGTCGTCGAGGCGTGCAACGACCTCAAGTCGAACGGCAAGTCGCTGCTCGCCTGATCTCCTGACACGATTCTGCCCGCACCCTGAAAAGGGTGCGGGCAGAATGTTTTTCGGGCTTGTGGTTCGCGGTGGGCGTCAGGAGGTCAGCAACCCGACCATGACCGCCACCGCCAGCGCGATCATCACCAGCGCGGAGATGACGACCGCCGGGTCGGTGCGCGAACCGGAACCCTTCCGAGAACGCGAGTCGGCACTCCGGAGATGGGAGGCCCGGATTCGACGCGACGGACCGCTCACCGGGGGCGGCGGGGTGGGCCGGCGCGGAGTGAAATAGGCCGGGACGCGTTCGTGCTGGTCCCACACCGGGCCGCCGGTCACGTGGGGTTGCACACCTTCCAGTCATCGCCCTCGCGCTGCAGGTTGAGCGTCACCGTCTCCGGGGTGTCCGGCGCACTCGTGTGCACCGCGACGACCTCGACGACGGCCAGCTCGCCGCCTTCGACCACGCGAACCGCGTTGATCGCCTGGGTCTGGACGAGCTCGTTGCGAGCCTTCTGCGCGTCGTAGGTCTTCTGGTATTCCGCGTCGTCGAAGTCCTCGTAGAAGGCGTGGAGCTCGCCGCAGGTGATCGAACGCAGGGTGGCGAGGTCGCCCTCGTACAGCGCGGTCGTGTAGTCGAGCGCGACCTCGGCGGCCTCGTCGGCCGGCGGCGTCGCCGTCATGTTCTGGTACGCGAAGATGCCGCCCACGACGGCCGCGACCACCACGATGAGCGCAGCGAGGGCGATCAGCGGACCCTTGCCGCGCTTCTTCTCGGTTCTCGCCGGCTTGCTGCCGGGGATGACCTGAGGCTGGTGCGCGGTGGTGGTCCACTCGCCGGTCGACGGCGGGGTCACTGCGGGCTCCGGCGCGGTGGCGGTGCGCTCACCCGTCGGCGCCTTCGCGGCCGCCGCGGATGCACCCGCCGCAGCGGCCGCAGCAGCGGCCGCGGGGATGACCTTCGTGGTGGCGTCGGAGTCGGAGTCGACGTCCGACTCGTCCTCCGGCGTGGTGCCCGCCTCGCCGGATTCCTCGTCGGTCGGCGGCAGCGCGATCGCCTCGGTGGGCGCCTCGGCGGCCGGTGCCTCCTCGTCGGTCTCGGTGTCCTCGGCGTCGGCTTCGGCGTCCTCCGACTCGGCCGGCTCGACTTCCTCCGCGGGCTCGACTTCCTCCGCGACCGCAGCCTCGGCGGGCGCCTCGGTCTCGGCAGCGGCCTCTTCTGCCGACTCGGTCGCGGCCTCGGGCTCGGTGGACTCGTCTTCGGTTGCCGCGGTGGTTGTTTCGGCGTCGTCCTCTGCGACGGCGTCGTCCGTCACGGTGTCCGCGTCCTCTGCGGTCTCCGCCTCGGCCTCATCCGACTCGGCCGCGTCCTCGCCGGAGGCGTCCTCGTCGGACTCGTGAGAGGCTGCCGCGGCCGCACCGACGGCTGCAGCGCCCACCGCGCCGGCCGCGACGGCTGCTGCTGAGCCCGACCCGGACTCGTCGTCGGTGTCGGCGGCTTCCGCGGTCACAGGTGCGTCGGCGCCGGGTGCGTCCGTTTCAGATGCGTCCGTCTCAGATACGTCCGCCTCAGATACCTCGGCCTCGGGTGCCTCTGCGTCCGCTTCGGCGGCGTCCGACTCCTCGTCGGCCTTGTCGTCGCCCTCGGCTGACCCGGCCTCGGCAGCGGTCTCCTCTGCGTCGGCAGTCTCGTCGGCGTCGGTCTCGGGCGCGTCGGTCTCGGGCGCGGCGGAGGTCGCGTCGATGTCGTCGAGATCCTCGAGTTCGCTCGGGTCGGGGAGGTCCTCGCGGCGGATCACGGTGGTCTTGGAGTCACTCGGGCCCAGGCGGGCCGGTTTGCTCGCCGGCTTTGCCGGGGCTTCCTCGACCTTGCTCGTATCCGCCTCATCATCGGTCCCGAGAGGATCGATCGAGTCCAGATCCTCGAGATCCTCGAGGGACGGCAGGTTGTCCCGGCTGATCACCTGGGTGGCGCCGTCGATCCCGCGCCCACCCTTCGGCTTCGGCTTCGGGGTCTTCGCAGGGGTCGGCGCGTCAGAAGCGTCGGTGCCGGCGTCCGTCGGATTCTCGGACTTGTTCTCGGCGGTGTCGTTCTGGGTGGGATCGTCCACGGCTGGCTCGTGGCCCTCTCTGCTGGTGCTCTGGTTCTCGGCGTCGTCGCCGGTCGGAACAGTATCCGGGGTGATGTCTGCGATGTCTGTACGAGATCCGGATTCCTGGCCGGAATTCGTCTCCGATTCGGGAGGCCTCGACGAGACGGTGCCCGGTGTGTCGCCGGGATCTGCGTCGGCTCGGCCAGTAGGGTTTCGACTCGCGTCCGCGCCACCCGGAGCGGGTGCGGCGGCTCCGGTGCCGGTGCCGCGTTGATCGGTGCGGCGCGAACGGCGCTCGTCGCGAACCTGGCGCAGCGTCGAAAGTGCCTTGGTGACAGCAGTTCTCGGCCCCTCGGATCGAGCCATCGACTGACCACCCCGCATTCTGCCCATCGCATGGTTTCGGTCCGGTCGCCGAGTGGCTCGGTGACAGGACCGATTGCGCCATTCACCCTAGCGAATCGTCGGCAGGTCGAGCACTAGGGCGTTCGGTCGATGCGGCCACCTTGACGGTTCCGATGCTTGAATGGGTACATGACGTCTTTCGGAGATCTCCTCGGTCCGCAACCGGTTCTGCTCACCGGTGACGACGACGCCGAGTCGGACCTGCTCAACGGGGCTGTCCCGGCCGAGGTCGCGGCCGCCCACCCCACGGCCTCCATCGCCTGGGCGTACCTCGCCGAGGCTGCGCTCGACACCTCGACCGCAGCCGGCGAGGCGGGCGACACCGGCGCGGTGATCGCGGCCTACGCCTACGCCCGGACCGGCTACCACCGCGGCCTCGACCAGCTGCGTCGTCACGGATGGAAGGGTTTCGGGCCCGTTCCGTGGAGCCATGAACCCAACCGCGGATTCCTGCGTTGCGTCGGTGCCCTCGCCCGGGCCGCCGAGCTGATCGGCGAGGAGGACGAGCACCTGCGCTGCCTCGACCTCCTCAACGACAGCGATCCCCGAGCAGCCGCCGAGCTCGGCCTGGTCTGACCGGCCCGCGACACGTCGAATGCCGGCAGCCGCGAGTGGTTCGTACCCGCGCCGGGTCTACGACTCCCTGCCCGGGACGCTGAGGCGACGCCTCCGGCGTCTGAAGATCTCGCTCGTCCCGATCGTCCAATGCGCGCTGGCCGCCGGTGCGGCGTGGTGGATCGCCATCCACGTCTTCGCGCATCCGGACCCGTTCTTCGCGCCCATTGCGGCGGTCATCTCGCTGGGCCTGGGTCTCGGACGCCGCTGGCGTCGATCGGTCGAACTCGTCGGCGGTGTCGCGATCGGCATCGCCGTCGGCGACCTGTTCATCGGCTTCGTCGGTGAGGGGGCCTGGCAGATCATGGTCGTCGTCGTCCTGGCGATGTCGCTGGCGGTCGTACTCGACGACGGTCTGCTGATCCCCATGCAGGCGGCGTCGTCGGCCGTCCTGGTCGCGACCCTGCTGCCGCCCGGGGGCGTCGCCGGGTTCCACCGGGCGATCGACGCGCTGATCGGCGGGGTCGTCGGCATACTCGTTGCCGCGTTGTTCCCGGTCAACCCGGCCAATCGGGCGCGGGAGGACGCCGCGGGGGTTCTGCTCACCATCCGAGACGCGGCGCGGTCGGTCGCCGCGGGTCTGCGCGAGGGGGATGCGGAGACGATCTCCGAGGCGCTCGAGACCGCGCGCGGCACGCAGGCGGCCATCAACAACATGCGGTCCGACATGACCGGCGGCCGGGAGGTCACCCGGATCTCGCCGCTGTACTGGAGTTCGCGCGACCGCCTCGACCGGCTGGTGAGGACCGCGGATCCGATCGACAACGCGGTCCGCAACTTCCGGATCATCGCCCGTCGGTCCCTGGCCGTCACCCAGCGTGGAGAGCGGGTGCAACCGGCGATCATCGAGATCATCGACGACGTGGGCGGGGCGTTCGAGGTGCTCCGGGAGATGATGCTGGCCGATCCCGGTGAGGACCCCGACCCCGTCGAGGCCGCGCGTGTCATCCGTTCGATCGTGCGCAAGGCACGCACCGACCTGGCCGTGAACAGCCATCTCTCCGAAGCCGCGCTGCTCGCCGAGATCCGATCCCTGCTCGTCGACCTGCTGATGATCGCCGGCCTGCGACGTTCGTCGGCGCTGGCCACCCTGCGGAGCTGAGGCTGCGCCGGCGGAGGCGTTCGACTGTTGCCACATATGCGAACTTCTGCATATATTGACGGCCATCATGGGTCATTCACATTCGCATTCGCACACCCCCGGCGCTGGGGCCGCAGGGGAGCGGCGGCTGTGGCCGATGGTGCTTGCGGTCGCTCTCATCGGCGGATTCTTCGTGGTGGAGCTCGTCACCGGCATCCTGGTGAACTCGCTTGCACTGATCGCCGACGCCGGCCACATGCTCACCGACGTGGTCGCACTGATCATGGGGCTGATCGCGCTGCTGCTGGGCCGCCACGGCCGCACCACCGACACCCGGAGCTTCGGCTGGCATCGCGCCGAGGTCTTCACCGCGGTCGCCAATGCGGTCCTGCTCATCGGCGTCGCGGCCTTCGTGCTGTTCGAGGCCATCGAGCGCATCGGCAACGATCCCCAGGTTCCCGGCCTGACGCTGATCGTCGTCGCCCTGTTGGGCCTGGCGGTGAACCTCGTCGTCATGCTCCTGCTCCGTGCCGACGCGCAGGAGTCGATCGCCGTCCGCGGTGCCTACCTCGAGGTCCTGGCCGACGCCGTCGGCAGCGTCGGCGTCCTGATCGCCGGGATCGTGGCGCTGACGACCGGCTGGGGCTACGCCGACATCGTCGTCGCGGTCCTGATCGCGCTCTGGGTGGTACCGCGGGCGCTCCGGCTGGCGATCGACGCGCTGCGCATCCTCAATCAGCAGGCGCCCGTCCACATCGACGTGGAGTCGCTGCGGGCCGACCTCGCCGGCATCCCCACCGTCGACGACGTCCACGATCTGCACGTCTGGACGCTGACCACCGGAATGGATGTCGCCACCGTGCATCTGGGCAGCAACCGACCGAACTCGGAGGTGCTGCCCGCGGCGCAGGCCGTGCTGGCTCGCCACGGCCTCGAGCACGCCACGGTTCAGGTGGACAACGACGATCAGGGGCGATGTCGTGACGAGATGACGTGGTGAACCCGCGTCGATGAGTCGAAAATGTCGGCTATGCCTTAAATTCCCCGCATGGAACGACGCGACTTCCTCGCGATACTGGCGGCCGGCACGGTGGGAGCCCTGGCCACGAACACGCTGACCGGGTGCGCCTCGCCGGTCCCGGCCGCCGAGATCAGGCCGTCCGGCACCCCCACGCCGACGCTGCCACCGGCGACCTCGCCGACGCCGTCACGGTCGCCCGCGGGACTGCTGCCGCCGGCGGTCGGAACCCGGCACCCGCTGCCCGCCGAACCGATCACCGGTCTGCCGGGCAAGGGCAGGCACATCGCCCTCACGGTCGACGACGGTGCCAGCTCCGAGGTCATCGGCGCCTACGTGAAGTTCGCCCAGGACACGGGTGCGCGCTTCACCTTCTTCGTCACCGGATCGTTCGACGGCTGGACCGACCACCGCGCGGAACTGCGGCCGCTCGTCGAGTCCGGGCAGATCCAACTCGGCAACCACACCTGGACGCACCCGGCGCTCACCGAACTCTCGGCCAAGGGGATCGCCGACGAACTCGGACGGACCAAACGGTTCCTGAAGAACCAGTACGGCGTCGACGGCACGCCGTACTACCGGCCGCCCTTCGGCTATCACAACGCAGCGGTCGACGCGGTGGCCGCCGACCTCGGCTACACGATGCCCACGCTCTGGTACGGGTCGCTCTCGGACTCCGGTCTGATCACCGAGAAGTACCTCGTGCAGTGCGCACGCAAGTACTTCCGCCCGCAGACCGTCGTGATCGGCCACGCCAACCACGACCCGGTCACCAAGGTCTATCCGAAGCTGGTCGAGATCATCAGGAACCGCAAGCTGCGGATGGTGACGCTCGACGACTACTTCGCAACCTGACGGTCGGGAACGACAAACGTCGCCCGGCTGCAAGCGGTCGGGGGCTTTCGCTCACGCTGATTCGTAGTCGGCGGCGCGCGGCACGTCGCGGATACCGTTGCCCGGTCATGGCCTCATCTCTGCAGACTTCCGCTTCCCCCAAGGTTCACGAGACCGACGCCGAGCGCCGCAAGCGGCTCCGCACGGTCGTGGCCGCGAGTCTCCTCGGCACCACGGTCGAGTGGTACGACTTCTTCCTCTACGCGACCGCCGCGAGCCTCGTGTTCAACCAGTTGTTCTTCCCGGACCAGAGCTCCTTCGTCGGCACGATGCTCTCGTTCGCGACCTTCGCGGTCGGGTTCGTCGTGCGTCCGATCGGCGGCGTGATCTTCGGGCACATCGGCGACCGGATCGGACGCAAACGCACCCTCGCGATCACGATGGTCATGATGGGCGTCGCCACCGCCCTGATGGGTGTGCTGCCCACGGCCGCGTCGGTCGGCGTGATCGCCCCGATCCTGCTGTTGCTGCTGCGCATCGTGCAGGGTTTCGCGCTGGGCGGGGAGTGGGCCGGCGCCGTCCTGCTGTCGGTGGAGCACAGTCCCGATCGCAAGCGTGGTCTGTTCGGCAGCATCCCGCAGATCGGACTCGCGCTCGGTCTGGCGCTGGGCACGGGCGTCTTCGCCCTGCTCCAGGTGACGCTCGACGACGACGCGTTCCTGACCTACGGCTGGCGTATCGCCTTCCTCGTGAGCATCGTGCTCGTCGTCATCGGGTTCGTCGTGCGGCTCAAGGTCGACGAGACGCCGGCGTTCGCCGAGGTCGCCGAGCTCGCCCAGAAGTCGACGGCGCCGATCCGCGAGGTCGTGCTCCCGCCGAACACCCGCAACACCGTGCTGGGTCTGCTCGCACGCTGGGGGGAGGGGTCGGCGTTCAACACCTGGGGCGTGTTCGCGATCGCCTACGCCACCACCGAGCTCGACATGGAGAAGGTGCCGGTCCTGGTGGCCGTGACCATCGCCTCGCTCGTGATGGCCGTCTTCCTCCCGGTGTCCGGGCTCCTCACCGACCGGTACGGCGCGAAGCCGGTCTACCTCGCCGGCATGACCGCCTACGGACTGTCCGTCTATCCCGTGTTCGCGTTGTTCGGTACGGAGGACCTCGTCTGGTTCACGGTGGCGCTCGTGATCGTGTTCGGCGTGGTCCACGCGCTCTTCTACGGCGCGCAGGGCACGCTCTTCGCGAGCCTTTATCCGACACGGGTGCGCTATACGGGCCTGTCGGTGGTCTACCAGTTCTCCGGCATCTACGCCTCGGGCCTGACCCCGCTGATCCTGACCGCGCTCTTCGGCGCGGCCTCCGGGTCGCCGTGGCCGGCCGCCGGCTACCTGGCGCTCACCGCGGTGATCAGCGTCGTGGCGACCTCGCTCATCCGTCGCGAGGACCTGCACCTGACGACGGGGAACGACGCCGTCGTCGAGGCCGCCGCGAAAGCCGCCGGCGATCCCACGCGCGCGTCGGCCCCGGTCACGGTCGGCTGAGCCGGCCCGTCAGGGACGGACGAGCAGCAGGTCGGTGACGTGGCGGTAGAACGTCGAGCGCTTCAGCACGCGCTCGTTCACGACGCCCTCACGTTCCACCACGATGTTGGTGCCGCCGGTCTGCACCGCCCGGCCGGTGAGCCAGCGTCCCGGCAGCAGCCACCGCTCGACCTGGGCGCGCAGACCGGGGGCCTCGAGGGTGGGTTCGATGAGGACCGAACGCACCTCGCCGTCGAAGAGTCGTTCGCTGTCGACGTAGGACTCGCCGTGCAGCTTCGCGCCCTCGGCGCCGAGATGGCGGGCGCTGCCGAAGATCACCGTCGCGGCGTCGTCGCGGATGAGGGGTACCGGTGTCGCGGTGCCGTTCTCGGCCAGTTCACGGGCGGCAGGCCCATGAGGGAGGCGGTAGCGGCGCGTCGCCGCGGTCGCCTCCGCCGAGACATATGCCACTTCGACATCGAGCCGCTCGGAAGCCATCAGGGCCGCCACCACCTGCCCGAGGAAGATGTCGTTCTCCTCGGCGACGGTGGGTGCGAACCGTTCGGCCACACGAGGTTCGACGACGAGGCGGGTGACGGCCGAATCGGAGAGGGCGTCGGCCACGGCGGCACGGATCGCCTTCTTGTCGTCGGCGCGACCGGCTTGGGTGATCAGGGCGAAAGACACGCGAATAGGGTATCGGGGGCCCGAACACAGTAGTGTTGGTGAGGTTTGTTCTGATCAGTTCAAGCGCGCCACCAGAAGGAGTACCTGAATCATGGCCGCGATCGTGCTTATCGGCGCACAGTGGGGCGACGAGGGCAAAGGGAAGGCCACCGACCTGCTCGGCGGCCAGATCAACTGGGTTGTCCGGTATCAGGGCGGCAACAATGCCGGCCACACCGTCGTACTCCCGTCAGGTGAGACCTTCGCCCTGCACCTCATCCCGTCCGGCATCCTGACCCCCGGCGTGCAGAACGTGATCGGCAACGGCGTCGTCGTCGACCCCGGTGTGCTGCTCACCGAACTCGGCGGACTCGAGGACCGCGATGTCGACACCTCCGGCCTGCTGATCTCGGCCGACGCCCACCTGCTGATGCCGTACCACGTGGCCATCGACAAGGTCACCGAGCGATTCCTCGGCAACAAGAAGATCGGCACCACGGGTCGCGGCATCGGGCCCTGCTACCAGGACAAGATCGCGCGCGTGGGTGTCCGGGTCGCCGACGTGCTCGACGAGAAGATCCTCACGCAGAAGGTCGAGGCGGCGCTCGAGCTCAAGAACCAGATCCTGGTCAAGATCTACAACCGCAAGGCCCTCGACCCGGCGCAGGTCGTCGACGAGGTCCTCGGCCAGGCAGAGGGCTTCAAGCACCGCATCGCCGACACCCGTCTACTGCTCAACCAGGCCCTCGAACGCGGCGAGACCGTGCTCCTCGAGGGCTCGCAAGGCACGCTGCTCGACGTCGACCACGGCACCTACCCGTACGTGACGTCGTCGAACCCGACCGCCGGCGGCGCCGCCGTGGGCGCGGGCATCGGCCCCAACAAGATCACCACGGTCCTCGGCATCCTGAAGGCCTACACCACGCGCGTCGGTTCGGGTCCGTTCCCGACCGAGCTCTTCGACGAGTGGGGCGCCTACCTGGCGAAGACCGGCGGCGAGGTCGGTGTCACCACCGGCCGTGCGCGTCGTTGCGGGTGGTTCGACGCCGTGATCGCCCGCTACGCCACCCGCGTCAACGGCATCACCGACTACTTCCTCACCAAGCTCGACGTGCTGTCCAGTCTCGACACCGTGCCGATCTGCGTCGCCTACGAGGTCGACGGCGAGCGCATCGAGGACATGCCGATGACCCAGACCGGGTTCCACCACGCCAAGCCCATCTACGAGGAGATGCCCGGCTGGTGGGAGGACATCTCCCAGTGCAAGACCTTCGAGGAACTGCCCCAGAACGCGCAGAACTACATCCTGCGGCTCGAAGAGCTCTCCGGTGCATACATCTCGTGCATCGGCGTCGGTCCGGGACGCGACCAGACGATCGTGCGTCGCGCGATCGTCTGACCTGTCGCTCCCCGATCCGCAAGAACGCAACGCACCCAGGCCCGCTGTCCGATGGGACAGAGTGCGACGCACCCAGCCACCGGTCGACGTCAACCCGACCGGCAGACGTCGATCGACGTCTGCCGGTCGGGTTGAGGTTCGGCAGTGGGGGCTCCGGACGCTCCTCAGGCAGCGGACCTGGGTGCGTCGGGCTCTTTCGGATCAGGCGGCAACCCATCCGCTCCCTGAGGAGCCCCGGAGCTTGCGGAGGGGCGTCACGAAGGGTCCGGCAGCCACGCCCCGTGGAGTCCCGCGGGCACGCGGATCGGTAGGTCCACGGTGGCGATCGGGCCGTCCTCCGGGGCGTCGGCGGTGAGCAGGTAGAACCGCGAGGTCATGTCGGTCGGATCGGTGCCGATCGCACCCCAGTAGTCGCGTTCGGCGCCCGGGATGTGGATCGGTTCGCCGATCGCGGCTCCCGGCGTCCAGACCTTCTCGGTTCCGGCCGCGAGGTCGTGGAACCACAGGCTGTCGAGGTCGCCGCTGTCCCTCGGTCCCTTCGCGACGCTGGCGATGCGGTGATGCTCCCGCGTCAGCAGCCGGTCGTCGACGCGGGGGAACTCCATGTTCGGCTCGGTGTTGCTGAGGACGGTCCTGGTGATCCCGGCATCGGGTCCGATCACCGCACGGGTCAGCGACGACGACGCGGGCGTCGGCTGGTCGGCGAAACCGCCGGGATAGGTCCACTCCACGTAGTCGACCGTCACCGAACCGTCGGGATTGTCGAAGGCGTTGGCGAAGTGCCAGACCCAGAACGGGTCGGCGTCGACCCAGCGCACCGCGGTGCCGTCCCGCGGGATCAGGGCGATGCGGGTCCCCCGTTGCGGCTGCCAGGACAGCAACGATCCGCCGCTCATCACCGACTCGAAGTCGAAGACCAGCGGGCACACGAACAGCACGATGTAGCGGCTGGTCAGCGCCATGTCGTGGATCATGATCGGCGCGTCGAGGCCGTCGACCGGCGTTGGTTTGCGGGTCGCCCGGCCGTCCGGGCCGACCACCGCCCACGTCAGGTAGGGCGCGTCGAGAACGTAGTTGAACAGCACCAGCTCGCCGGTCGACGGATCGATCTTGGGGTGCGCTGTGCTCCCGACGAACATCGCGCCGTCGCAGTCGGTGCGGGCCAGCGTTGCGAGGTCCGCAGGTGCGAGCTCGTATGGCCGGTCCGCCTCGGCCATCGCCAGCAGCCGACCACCGTGACGCACGATGTTGATGTCGGGGAGTTCGCGCACCGTCCCGGCGAGCTGGTCGCCGACCTCCGCCGCCGACGGTGTGTAGCCATCGGTGATGCCCGACCAGATCGCGTGTCCGGCATCCTCTTCCGCCAGCACCATCGGGGTGCGGACGAACCGGTTGCGATACGACGCCCGCCCGGCCTCGAAGCTGATGCGGTGCACCATCGCGTCGCCGTCGATCGGGTAGACATACGAGCCGATCGGGTCGAAGCGCAAATTGGGGCCGTTGCGCAGGTAGCTGCCGCGGAGATCGGCGGGGATCTCCCCGCTGACCGGGAGGCCGACGGCGTCGACCTCGTCGCGCTGTGGCGCGAACACGCCGGTCAGGAAAGGGTTGCGGGACATGTCGACCGGCGCGGGGCGGGTCGGGACATCGGGTGCGGTCATGGCGGTGCTTTCGGCGGCTGGGATTACTGATGTCGCTTCAGATTAGGTTGTTCGCGCAGGTCGCGCCGACGTTTCCCCAGCTCGTCGCTGAAACCGCGCGCCGCATACGGGCGGTCGCGGCCGTTGTCGTGATTAGCTTGGGCATGCTTGCGAGGCGGGGGAGCCGCGACTACGGGTCGATCCTGCTCGGCTCTGTCGAGGAAACCGGGATCAAGCAGCGCATTCGGATCCAGACGTTGCTGACCACGTCGATCGTCGTGGCGAACATCTTCGGCGCGGTGGTCGCGGCGGCGCTCGCCGCGGTCGGAATCCCGCAGCCGACCGTGTTCACCGCCGAACTGTGGTGGGTCAACTACATCGTGGTGCCGGTCTACATCCTGGCGGCGTTCGTGGTCGGGATCGGTTGGGGCACCGTCGTGGGCGTCCGGAATCTCCGGTGGGCCATTCGCGACGAGGTCCCGTCCAAACGCGACGCGCGCCGGACCATGCGTCTGCCGTGGCGGCTGTCGCTGGTGCAGGGTCTGCTGTGGGCGGGCGCCACGGTGATGCTGACGATCATGTACGGCCTCGTCGATCCGCAGCTGATCCCCAAGACGCTGTTCGTCGTCGGCATGAGCGGCGTGGTCGTGGTGGCGATCGCCTACCTGTTCATCGACTTCACTCTGCGACCCATTGTGGCCGAACTGATCTCGGCCGGATTCCACCGGCGGAAACGAACGGGTGTGAAGTCTCGGGCGGTGGTCTCGTGGATGGTCGGGTCGGCGATCCCGATCATCGGCATCCTGCTGGTCGTGGCGTTCGGGGTGGCGCGGGACGAGACCTCCAAACTCGACCTGTTCGTCGGGGTGACGGTCCTGGGGCTCACGGCACTCTTCACCGGACTGCTGCTGACGCTGCTCTCGTCGATGAGCATCACCGGCCCGATCAGTTCGGTACGTGCCGGGATGAATCGCGTGACGTCCGGCGACCTGGACAACGCAGATCTCGTCGTCTACGACGGCACCGAACTGGGTGACCTCCAGGTGGGTTTCAACTCGATGGTCGCGGGCCTGCGGGAACGAGACCGGATGCGCGACCTGTTCGGCCGGCACGTGGGCCGCGAGGTCGCGGAGGCGGCGTTGTCGTCGGACCCCGAGCTCGGCGGCACCGAACGCGTGGCCGCGGCCTTGTTCGTCGACGTCATCGGTTCGACGACCCTTGCGGCGCAACGCCGTCCGACCGAGGTCGTGGAGATCCTCAACAAGTTCTTCGCGGTCATCGTCCGGGCCGTCGAGAGCAACGACGGACTGGTCAACAAATTCGAGGGCGATGCGGTGCTCGCTATCTTCGGTGCGCCCATCGAACTCGACGACCCGGCCGGCGCCGCCCTGGCGGCGGCGCGGCGCATCGTTGCCGACCTCGCGGTCGAGGTGCCGGAACTGGCCGCGGGCGTGGGGGTGAGTTACGGGTCCGTCGTCGCCGGAAATGTCGGCGCCATCGAACGTTTCGAGTACACGGTGATCGGTGACCCGGTGAACGAGAGCGCCCGGTTGTCCGAACTCGCCAAGCGGGACCCGGCGAGCCCGCTCGCCTCGGGGCGTGCGGTCGAGGCTGCCGACCCGGCCGAGGCAGGCCACTGGCAGCAACTGGAGACGCTGTCGTTGCGCGGCCGGACGGCCGAGACGGTCGTCTACGCGGCCGCCGCCGGGGAGGAGACGACGACCGCGGAGACGGCGCTCGGGTAGGAACTCAGAGGGCGTCTTCGGAACTGATCAGGATGCCGTCGGGGCCGACGATGCTGAGGCCGAGTCCGTCGAAGACGGAGTACTTGTAACCGTTGTTGTAGGCGACGTAGTAGTAACGGCCACTGCCGTTCTCCTGCGCGTACACGCCGGACACCGGGATGCACAGAGTGTTGCCGGTGCTGCGCGCGACGCCGCGGTATTCGAGGTCGCCGTTGCCCCACTGGCAGATGGTCGCCGCCGACTTGGCGGTGACGACCGAGGTGACGGTGTACTGACCGACGTCGCACGACGGGGCGATCGGTGCCGCGGTGGCCGATGAGGTGCCGACGGCGAGTGCGCCTGCGGCGAGGGCGAGGGATGCGCCGGCCGTGGCCAGGCGGGTGTGGGTTGACTTCATGAGAACCCAAGCTAGAGCAGAGTTTTCGTCTGCAACATGGGCAGAACTACCCGCCATCGTTCGGATGGATGACCCTTCGATACGCCCTCCGCAGGCTCCGGGCTACTCAGGGAGCGGGTAACGCCCTCCGCAGGCTCCGGGCTACTCAGGGAGCGGGTAACGCCCTCCGCAGGCTCCGACCCCGCCGGCCGAGTAGCGAGGTCACACGTCGCGGTCGCCCTGTCCCTCCGCGAAGTCCAGGCGGCGGAGCGCGATACGGAGGACCTCGTCGTCGATGCGCCCGGCGTCGCGTTCTTCGATGAACACGGCGCGTTGCAGGTGCAGGAGTTCGGTGCGTATCCGCGAGCCCGCGGCCGTGGGACTCTCGCCGATCGCCTCGGGGCCGCGGCCGAGTTCCTCCCACGCCACGTTGCGCTGGGAGGTGATCCACTTGCGCATCAGGACCACCTGCATGCGGCGGGGATCGTCGTCGGCCAGGTCGGCGGCGATCTCGTCGAGTCGGTGCTCCGCTTCTCGTGAGGCCCGGTCCTGCGCGGCGGCGTACGCGAGTCGGTCCTGCGCGCGATCGTCGCCGGTGACGCCGAGCGTCCGGACCACCCAGGGCAGCGTGGTGCCCTGGATCAGCAGCGTGCCCACCACGACGACGAACGTGAGGAACAGGATCTCCGCGCGTGCCGGGAACGGTTCGTGCGCCTCGGTCATCAACGGGATACCGAACGCGGCGGCGAGTGAGACCACCCCGCGCATTCCCGCCCACGACACGATGAACACCGATGACGGCGGCGGGAGGGGTTCGTGTTCGCGAATCCGGCGGACGAACAGGCGTGGTAGGTATGCCGCCGGGTAGACCCAGATGAACCGGATCAGGATCGTGGCCGTGAGCACCGCCGCGGCGTCGATGCCGACCTGAACCCAGGACTCGCCCTCGACGCCCTCGATGATGAACGGCATCTGAAGGCCGATGAGGAAGAAGACGAAGGCCTCGAGAATGACGTCGATCGACTTGCGTACGGCCTCGTCCTGCAGTCGGGTCGCGTAGCCGAGGCGCACGGAACGCTGACCGAGGAACAGGCCGGCGGTGACCACCGCGATGACGCCCGAGCAGTGCAGTTGTTCGGCGACGAAGTAGGTGCCGAAGGGCACCAGGATCCCGATGGCGGTCTCCATCGGCGGGTCGGTCAGCCAGACCCGCACCCACGAGACCGCCATGCCGAAGACGAGCCCGACCACGAGTCCGCCGATCGCCGCGATCGCGAAGGTCAGCAGGCCCTGTCCCAGGGAGGTGGTCAGGCCGACCGCGGCGCCAAGCGCGATCCGGAACGCGGTGAGGGCTGTGGCGTCGTTGAGGAGACTCTCGCCGCCGAGCAGCGTCATGACCCGGCGGGGGAGTCCGAGGCGGCGGCCGATCGCCTGCGCGGACACCGCATCGGGCGGGGCGACGACGGCACCGAGGACGAGCGCCGCGGACAGCGGGAGGTTGGGCACGGTGAGGTGGGCGACGATCCCGACCACGAGGGTCGTTGCCAGCGGCAATCCGACCGCGAGCATGCCGATGGCGCGCCAGTTGGCGCGGATCGCCTGGTAGGAGCTCTCCTGCGCGGCCGAGTAGAGAAGCGGCGGCAGGATCAGGAAGAGCACGAGTTCCGGGTCGAGTTCGGGCGCCGGCAGGTTGGGAATCCACCCGGCGGCCAGGCCGACGGTCACCAGGACGAGTGGCGAGGACAGTCCGTACCGACGGCAGAGAGCAGCGATGCCCACCGCGACGACCGCGACGAGTAGGAGCGATGCACCCATCCGAGCGACTGTAATCGCCGGAAGCGCCGTTGATAATGGTGACCATGCACATCTTTCGCCGGTCCTCGTCCCGCGGCGGTGACGCGTCGGGCCCGGCCCCCGGCGCCGACGACGCGTCGAACCCGTCCGCGCGCTGTCCCGAGCTGGCCGCGGTCGCGGGCGAAACGATCCCCGCGCCGGAACCCGCGCCGGGCGAGAAGCTCTGCTGCGAGGGATGTGTGGCGATCGGGGAGGACCACTGGGCGCACCTGCGGATGTGTCTGCAGTGCGGCTATATCGGCTGCTGCGACTCCAGTCCGCGCCGGCATGCGACCGCGCACTTCCACGAGGCCGCCCATCCGGTCATGCGGTCCGCCGAACCCGGCGAGACCTGGAGGTGGTGTTACGTGCACGAGGTGCTCGGTTGAGAGTCGCACCACGACACCGCGCAACCGGGTGTCACCCTGGCGGATCAGGTATTCACGACAAGTAGGATTTGGGAATGACGTCGAACAGCGACAGCGCGACCAGCGCGGATCAGCCGGCGCCGACGATCGGCCCGCCGGACGTTATCGGCACGCCGCTGAGTCCGACGGCGACCAAGGTGATGGTGCTCGGTGCGGGCGAACTCGGCAAGGAAGTCGTGATCGCATTCCAGCGCCTCGGCGTCGAGGTCGTCGCAGTGGACCGGTACGCCAACGCACCCGGCCAGCAGGTCGCCCATCATGCCGAGGTCATCGACATGACCGACCCCGAGGCGCTGCTCGCCGTCATCGACAAGCATCGGCCCGCCTACGTGGTGCCGGAGATCGAGGCCATCGCCACCGAGGCCCTCGTCGACGTCGCGGAACGTGGCGTCGCCGAGGTCATCCCGACGGCGAGCGCCGTGGTCGCGACCATGAACCGCGAGGGCATCAGACGCCTCGCCGACGAGGAACTGGGCCTCCCGACGTCGCCGTACCTCTTCGCCGACACCCTCGAGGAACTGGCCGAGGCCGCCGGGCAGATCGGCTTCCCGTGCGTCGTGAAGCCGGTGATGTCGTCCTCCGGCAAGGGACAGTCGGTCCTACGCGGACCCGACGACGTCGCGTCGGCGTGGGAGACCGCGAACACCGGCGGCCGCGTGCAGGGCAACCGCGTCATCGTCGAGGGCTTCATCGAATTCGACTACGAGATAACGCTTCTCGCGGTGCGTGCGATCGATCCGCGAACCGGGTCCCTCACCTCCCACTTCTGTGCGCCGATCGGCCACCGGCAGATCAACGGCGACTACGTGGAGAGCTGGCAGCCGCATGAGATGAGTCCGGACGCGCACGCATCCGCGACGTCGATCGCGGCGCGCATCGCCACCGCGCTCGGCGACGGAAAGCTTGCCGGCCGTGGTGTTTTCGGTGTCGAGCTGTTCGTCAAGGGGACGACGTCTACTTCTCCGAGGTCAGTCCGCGGCCGCACGACACCGGTCTCGTCACCATGGCGACCCAGCGGTTGTCGGAGTTCGAGATGCACGCCCGCGCGATTCTCGGCCTGCCCGTCGACGTCACGCTGGCGTCGCCCGGCGCCTCGGCGGTCATCTACGGACAACTCGACCAGGCCGCCATCGGATTCGAGAACGTCGCCGCGGCACTCTCGGTGCCCGAGACCGACATCCGCCTGTTCGGCAAGCCGGAGAGCTTCCACCGCCGGCGCATGGGTGTGGTCACCGCGACCGCCGACGACGTTCCCGCCGCCCGCGAACGCGCCGTGCGCGCGGCGTCGCTGGTGACGCCGGTACGCGGTCGGGCCGCGGTCCGCAAGGCGACGGTCCTGCCGCCGCCCCCGGCCCCGCCCGCACCTCCGCGCCGTCCCGGCCCACCGCCGGGACATGCCGGACCTCCGAAGGGTCCTGCCGGTCCTCCGCCCGGACCCGCGGGGCCTCCGCCCGGGCCTGCCGGTCCTCCGCCCGGCCGTCCCGTCCCGCCGCCCGGCCGTGTGCCGGCCCCCGTTCCGCGACCGGTGCCCCGGCCCACCGGCGGTCCCGGCGGTCAGCGGCCGATCGCACCTCCCGGGGCACCCCGTCCGGCCGGTCCTCCGCGCCCGGCATCCCAGGGCCAGTCCCCGGTGATGACGTCCCTGGTGAAGACCGGGGACTCCGCCGACGACGTGGCCCCCGGGTCACCCGTCGCCGGCGAGTGACCGGGATATCCACAGGTGCCGCTCTGGGGTGAGCTGCTCGTCGCGGCCGTCATCGTCGTCGGGCTGATCGGGATCGTCGTCCCGATCCTGCCCGGAACACTGTTGATCGCCTCCGCGCTGTTCGTCTGGGCGCTCGTCGTGGGCGGCTGGGCGTGGTCGGTGTTCGCCGCGGCCGTCCTGGCGCTCGTCGTGGGCGAGGTCATCAAGTACCTCGTCGCCGGTAAGTCGTTGCGCACGGACGGGATTCCGAACCGGACCGTCGTCATCGGCGGACTCGTCGGGATCGTCGGATTCTTCGTCGTACCGGTGATCGGTCTGCTGCTCGGTTTCGTCGTCGGCGCGGTGCTCTCCGAACTCGTACGCACCCGGAGTCTCGAGCAGGCGTGGCGTGGTGCGCTGGCCGCGCTGAAGGCGGCGGCCAAGACGATCGGCATCGAACTCCTCTTCGCGCTCGTCGCCACCAGTATCTGGACGGGCGGGGCCTTCGCCTGGTGAAGGTGGTCTGAGCTGCCACTTTCGGTCGGTGTGACCGCAATCACGATACAATGTGTATTGTCGTGGTCCGTTGGGTACTACCGACCGGTAACTCCAGCCGGGAGAACCACGGAGGGGGATCAGCGTGAACCTGCTCAAATGGAGCAAGCGACCGGCGGCGGACGTCGAGGCGCGCAAACCGGGGATCAATGTGCTTCGCGGACTGGTGGCGCGGGCGACCACTCCGCTGCTCCCCGATGACTATCTCCATCTGGTCAATCCGCTGTGGAGTGCGCGCGAGCTGCGGGGCAAGGTCCTCGACGTCACCAAGGAGACCGACGACACCGCGACGGTGACGATCCGCACCGGCTGGGGGTTCCCCGAGAGCTACAAGCCGGGACAGTACGTCGGGATCGGCCTGCAGATCGACGGCCGGTGGCACTGGCGGTCGTATTCGCTCACCTCGATCGGAACGTCCGAGCAGGACAAGACCATCGCCATCACGGTGAAGGCGAATCCCGACGGATTCCTGTCGTCTCATCTCGTCGACGGCGTGAATCCCGGTTCCATCATCCGGTTGCAGTCACCCAGGGGCGATTTCCATCTACCGGAACCGGTACCGGGCAAGATCCTCTTCGTCACCGCAGGTAGCGGCATCACCCCGGTCATCGCGATGCTGCGCCAGCTGAGTTCGCACGGGCAGACGCCGGACATCGTCCACATCCACTCCGCCCCCACCCGGGAGGACGTGATCTTCCTCGACGAGATGGAGAAGCTCGCCGACGAAGCCGAGCAGTACCAACTCGATCTCCAGTTGACCAGGGAGATGGGCAAATTCGACGTAGCCCGGATGGACGAGTGGGCGCCGGATTGGCGTGAGCGGGAATGCTGGGCCTGCGGGCCGGTGGCGTTGCTCGACGCGATGGAGGCGCACTACGAGGACGGCGGCCTGCGAGACCGGCTGCACATCGAACGGTTCACCATCGCCCGCACCGATCACGGCGGGGAGGGCGGCACCGTTCGGTTCTCGATCTCCGACAAGGAGGTCGAGATCGACGGTGCGACAACACTTCTCGAGGCAGGCGAGGATCTCGGCATCCAGATGCCGTTCGGCTGCCGGATGGGGATCTGCCAGACCTGCGTCGTCCCGCTGGCGGGCGGGTACGTGCGTGATCTGCGCACCGGCGAGGAACGCCGCGAAGGAGAACGAATCCAGACATGCATCAGCGCCGTGTCTGGTGAATGCACCCTCGATCTGTAGGAGGCTTCATGGCCATCACCGACATCGATCAGTACGCACATCTCACCGACAGCGACATCGAGACCCTCGGAGCCGAACTCGACGCCATCCGACGGGACATCGAGGACTCCCGCGGTGAACGCGACGCCCGATACATCCGCCGCGCCATCACTCTCCAGCGCGGTCTCGCGGCCGGCGGGCGACTCGCCTTGATGTTCAGCAACAAGAAGGTCGCCTGGGCTGCCGGTACCGCGATGCTCTCGCTGGCCAAGATCATCGAGAACATGGAACTCGGGCACAACGTGATGCACGGGCAGTGGGATTGGATGAACGACCCGGAGGTGCACTCGTCGTCGTGGGAGTGGGACACCACCTGCCCGAGCGTGCAGTGGAAGCATTCCCACAACTTCGTCCACCACAAGTACACGAACGTCGTCGGGATGGACGACGATGTGGGCTACGGAATCCTGCGTGTCACCCGGGATCAGCCGTGGGAGTGGTGGAATCTGGGCAACCCGATCTACAACCTGACCCTCGGCACGTTCTTCGAATACGGTGTGGCGCTCCATCATCTGGAGACAGAGAAGCTCCGCAACGGTGAGAAGACGTACCGTCAGGCCGCGAAGGATCTGCGGGTGATCGGCACCAAGGTCGGCAAGCAGGCCGCCAAGGACTATCTGATCTATCCGGCCCTGGCGGGGCCCCACTGGAAGACGACGATCACCGCGAACTTCACCGCCAACATCATCCGCAACTACTGGGCGTACATGGTCATCTTCTGCGGCCATTTCCCCGACGGCGCGGAGAAGTTCACCGTCGCGGAGTTCGAGAATGAGGACCAGCCGCGCTGGTACCTGCGACAGATGTTGGGCTCGGCCAACTTCAAGGCCGGCCCGCTGATGCGATTCATGAGTGGCAACCTCAGTCACCAGATCGAACACCACCTGTTCCCCGACCTGCCCAGCAGTCGCTACGAGGAGATCGGCGTGCGGGTGCGGGAACTGTGCGACAAGTACGACCTGCCGTACACGACGGGTTCGATCCTGCACCAGTACTTCCAGTCGTTCCGCACGATCGCCAAACTCGCGCTACCGAATTCGTTGCTCAAGGCGACCGCCGATGATGCGCCGGAGACGGCCTCGGAGCTTCGGTTCGCGATCCGCGAGGGGATGGCCGACAGTTTCCGCGTCGACCCGGCGACCGGTAAGCGTCGCGGACTGCGAACCGCCCTGCGGGAGCTGCGGAACTCGCCTGTGCGGGCGGCGAACGTGGGCCGGGCCGCAAGCGCCTAGGGGGCATCGGAAACCGCTGTGCCACCGCAGATGTCGCGCATCGTGACGAACGGCGCCACGATACGCGACATCTACGAAACCGTCTCCGGGGCTGCGGAGTCCATGCCAGAATGGCGGCTGTGCGCATCGGGATGACGATGCCCGTGATGGAGCCGGACCTCGACGCAGGCACCCTCCACTCGTGGGCCACCACCATCGACGACGGTCCGTTCAGCTCCCTGTGCTGGGGTGAGCGGATGGCGTTCGACAACCCCGAGTGCCTGACGTTCCTCGGTGCGGTGGCCGCGTGGACCCGGCGCGTCCCCCTGGTCATGACCGTCGTCGTACCGCAGTTGCACGACCCGGTGATGCTCGCGAAGTCGCTGGCCACCGGAGATCTGTTGTCGGAGGGCCGCCTGACGGTGGCGCTCGGGGTCGGTGGGCGTCATGAGGACTACCGGGCCGTGGGCGCGGACCCGTCCACGCAGACGATGCGGCAACTCGCCGAACGAGCCGCCACGATGAAGCGGGTGTGGTCCGGCGAGAAACTGACCGAGTCGGTGCTGCCGGTCGGTCCGCCCCCGCATCGCAAGGGCGGTCCGGTGCTACACGTCGGCACCACGGGACCCAAGACCATCCGAAGCGCCGTCGACTGGGCCGACGGCATCGCCGGGGTCACCCTCGATCTCGACGCCGTCGAGCAGAACGAACTGTTCGACGTCGCGCGCTCGGCGTGGGCCGAGGCCGGAAGGCCGGCACCGCATCTCGCGACGTCGTTCTGGTTCGCGATCGGTGACGGTGACGGTCCGCGCGTGCAGGTGACGCGGCACCTGCACCACTACATGAACTGGATTCCGTCGGAGTTCGTCGACGCCATCGCACCCACCACGGGGTGGGCGGGTACCGAGGCCGAACTCGGGAGGTGCTCCGCCGCTTCGCCGACATCGGTACCGACGAGGTACAGCTCATCCCGACGAGTACGGACCCCGATCAGCTCCGACGCGCCGCCGATGTCGTCGCGGCGTTCGCCTGACCGGTCTCGAAAACCAGAGATGCGGCAGTTGGTTCCGGATTCCGGAACCAACTGCCGCAATCTCTGTCTGCCTACTGGTGGCCGGCGTTTGCCCTGGGCTTGAGCATCACCATGCACAGCACGGCGGCGGCGGCCGAGAGGACGCCCGAGAAGACCAGGCACACCTGCATGCCGTCGAGGAAGGCGTCGCCGACAGCGTTCATGACCGTGGGGGTGTCGGCGCCGAGGTCGAGCCCGGCGACCGCACCCAGGCCCTCGCCGTCCACGGCGTCGACGACGCGGTCGCGCACCTGTTCATCGATGCCGGCGTCGGTGAGCTTGGCCGGGAGCGAGTTGACGGCACCCGCTGTGAGCAGCGCGCCGAGGACCGCCGGACCGAGCGCGCCGCCGACCTGACGGAAGGCGTTGTTACCCGCCGCCGCCATACCCGCGAGCTGGTAGGGCACCGCGGAGACCGCGGTCGCGGTCATCGGTGCCATCACGAACCCCATGCCCAGGCCGAGCACGATGAGCCGCCACCCGATCGAGACGAAGGAGGTGTCGGCGTCGATGGTGAGCAGGGCGAACTGCGCCACCGCAACCGCGGCCAGGCCGCCGCCGATCATGTAGCGCGCCTGGACTCGATGCATCATCTTGCCTGCGAGCGCGCCCACGACCATGGAGGCGCCGTTCATCAGCGCGAGTCGCCAGCCGGCCTCGATGGTGCCGAGCTGCTGGACCATGCCCAAGTACATGCTGAGCACGAAGATGAAACCGATCAGCGCGAGGAAGCTGATCATCGCCACCAGGGTGGTGACGGTGAAGGCGCGACTGCGGAACAGGTCGAGGTCGAGCATCGGGCTGTCCGAACGACGTTCGACAGCAACGAAGGCCGCACCCGAGAGAACCGCGATCAGCAGGGCGACGATGACGCGGGGATCGCCCGGTCCGTTGACGCCGGCCTCGATCACGCCGAAGACCAGGGCCGTGACCGCGACCGCCGCAGTGACCTGGCCGGGCCAGTCGAGGCGCCGGGTGTGCGGGGCACGCGATTCCGGAAGCGCGGCGAATGCGATCGCGAAGGCGGCGACGGCGAACGGGATGGGCAGCACGTAGATCCAGCGCCAGCCGATGTTCTCGGCGATCGGACCGGCGATCAGCGGGCCGACGGTCAGCGCCAGCATCAGCGACGACGCCCAGATGCCGATGAACTTGCCGCGTTCACGGAAGTCCGGCACGGCATGGCTGATGAGCGCGAGGGTCGTCGGCAGCAGCGCGGCGGCGCCGGTGCCGGCCAGGGCCTGGCCGACCCATACGAACGTGATCGACTGCGCGGAGAGCGCGACGACGGAGCCCAGTGCGGACAGCGCGAGACCGGTCAGGTAGACCTTGCGGCGTCCGTGGACGTCCCCGAACACACCCGCGGTCAGGATGAAGGCCGCCATCGGCAGGACGAAGGCGTCCTGGACCCAGGACAGCTGCGCCGTCGAGGCGCCGAAGGCGTTGCCGATCGCCGGCAGGCTGACCGCGACGCTCGTGATCGGCAGATACGCCACGAAGACGCCGAGGCAGGCCATCACGATGGTGGCGGTCCGGCGCTCCGGCGGAGCGGGAAGCCTGGTGGACGTGGAGGTGGTCACGCACTCTCACATTCTCTTGTCGGGTGGGGCGGGCGCGGCCCGGTGACCGGACGCGACCGTTGGTCGTCGTCTCGGGGGGCAGGCGATGGATGCCGCGCGAACATGCGCAGGCGTCCATTGTCGGGAGGATCGCCGCGAAAACCGCAGTCAGCGGTCGAGGGGCGGAACATTTCACGTTGGAGGCGGGGGTCGGCGGTACGATTCCTCCACGATGGACGACACCGATGGCACAATCCTCCGCGCTCTGCAGGTCCATCCGCGAGCGTCGTTCCGGCGCCTCGGCGAGGCCGCCGGCATCTCGGAGCAGACCGCGGCCAGGCGCTACCAGGCACTGCGTCGCGCCGGGGTGATGCGAGTGGTGGGAATCGTGCGACCGGCGGTGCGCGGTGATTCCGAATGGGTGGCGCGCGTCCGCTGCCGTCCGGACCGCCTGGAGCCGCTGGCCGCGTCGCTGTCGCGTCGTCGGGACGTGGGCTTCGCGTACGTCGTCTCCGGCGGGACCGAGATCATCTGCGTGGTCCGGACCCCGATGGGGGCGGTCGGCGACGATGCCCTGCTGGCGGCACTCTCGTCCCGGGTGGGAGTCCTCGACGTCCGCGTCGACCTCCTGTTGCATGCCTTCAACGTCGGTTCGGCGTCGAAGTGGACCGGGTTCGGCGGTCATCTCTCCGAGTCCGCCCGGGATCTGGTGACCTCGAACGGATCCGCCCACGGCGCCGGGGACGACGATCCCGAGGCGGAGGGGGAGGACGCCGGCACCGGTGGTCCGGGGGAGAGTGCGCGTCTGACAGCCGAGGACGCGCCCCTCGTCGACGCGCTGACCCACGACGGTCGGCTCTCGCACCGGGAACTGGCGCGCATCTGCGGCTGGACCGTCGGACGCGTCCGGCGACGCCTGCGCACGCTCGAACGCAGCGGGGCACTGTACTACGACGTCGAGATCCTGCCCGAACGTCTCGGTTTCGACCTGAGTGCGACGCTGTGGCTCACCGTGGCGCCGTCGGCGATCGACGAGGTGGGCGCCGAGATCGCCGCACATGACGAGGTGGCGTTCGCGGCGGCGATCAGCGGTGACCACAACCTCATGGTCGCGGTGATCTGCCGCGACACCGACGACTTCTACCGCTATCTGCGCACCGGAGTCGGTGCCGTGGACGGGGTTCTCGGCTATTCGGTCAGCATCCGTGTCCGGCGGCTGAAACAGAATGCGTCACTCGTGGTGCAGGGCCGTCTGGTTCAGCCGGTGTGACCGCGATTCGCCCATCGGTGACACGGATCCACCGTTCGTCAAGCGCCGGTGTGAACGTCATGCGCGGTAACTTTCACGTGTGACCTCGCCGACGACGGACAATCAGGGCCTGGTGAGGTTGTGCGTGCTCGCCGTCCTCGCGGGATGTGTGACAGGTGTACTCGGCGGGGCCTTCCGTTGGTGCCTCGACCATCTCAACCGGTGGCGGTTCGAGATGCTGGACTGGGCCGACGGTCTCGGTGCGCCGGGGTGGTTCATCCCGGTGGCGGTGACGGCTGCGGGAGCCGCCTTCGGCGCGCTCGTGTCGCATCTCGTACCGACCGCCGCGGGCAGCGGAATCCAGCACGTGGAGGCCGTCGAACGCGGTGAGGCGGAGCCGGCGCCGCTCCGGGTCGTCCCCGCCCGCTTCTTCGGTGGCCTCGCCGCGATCGGTTCCGGTCTGATCCTCGGCCGCGAGGGACCGACCGTGCACATGGGTGCGGCCGTCGGTTCCGAGACCGGGCGCCGTGCCAAGCTCGACGAGCACGACGTCCGCGTCATGCAGACCTCGCTCAGCGGGGCCGGTCTGGCGGTCGCCTTCACGGCGCCGGTGGGCGGCGCGCTCTTCGCGCTCGAGGAGGTGACGCACTCGTTCCGGATCCGGGTGGTGGTGCCGACCATCCTCGCCGTCGCCGCGGCGGTGGCCTGCGGACACGTGATCCTGGGTGACCGGCCCGACTTCCTCGTCGGAGTGGTGGCCGCGCCCTCGATCACCCTGTTGCCGGTGTTCGTGGTCTTCGGGCTCCTCAGCGGACTCGTCGGAATCGCCTACGGGCGAGCGGTTCTCGGGGCGATCAACGCGGTTCGTGGGATCACGCGTGTTCCGGCGATCGCCAAGGCGGCGATCATCGGTGCGATCGTCGGCGGCCTGATGGCGATCGATGCCGACGCGGCCGGTGGGGGCGACAACCTCGCGCAACAGATCTTCGACGGTTCGGTCGTGCTCCCGGTGGTGGCCGCGCTGTTCCTGGTCCGGTTCGTCGCCGGTCCGTTGTCGTATGCCGCGGGAACCCCGGGCGGCCTGTTCGCGCCGATGCTCGCGCTCGGCGCACTGTGGGGGGTCCTGTTCGCCGCGGGCCTCGACGCCGTGCTCCCGCAATCGGATTCGACGCTGCGCGACGCCCTGGTGCTCGCCGGCATGGCCGCGCTGTTCGGTGCGGTGGTGCGGGCGCCGCTCACCGGCATGGTCGTGGTGATGGAGATGAGTGCGACGACCACGGTGGCGGTGCCCATGCTCGCCGCGACCGCGGCGGCCGTGCTCGTCGCACATCTCTCCGGAACGCCGCCCGTCTACGACTCACTCCGCGAGCAGATGCTCGCCAACGATGCCGGGCGCGAACGGGGCGCGGGAAACTAGAAGGCCCGCGTGTGCGCGCCGAGCGGCACGATGAGCGGCCCGCCCGCGATCGGGTCCGTCATCACATGCGCGCGCAGGCCGAAGGCGTCGTCGAGCATCTCGGCGTCGATGACCTCGGACGGGGTGCCGACGGTGACGATCGCGCCGTTCTTCATCACGACCAGCGAATCGCTGTAGCGGGCCGCGAGATTCAGGTCGTGCAACACCATGACCACGGTCTTGCCGTGCTCGTCGCGGAGGCGTCGGACGAGGTCGAGGACGTCGATCGAATGCGCGAGGTCGAGGTAGGTGGTCGGCTCGTCGAGCAGGATCAGGTCGGTGCCCTGCGCGAGCGTGAGCGCGATCCAGACCCGTTGCCGTTGACCGCCGGAGAGTGCGTCGAGAGTGCGGTCGGCGAGTTCGAGGGTGTCGGTCATCTCCATCGCCTCGGCCACCGCGGCCTCGTCGGCGGCGGTTGCCTGCTGGTACCACCGCTGATGCGGATGCCGGCCCCGGCCGACGAGGTCGGCGACGGTCAGACCCTCGGGTGCGACCGGATTCTGGGGCAGGATCGCCAGGGTCCGGGCCACCTGCTTGGGCCGGACATGCGAGATGTCGTCGCCGTCGAGGTAGACCGTGCCTGCCTTGGGCGGCAGCAGTCGTGCGAGGCATCGCAGCAGCGTCGACTTGCCGCAGCCGTTGGAGCCGATGATCGTCGTGACCTGGCCGTCGGGGATGTCGATGTCCAGGCCGTCGATGACCACGCGCTGGTCGTAGCCGACGGTCAGCCCGGTGCCGCGCAGCCGCGACGTCGACTGCAGCTTGTGATCGGTGGGGGAGATGGTCATACGGTCGCCTTCCGGGACATCGTGATCATCAGGTAGATGAGGAACGGTCCGCCGATCGCGGCGGTGACGATGCCGACGGGCAGCCCGCCGGGTAGCACCGTGCGGCACAACAGGTCTCCGCCGAGCACGAGGGACGCACCGATCAGGCCGGACAGCAGTGGGGTCGGTACCGCCGTCCGGGCCAGCCGCAGCGCGATCTGCGGTGCGAGCAGGGCGACGAACGCGATCGGTCCGGCGGCGGACACGCACAGCGCGCTGACCAGGACCGCCGTCAGCAGCAGCGTGGTGGACACCGCGCCGGTCCGGACGCCGAGTCCGCGTGCGAGATCCGGGCCGAGGCTGAGCATGCCGATCTGCCGGGAGAACACGACGATCATGACGACGCCGGCCACGACCCCGCCGACCACCGGCCAGACATTGGACCAGCCGACATTGGCGACCGAGCCCACCAACCACACCTGGGCACGCCCGACGTCGCGGATGTCGGCACGGGTGAGCAGGAAGTTGGTGAGCGCCTGCAGCATCCACGTCATGCCGACGCCGATCAGGACGAGGCGGAACGGATTGATGCCGCTGTTGGCCTTGCGGCCCGGCCAGGCCAGCACGTACATCAGCGCGGCGGTCAGCAGCGCACCGATCATCGCCGACGCCGGGACGCCGAGGTCGCCGAACCAGCTGCCCCAGCTCGTGTTCGAGAAGGCGAGGGCCGCGACCGCCGCCGCGCTTGCACCCGCGGTGATTCCGAGGATGTCGGGGGTGGCGAGGGGGTTCTGTGAGATCAGCTGGGTGATGGACCCCGACATGCCGAGTCCGATGCCCACCAGCAGGCCGACGAGGGCCCGGGGGAGCGCGACGTCGAAGACGACGACGTTCTCGATGCGGGTGCCGCCGCCGAGCAGGATGCGTGCGACGTCGACCGGGGTGAGCGGGAAGTCGCTGACGCCGACGCTCGTCAGGAACAGCACGACGGCGAGTGCCGCGGAGACGAGCGCGACGATCAGCATGCGCGGACGCACGACGACCGAGACCGGCTCGATCGCGAGGCGGTAGCCGCCGGGATGCGGCGCGATGCCCCGCGTACGGGTCGCGGGCCCACCTGAAGCCGGCTCGGGCGTCTTCACGTCGGACGTGCTCATACGGATGCCAATCTCTGCCGACGGACCATGAAGATCAGGAACGGTGCGCCGACGAGCGCCAGCATCACGCCAACCTGGACCTCGCCGGGGCGCGCGACGACGCGGCCGAGGATGTCGCAGCCGACGAGGAGTATCCCGCCGAACAGCGCCGAATACGGGATGATCCAGCGATAGTCGGAGCCGACGATCCCACGCGCGATGTGCGGCACCACGAGCCCGAGGAAGACGATCGGACCGCAGGCCGCGGTGGCCGCGCCGATCAGCAGGGTGATCGTCAGGATGCCGAGCGCGCGGATGAGCACCACCCGGGAGCCGAGCGCCTTGGTCATGTCGTCGCCGAGGCTCAACACGTTGAGGAAGAAACCGCTCGCCAGCGCGAAGACGAGTCCGACTCCGATGAACGGCAGGCTCGCCCAGAACACGTCGATCCCGCGGCCGGCGGTCGACCCGACGCTCCAGAACCGCCACTGGTCGAGCGAGTTGGTGTCGACCAGCACGATCGACGACGTGATCGCGGTGAGCATCGCCGTGAGACCGGTGCCGGCGAGCACGAGGGTGAGTGGACTCGAGCCGCTCAGGGCGGACAGACCGAAGACGACGGTCGCGGCGATGATCGCGCCGAGCAGCCCGAAGAACATGAACGCGAGGGGGCTGGTGATGCCGAGCACGTAGATCCCGGCGACCACCGCGCATGCGGCGCCGGCATTGACGCCGAGCATGCCGGGATCGGCGATGGGGTTGCGTGTGTGCCCCTGCGTGATGGCACCGGCCGCGCCCACGGCCAGACCGGCGAACAGCCCGAGCAGGGTTCGCGGGACGCGGAGGTCCCAGACGATGCCGTCGACGTCGGTGTCCTTGGGGATCACCGGCATCCGCAGATCGAGGAGGGCCGCCCAGATCTCCGAGACCCCCGTGGCGAAACTCGTCCAGACCTCGTCGAGCGGAACCGGACGCGTGCCGAAGAGCACCGAGGCGATGACCAGCCCCACCAGGGCCGCGACCAGCACGGGAATGCCGAGGACACGGAGGGAGCGGCGCACAAAGGGTTACCTTACCAACGCAGCTCGGCGGCCCGGACAGGGCGGCACCGTGCATGTCGTTCGGATAACGAAAGAACACGACGCCTGAGTCGAGCCTGTGTATTCGGTAACACTGCGTTGAGCTCGGATCGATATGCCCAATGTTTCCAGGGTTGTGAATCAGGAGGATCTATGAAGTCACTCAAACGGGCCGTTGTCGGGGTGTTGGCTGCGGGGAGCATCGCAGCGGGCACGCTCGTGGGTGCTGCGCCCGCGCATGCCGCCGTCCCCAATCTTCAGATGACGGGCGGGGTCTACTGCCAGTTCGGAGCGCCGGGTACGCCGTGGAACCAGGCGTGGAGCATGACCCGGTTCATGCGGGTCACCGCGCGTGACGGCGAGTTCCGCAACGTCACCCTGCAGGAGATCAACGGCGCGACGAAGTTCAAGTCGCAGCTGAAGAAGAACGAATCGCTGACGATCAAGACCACCTGGTTCGGGTGCTTCCCGTCGTCGATCGCCGGATACGCGATCTCCGACTACGCCGAGAACCTGACGGACAACGCCGGCTTCTGGTGGAACGTCCGACGCATCGACAACCCGCTCGACCGGTTCGGTACGGGCTCGTCCGCGTCGGCGGCGGCCCTGACGGGCGGCGGCACCGACGTCAAGGGAGTGCCCGCGATCCCCGGTCGCTAGGCCCGGCGCAGGCGAACGAACGACGAGGGGCGACCGGTGAGAACCGGTCGCCCCTCGTCGTTGTTCTGGCGGTGTCGATCAGGCCGACGGACGCGCCACCTTGGTGGGCTCCGACGCGGCGAGCATGTCTTCCCGCTCGACGACCTTCACGCGCTCACGGCCTTCGGCGGCACCGAGTGCGCGTTCGTGCTCGTCGAGGCGGTACCAGCCGTCCCACGTGGTGAACGGGATGTTCTTCGACTCGAGCAGCTCGATGATCGCGTCCTCGCCGGGCGTGGCGGGATCGAGGAGTTTCTCGGCCTCCATGTCCTTGAAGATGCAGTCGACGGTCTCGTTGGCGTCGCCCTTGGTGTGGCCGATGAGGCCGACCGGTCCGCGCTTGACCCAGCCGGTGGTGTAGACGCCGGTGAGCTGGCGGCCCTCGTCGAAGACGCGTCCGGCCTCGTTGGGGATGACCCCGGCCTGCGAGTCGAAGGGGATCTCGGGCAGGTTGTCCGAGAGGTAGCCGACCGCCCGGTAGACCGCGCCGACCTCCCAGTCGGTGATCTTGCCGGTCGGCTTGACGTTGCCGGTGCCGTCGAGCTGGGTGCGCTCGGTGCGCAGGCCGACGACCTTGCCGTCTTCGCCGAGGATCTCGATGGGGCTTTCGAAGAAGTGCAGGAACAGCTTGTGGATCGCGCCCTGCTTGGGCTCGCGGATCGCGTAGTTCTCGATGATCGTCGCGACCTGGTCGGTGATCTTCGAGCCGCGGCGGGCGACGGTCGAACCCTCGTCGTAGTCGATGTCCTCGGGGTTGACGATGACCTCGATGTTCGGCGAGTGATCGAGCTCCTTGAGCTCGAGCGGGGTGAACTTGGCCTGGGCCGGTCCGCGGCGACCGAAGACGTGCACCTCGATCGCCTTGTTGGCCTTGAGGCCCTCGTAGACGTTGGCCGGGATCTCGGTCGGCAGCAGCTCGTCGCCGGTCTTGGCGAGAACGCGTGCCACGTCGAGGGCGACGTTGCCGACGCCGATGACGGCGACCTTCTCCTGCTCCAGCGGCCAGGTGCGCGGGAAGTCGGGGTGGCCGTCGTACCAGGCGACGAACTGCGCGGCGCCGTAGCTGCCCTCGAGGTCGATGCCCGGGATGTCGAGCGCGCGGTCGTCGGTGGCGCCGGTGGAGAAGATGATGGCGTCGTAGTGCTGCTTGAGCTCGGCGAGCGTGATGTCGGTGCCGTAGTCGACGTTGCCGAGCAGGCGGACCTGCGGCTTGTCGAGCACCTTGTGCAGCGCGGTGATGATGCCCTTGATGCGCGGGTGATCAGGCGCGACGCCGTAACGGATCAGACCGAACGGAGCCGGCATACGCTCGTAGAGGTCGATGCTGACGCCGCGGTCCTTCGCGGAGTCGGACTTCATCAACGCGTCGGCGGCGTAGATCCCGGCGGGACCAGCACCGACGATCGCAACCCGCAGCGGGCGGCTGTTGTCGCTCATGGAGTAGGTGTCTTCCGTTGCTCGGCGCGCCCCGACGCAGGAACAGGATTCCGGAACCCTGGATCCTACTGTCGACACGCTTGGATAAGGCCTATCCCTTCTACGGTAGGCGCTTGGTGTCTGCGACCAAAATTAGCTGTGAGGTAATCCTCACTTCTCGACGTCATCGTGATGGCGGCGTCGGCGCGCCCCTCATCGCGAGTCGGCGGCGGTCGCGATTAGTCCGACGGCCGTCGGCGCGCTCCTCATCGCGAGTCGGCGGCGGTCGCGATTAGTCCGACGGCCTGACCGGCCACCCACGGGATCGTGAGCAGCGTCGGTACCGACATGGCGCTGCCGACTTCCTGCGGCAGGTAGGCGACGCGTCCGGAACGCGCCACCTCGAGACGGGTGAACGCCGGGTTCGAGCGCAGCTTGTCGTTGGAGCCCTGCCAGTCCACGGCGACGACGATGTCCGCAGAGTCGAGACGGTCGAGGCTCTCGGCGGGCAGTTCGCCGTAGAACCCGCTGGTGATCGCATCCCGCAGAGAGGGCGGATAGACGAGGCCGTAACCCGCGAGGGTCTGTGCGCGGCCGTCCCCGGGTCCGTACACCGAGACGCCGCCCGTCGGGCTCGCGGTCACGACGACGGCGGTCTTGCCCGCGAACTGCGGATTCTTCGCCCGGATGCCCGCGAGGAAGGACTCGGTCTCGCCGACCTTGCGCCGGGCGAGGTCGGGTTGCCCGATCGCGGTGCCGATCTGGATCGTCTGCGCATCCCACGGCACCTGCCAGGGCTCGAACCGCGCCTGCCGGAGGATGGTCGGCGCGGTCTTGCTGAGCAGTTCGAACTGGTCGCGGGTGGGATCGGCGCCGACCGCGGTGATCAGATCCGGGCGGGTGGCGAGGGCCTTGGGGATCTCGTCACCGAGAGCCGCCGAGGAGTTGGAGAGGACCACCGGCTTCGCGTCGCCGATGAGTTCGGCGTTCCACGGCGCGGTGGCCTGGTCGGGATCGGCGAAGGGGGCGATCGTCGTCGGCATGACACCGAGGGCCAGCAGTGTGTCCCCGTCGCCGACGCCGAGCGCGGCGATCCGCGTGGGTGCCTTCTCCACGATCGCCGGCGCGTAGGCCTGTTGCACCGTCACGGGTATCGCGCCCGCTTCCGGGGTGGGCACGCGCGCCGAAGCGTCGGCGACGTCCTCCTCGGGTGCCGAGCAGGAGGAGACCACCAGCGCGGCCGCGATCGCCGCGAGCAGGAGTCCGAACAGTCGATGGGTGAGCGAACGCATGAGGTCCTCGCCGGTCGGCAGCAGTTGTTAGGGCCACCTTACTGATCGCGGTCGGTGGCGCCCCCCGCGATTCGGCCGCAGGGCTGCGCCGACGCCGGGCGGAGATCACACCCGGTCGGTCGATACACTTCGCGCCATGGCCAAAGCTGCAGGCGGGGGCCCCGACAACAAGCCCTCCGGTAAGGGCGCCGCATCCCGGAACACCTCACGGGGCGCTGCGTCCTCGAAGAAGCCTGCGTCCGGGAAGGTCGGATCGCCGAACGAGGACGTCGACGCCGCCCTCGTCGAGGAGGCGCCGCCCAGTTGGAAGAACGCGTGGCCGTTCTTCGCCGCGGCGGGATTCGTCGGACTGGTGGTGCTCGCGATCGTGCTCTCCAGCATCTCGCGGCCGGCGGAGGAACGGGTCAGCGACGACGCGCGGGTCCAATACGCCATCAACGACCTGTACACGGCCAAGAACGGCCCGAACTACGTCGAGTACCGCGCGAATACATGTGAGGCCGATCTGAACATGCCAGGCTTCCCCGCCGAGGCGCAGTTCGTCGCCGAGAACCAGGCGTCGCTGGACAAGAACGGCCACATCGAGATCCCCGAGATCACCGACCTGGTGGTCGACGGTGACCGGGCGACCGTGAAGGTCCATTGGCACTATAAGAACACTCCCGACGACAAGCAGGTCGTCGAGACGACCGTGATTCGCGAGAACGGCGAATGGAAGGTGTGCTCATCATGACCTATGCCGGCGACCTGACCCCCCTCGAGGCATGGGAGAAGCTCGAGAACAACCCCGACGCGGTCCTCGTCGACTGTCGGACGCAGGCCGAATGGTCGTTCGTCGGCGTCCCCGACCTCGAGGTGCTGGGCAAGCGCACGATCTTCGCCGAGTGGACGACGTTCCCCGAGGGCCGGCGCAACGAGCAGTTCGTCGCGCAGCTGCGCGACGCCGGGGTCACCGATGACAACGAGGTCATCTTCCTCTGCCGCTCGGGCCATCGATCGATCGGTGCGGCCGAGGCGGCGACCGCCGACGGAATCGGCAAGGCCTACAACGTGGTCGACGGGTTCGAGGGTGCCCTCGACAGCAACGACCATCGGGGCGCGTCCGGGTGGCGTGCCGAGAATCTGCCGTGGAGGCAATCGTGAGTGCTGATCTGTCCGTGGGTCGTGAACTGCCGGAAGGTCTTTCGCCCGACACCATCGCCGTTCGCGGCGGCCTCGTCCGCTCCGGGTTCCACGAGACCGCCGAGGCGCTCTACCTGACCAGCGGATACGTCTACGACTCCGCCGAGGCCGCCGAGCGCGCCTTCACCGGCGAGGACCAGCGGTTCGTCTACTCCCGGTACGGCAACCCGACCGTGCACATGTTCCAGGAGCGCCTGCGTCAGCTCGAAGGTGCGGAGGCCTGCTTCGCGACCGCAAGCGGCATGGCCGCGGTGTTCGTCGCGCTCGGCGCCCTGCTGAAGGCCGGCGACCGGCTCGTCGCCGCCCGCAGCCTGTTCGGCTCATGCTTCGTGGTGTGTAACGAGATCCTGCCGCGCTGGGGCATCGAGACCGAGTTCGTCGACGGCGAAGACCTCGAGCAGTGGGAACGCGCATTGTCGAAGCCGACCGACGCGGTGTTCTTCGAGACCCCGTCGAACCCGATGCAGACGCTCGTCGACGTCGCCAAGGTGTCCGAACTGGCCCACGCCGCGGGCGCGAAGGTGGTGCTGGACAACGTCTTCGCCACCCCGCTGCTGCAGCGCGGCCTGGAACTCGGCGCCGACGTCATCGTCTACTCGGGCACCAAGCACATCGACGGCCAGGGGCGCGTCATGGGCGGCGCCGTCCTCGGCACCAAGGAATACATCGACGGCCCGGTCCAGCAACTGATGCGTCACACCGGTCCGGCGCTGAGCCCGTTCAACGCCTGGACATTGGTCAAGGGACTCGAGACGATGCGCCTGCGGGTCGACGCCTCGGTCGCCTCGGCGCTGCGCATCGCGGAGTTCCTGGAAGCCGATCCGCGGGTTCGCTGGGTGAAATACCCGTTCCTGCAGTCACATCCGCAGTACGAACTCGCCAAGAGCCAGATGTCCGGCGGTGGCACCGTGGTGACCTTCGAGCTCAACGACCACGACGGCATCGACGGCAAGAAGCGCGCCTTCGAGGTGCTCAATGCCCTGCAGGTCATCGACATCTCCAACAATCTGGGTGACTCCAAGTCGCTGATCACCCACCCGGCCACCACCACGCACCGCGCGATGGGACCAGAGGGACGTGCCGCGATCGGACTCAGCGACTCGGTCGTCCGGCTCTCCGTCGGCCTCGAGGGCATCGACGACCTGCTCGCAGACCTGGATCAGGCGCTCGGCTGACCGGCAAACCCACCCTTTTTCCGCAGAATCACCACCCCTCGGGGTGCTGGGTTTGCCGAAAAAGGGTGGGTTTCTGGCTGGCGGCTAGCCTCTCAGCCGTTCCGGGCCTCCCACGCCCGGCGTACCGCGCTCGGGATACGGCCTTTCGCCGGGACCTCGATGCCTTGGGCGGTCGCCCATGCGCGGATCTGCGCGGGAGTGGCTTCCGGACCCGCGAGACTCTCGACGACGGCTTCGGTGCCGACCGCCAGTCGCCACTCATGAAGTGCGGCGCCAAGCCAGCGATAGGTCCACTCCTCGGCGAGTTTTCGGTTGTCGCAGAACACGATCGGCACCGACGGGAACCGAACCTGGGCTTCGGCGACTGCCTCGGCCAGTGGCGAGGCTGCGACGTGTTCGTGGTTGAAGATCTTGCTGTAGGCCGCTTCGACGACGACCGCCGCACGGTGTAGGCCAGCGAGGTCCGCGAGCTGGTAGGTGAATTTCCCCGACATCAGGCCACCGGCGAGGTCGTCGATCGATTTTCGTTCGACCGCGGCGACGACGGTGTCCCCCTCGACGATCGCGTAGTCGCCGGCGGACAGCCGGCGCCGGGTGGTGGTCGCCTGCTGGTGACCGAACGAGTACGCGTACTTCTCGCCGGAGTCGACGACGATCTCGAGAGCCTGTCCGTGGGCCCGGGCTGTGGGTAGGGCTACGTTGGGTCGAGCTTGTTTGGTGGTACGACGCGATTGCCAGAAGATCATCTCTCGGCCCCGTGCGCGCGTCAGGACGAATTGTGACCGGTTCTCGCGGGCGCGGTCGAGGACGAGATCGATGGCGGCGCCGCGTCGTGAGACCGATCGAACCGGATGGGTCTCGACGATCTCCGGTTCCGCGGGCCACTCGAGTGCCCGGTGACAGTAGATCTTCGTCGCGCGGGGCCAGGTGTCACGGACCTTGAGCACGATTCCATTGGGGCCGAGGGGAATCCGCACGAGATAGGGCAGCGTCGACCCTTCTTCGGGGTTTCGCGCCACGACGAAATCGTCGATCATCGTCGACGATCGTAACTCAGATCGCTCTCATCCCGAGCGCGTTCAGCACAGTCCTCAACTTGAACGCGGTCTCGTCCAGTTCCGCCTGCGGATCGGAGTGTTCGACGATGCCGCCGCCGGCCCACGTCCGCAGGCTCCGACCATCGGCTGCGAGTTCGGCGCAGCGGATGGTGACCATCCATTCGCCGTCCCCGGCGGCGTCGCACCAGCCGACGGTGCCGGCATAGAAGCCCCGATCACCTTCGACGTCGCGGATGATCTGGGCGGCAACATCACTCGGGGTTCCGCAGACGGCGGGTGTGGGTCCCAGGAGTAGGGCCAGGTCGAGTGCGGTGGTCGCCGGGTCGCGCAGCGTCGCACGGATCGGGGTGGCCAGATGCCACATCTCCCCGGTCGACTCGAGCTGTGGTGTCGACGGTGCGTCGACGTCGTCGCAGAGGTGCCCAAGGCGTTCGCGAAGATGGTCGACGACGAAGGCGTGCTCGGCGAGATCCTTTGCCGAGGATGCCAATTCGTCGGCGGTCGCACGGTCGGCCGCCGGGTCGGCGGACCGCGGTGCCGAACCCGCATACGGGTGGCAGGTCACCGTCGAGCCCGACTTGCGCAGTAGTGCTTCGGGACTCGCGCCGAGCAGCCATGAGCCCGAACCCGTTGCGGCGCCGAGATCGACAGCAAACGCGTTGTGTCCGGCGTTTCCGCCGGCGAGTGCGTCGAGGAATTCGGCCGGCCGGATCTGTTCGTCGAGCACCAGGTCCACACTGCGCGCGAGCACGACCTTCCCGACGTCGCCGGCGACGATGCGTTTGACCGCGTGCGCGATGCGTTCGCGATGCTCGTCGGCGTCGGGGTGAAGCACGGTCGATACCGCTCGCCGGGACAGTGGCGCACTCCCGGTCAGGGGAGCCTCGCCGGTCTGCAGGCGGGCGGGGGCGACCAGCGCCGCCGGGTCGCGGACATCGAACGGGATCGCCCCGGTCAGCGCCTCGACCTCGCCCGCCCGCAGCGCAGCGGACGCCTCGTCGACGTCGGTGAACGACCGGACCACCCCTTCGCCCCGCACGGTGCCGTGCGGGCGCGACAACACGAAGACCTCACTCGATGTCGGTGACACGACAGCCAGGGTACAGGTAAGCCTGCCCTAACTTCGAATCACGGTGATCCTAAATTGACACCTCGTGGCGGGATCCGCGAACCTTGTCGCAGGTCATGAGTGCCAGTGACAAGCCCCGGCTCGCTGGTCGGCAACCCTCCTCCACGGTGGGGTGCTCCGGGTGACGACCCGGCTGCGTTCGAACCCGAACGCGGCAAGTGTGGATTTCTCGAGGAGTTCTCGTCATGACTGCTGTGCTCTCGGCACCCGTCGAACCCGCCCGTCCGGCTCGCGATGCAGTGCTGTCCGACGCCGCCCCGGCACCGTTCATCCCAGCCCTCGCGCCGGTCGTCGGCGCAGAGGCACAGGTCCCCGTCGCCGCAGGACGCAGCGTCGCCTACGCCAATCTCGACTACGCAGCGAGCGCGCCGGCGCTGGCGTCGGTCGCCGCGCACGTCGCCGGTGCGCTCGGTGAGTACGCCAGCGTGCACCGCGGCGCCGGGCACCTGTCGCAGGTCACCACCCGCCGATACGAAGCCGCCCGCGAGACCGTCCGCGGGTTCGTCCGCGGCCGGGTCGACGACACCGTCGTCTTCACCCGCAACACCACCGACGCCATCAACCTCGCCGCCCACATCACGCCCGGCGACGTCGTGGTCCTGGACATCGAGCACCACGCCAACCTGCTCCCGTGGTGCGCGCCGAAGAACGGCCGCAATCGGGCGCGCGTCGTCACCGCCCGCGACACCATCGAGGACACCCTCGTCGCGATCGAGGCCGAACTCGCCTCGAAGCCGGCGTCGCTGCTGGCCGTGACCGCGGCGTCGAACGTCACCGGCGAGGTCCTCCCGATCAGCCGGCTGGCCTCGATCGCCCACCGTCACGGCGCGCGCATCCTGGTCGACGCCGCGCAGCTCGTCGCGCACCGTCCCATCTCGATCGTCAGCCACGGCATCGACTACCTGGCCTTCTCCGGGCACAAGGCGTACGCGCCGTTCGGTGCCGGGGTGCTCATCGGACGGTCGGACTGGTTCGACGCCGCCGACCCGTATCTCGCCGGTGGCGGAGCGACCGCCGACGTCGATGTCCGCCACGACGACCACACCGCCGGCGCCACCTGGCACACCGGCGCCGCTCGCCACGAGGCCGGCTCACCCAACGTGCTCGGGGCCGTCTCGATCGCCGAGGCGTGCGCCGCGCTCGCCGAACTCGGCCCCGAGGCCATCGGCCTTCACGAACTCCGGCTCTGCGAACGGCTCGACGCCGGGCTGGCACGCATCGACGGAGTGCGACCGCTGCAGATCTTCACCGACTCCGCCGACCGCGTCGGCATCGCCGGATTCACCGTCGACGGAGTAGCGCCGCGGGCCGTCGCCGAATACCTGAGCGACGAACACGGAATCGGCGTGCGCGACGGCAAGTTCTGCGCCCACCCGTTGCTCAAACGGCTCGGTCACCCCGAGGGTGCCGTCCGCGCGAGCTTCGGCGCCGGCACCACCTCCGACGACGTCGACCGCCTGCTCGACGCACTCGCCTCGCTCTGCGACACCACGACCATCACCCGACCAGAACTCGACGAGGGGAACCCGGCATGACCATCCAACTCGACACCACTCGCGGCGCCGTCACCATCGGGCGCCCCGGCTTCCGGGTCGCGGTCGCGGGAGATGCTGTGGCACAGACCTTCCCGATAGTCGTGCGTCGCGAGACGCTGCGGGATGCGCAGCGTGCGCGTTCGCTGCTGCGGGCCGGTACCCACGATCAGGCGAACTTTGTGGTCGCCCTCGAGATCGAGGTGGCCATCGCGCCGCACGCCGCGTCGGCTCGCGCCGCCGTGGAACAGGCCGGCGCCTCCACCGAGGACTCGGAGACCATCCGCTACGTCGGCACCACCCACGGTCTGATCACGCTGCTGCGCGACATCTACGCCGCCGAGGTCGCCGACGCCGTGATCCTGGTCCCGATCGACGGTTCGGCCACCGATCGTCGTATCCGTGAGCAGGTTCTCCCGGTCTTCGCCGACGTGCGGCACCGGGTGGCCTGAGCCTTCGAGGCTCGCTTCGCTCGCACCTCCGGCAGCGGAGCTGGGTGCGTTGCGTTCTTTCGGATCAGTGCCCGCGGCCGGTGAACTGGGCGTCGTGGGGGTCGAAGAGGTTCGCTCCCTGAGGAGTGTGGCCGGAGCCCCGACTGCCGAACCTCAACTCGACCGGCAGACGTCGATCGAAGTCTGCGGGTCGGGTTGACGTCGACCGGTGGTTGGGTGGGCGACGGTGTCTCACCGGGCCTTCGAGGCTCGTCGCTTGCGCTCCTCGCGCCTCAGGCAGCGGAGCTGGTCGTCGGCGGGTCTCCCAGCCGTCGTACACCTGGCCTCTGTGGCCGAATGTCGCCGGCTGATACTCCGCGGGCGTCGTCTTGATCAGGTTCTGCGATTCGGCGAAGAGTTCGTCGTTGGTCCAGACGACGGCACCGCCGAGATCCCGTAATGCCAGGTCAGGCATCGAAGTGAAGTGCGGACGGGTTCCTGCGGGGTTCGGTGGCGGCAGCGGGGTCACGACAGTCGATCCTCCTATCGACGTTTCGCCGATGCGCAGGCCGGCGAAAGGCGGTCGAAACGCACAGACCGCCGACGACAGCGTGTGTCGTCGGCGGTCCGGGAGCGACTGATCGGGTGGCGTCAGCCGCGCGAGGGCTCGTTGGCCTCGTCGGGGTGTGCCGCGAGACGGTCGATGGCCTCCTGGGCGACCTTCTCGGCTTCCTCCCGGCCGACCCAACCGCCGGGCTGGACCTCCTTGCCGGGCTCGAGGTCTTTGTAGTGCTCGAAGAAGTGCGAGATCGGACCCAGTTCGTACTCCGACACGTCGGAGATGTCCTTGATGTGGTCCCAGCGCACGTCACCGGCGGGCACGCACAGCAGCTTGTCGTCGCCGCCCGCCTCGTCGGTCATCGTGTACATGCCGACGATGCGGGCACGCACGATGATGCCGGGGAAAACCGACTCGGGCAGCAGGACCATCGCGTCGAGCGGGTCGCCGTCCTCGCCGAGGGTGCCGTCGATGTAGCCGTAGTCGGCCGGGTAGCCCATCGAGGTGTACAGGTAGCGGTCGAGGTAGACCTTCCCCGTCTCGTGGTCGACCTCGTACTTGTTTCGGCCACCTTTGGGGATCTCGATGGTCACATCGAATTCCACTGTTCCTCCTGGCAGTTGCGGATCGGGGTGTGATCGCCGGACGGCCCAGATGGCCGCGCGTCGGAACAACGATACTGTTAGTCCGACGACCTCGGACTTCGTACCCCCGCTGTTCGTGGGTGCATCGGATCCCAGGTCGCTCGAATCCGACATATCGGCCGGTGCAGTACAGGTCGGTGCAGTGTCGGTCAGGACAGTGCGAGAGATCCGGAGGCTTCGTGGGCGCATCCACCAGACCCGCAGGTCGTGATGGCAGACCCCGTAGTCGCAAACTCCTCTGGTGGACCGTCGCCGCGGTCGTGATCCTCGCGCTCGCCTCGACCGCCGCGGTGGCCGTGGCACTCCGCCTCGACAAGGAGGCCGAGCTGCCGCCGGGGATTCCGCCGCAGCCCGCCGCGATCGTCGTCGACCCGCAGATCGACCCGGTCGTCGCGACCGCCCCGGCCCCTACACGCGCCGGCATCTCGCGGGCGATCGCCCCTGAGCTGCGGGATCCGGCACTCGGCGTTCTGAGCGGAATGATCTCCGACTCGCTGACCGGCGAGGTCCTCTGGTCGCGCAATCCCGATCGTCCGCGCATCCCCGCGTCGAACGACAAGGTTCTCTCGGCCGCCGCCGTCCTGGACGCCATGCCGCACGATGCGCGACTGACCACGACTGTCGTCGCGGGCTCCGACGGCCAGATCATCCTCAAGGGTGCCGGCGACCCCACCCTGTCGGCGCAGCCGGCCGGCGCGGACACCTTCTACAGCGAGCCCGCCCGCATCGCCGACCTCGCCGAGCAGATCAAACAGGCCGGCATCCCGGTCACCTCGGTCGCGGTGGATCTCAGCGCCTTCTCGGGGCCGACGATGGACCGGACGTGGGACCGCCGGGACATCCAGGGCGGCGACATCGCGCCGATCGAGTCGCTGATGGTCGACGGAGCCCGGCTCGAACCGCTCGACGAGTACTCACCGCGTTCCGCGACGCCCGGGATCATGGCCGGTGAGGCACTGGCCGCGGCCCTCGACGTCGACGCGCCGGTGACCGAGGCCTCCGCCCCCGCCGGCGACCGCGTGATCGCGAAGGTCGAGTCCGCCCCGCTGGTGACACGGGTCAACGACATGCTCCGCCACAGCGACAACGTGCTCGCCGAGACACTGTCGATCGAACTGTCCGTGCACCGCGGCGGGCCGGCGACACTGGCGGCCGGCGTCGACGCCATCGAGCAGGTCCTGTCCTCGACGTTCCCCGAACAGTGGAAGGGCACGACGTTGGCCGACGCGTCGGGCATCTCCTACGCCAACCGCACCACGCCCGCACTGCTCGACGCGGTGATGACCGCGGCCAGCGGGCCGTCGCGGCCGGCGCTGCGACCGATGCTCGACGGACTGCCGATCGCCGCCGGTACCGGTACCCTCGCCGACCGATTCCCGATCGCCACCACGCCCGGTGCCGGCTGGGTGCGCGCGAAGACCGGAACACTCACCGGGGTCAGTTCGTTGACGGGCATAGTGCAAACGATCGACGGCCGCGTGCTGTCGTTCGCCCTGATGTCCGGCGGCACCTCGCCGGCGGACGCGAGACCCGCCCTCGACGCCGTGGTGGGCCAACTCAGAGAGTGCGGGTGCCGATGAGCATGTCTGGAATCGACAGCGAGACCGGGGTCGAGCCGGTGGGTGAGGACCATCACCTGAGCATCGGGTCGCAGATCGACTGGCCGCTCGCCGCGTCGACCGCGAAACGGCTCGTCCGGCCCGGTCCCAAGACCACGGCCTACACCTACGAGACCGCACAGGCCGAGCTCGCCGACGCGGCGACGCGTGCGGAGGCGCCGGTTCGCGAGGTCACGGGTCTCGCCGACGGACTCCGCGTCCCGAATACCCGCATCCTCGATCGGCCGGGCTGGATCGACGCGGCATCCGACTCGATGCGCTCGATGCTCGGGTCCGACGCCGGCGGCGTGGAGGCGGGCTCGTCGGGGCTGGCCGCCAAGTTCGGCGGCGTCCAGGCCGGCGGTCTCCTGGCCTTCCTCTCCACGGCCATCCTCGGCCAGTACGACCCCTTCACCCCGGACCCGGAGACCGGTGAACCCGGTGTGCTGATGGTCGTGACGCCCAACATCATCAACGTCGAACGCCAGCTCAAGGTCGTGCCGTCGGACTTCCGCCTCTGGGTGTGCCTGCACGAGGTCACCCACCGGGTGCAGTTCTCGGCCAATCCGTGGCTGCGTGACTACATGCAGGACAACGTCGCCGTGCTCACGTCCGAGACGGGCGAGTCGACCACCGAGATCGTCACGCGGATGACCAGGGCGCTCAAGGGTTCCGAACCCCGCGAGAAGGGCATCATCGGCGCCATGCAGCTGCTGCAGAGCCCCGAGCAGTTCGAGGCCTTCCGGCGGATGATGGTTCTGGGCACGCTGCTCGAGGGCCACGCCGACCACGTGATGGACGCCGTCGGTCCGGCGCACGTTCCGTCCGTCGCCCGCATCCGCACCGCGTTCGACAAGCGCCGCAAGGCGCCGCGGAACCCGGTGCAGCGCATCATCCGCGCGTTGATCGGCATGGACGCCAAGATGGCGCAGTACATCCGCGGCAAGGCCTTCGTCGACGAGGTGGTGGAGACCGTCGGCATGGAGCGGTTCAACACCGTGTGGACCTCGCCCGAGACGATGCCGCTCCCGGACGAGATCGACACCCCGCAGGCATGGATACGACGCGTGCTGTGACGCAGGTGGTCGCGGATTACGCGGCCACCTCTCTCGCCGGTCCGCGCGCATCCGTCTGCGTCGGGCTCTCCGGCGGTGCCGACTCGCTCGCCCTGACGGCGACGGCGGTCCGCGCGGGACTCGACGTCACCGCGCTGGTCGTCGACCACGGACTGCAGGAGGGTTCCGCCCACGTCGCCGCCCGAGCCGCCTCCATCGCACGCGAACTCGGCGCCGACGCACGCGTGCTCGAGGTCGGCGTCGGGACCCGCGGGGGACTCGAAGCCGCTGCCCGGGACGCGCGGTACGCGGCGCTCGACGCCGCGCGGGACGGTCGCCCGGTTCTTCTCGCGCACACCGCCGACGACCAGGCCGAGACGGTGTTGCTCGGACTCGCACGCGGTTCAGGGTCGCGTTCGATCGCCGGTATGCGTGCGTGGAAGGCCCCGTGGGGGCGGCCGCTGCTGCGGGTGCGCCGGATGCAGACGCTCGCGGTGTGTACCGAACTCGGACTGGCCGTGCACCACGACCCGCACAACCGCGACCCCCGGTTCACCCGGGTTCGATTGCGTGCCGAGGTGATCCCGCTGCTCGACGACGTCCTCCGGGGCGGTGTCGTGGATGCGCTGGGACGCACCGCGGACGGCCTGCAGGACGACAACGATGCGCTCGATGGCTGGGCGGAGGCGGTGTGGGAGAGGGCCGGCACTCCCGACGGCCTGGAGATCGCGCCGCTGCACGACCTGCCGAGGGCCGTGCGTACCAGGGTCATCCGACGCTGGTTGCTCGACGTCGGGGCCACCGAACCGACGCATCGGGTGATCGCCGCGGTCGATCGGCTCGTCGTGGACTCCGGAACGGTGCGCGCGCAGGTGGCGATCGGCGGCGATCCGGACGTGCGGACCGTCGTGGAACGAAGCGCTGAGACACTGACGGTCCGCCTCACCGAGAGGTGAGACGGACCGTCGTGTGAATGGTCGGACTTACTTCCTGGGTGGCGTGAACGGCGAGTTGATCGTGTTGAAGTACTGGATCGCCGTTCCGATCAGAGTGCCGCCGCCGCCGAGGACGAGACCGACGAGACCGCCGACCGCGGCCGCCGGGGCGACTCCGACGAGACAACCCACGACGGCGGCCGTGATCCCGAAGATGCAGCCGATCATCCCGCCGACGATCGCGCCGATGATCGTGCCGACCAGCGAAGAGACGGTCGTTCCCGCACTGAGCTGCTGCTGGAAACGGACGAGTGCCTGGTCGTCCCGCTCCTGGCGGGTCTGCGGGGCCGCCACCTGATGCCGTGCGATGCCGCGGACGTTCTCGACCTCGGTCGGATTGACCTGCACCGATCGCGCAATGTTACGAGAAGGAATGAGCGTTATTTTGTTGCCGGCCTGGCGAGCGTCGATCGGGAACTGCCGGTACTCATTGCGATATGCAAGAGGCATACGGAAGAGCTCCGCGCCGGCTCGATCGCGAATGGTCAGCTTCCCGTTATCGGTGCTTGCCGAGGCATTGTGCAGCGTGAGGGTCAGCGACGTCGCATTCCAGGATGCGTCGTAGGTCGACGGCCCGAATTGCTTGGGGGCGGCCTGCGCGGTCCCGGCGAGGGCTGTGATCGCAACCGTGGCAAGGGAAATGACAACGGCGACCAATGTGCGCGTGCGTATGCGCGACAAGGCCCCGTCCTGTCGTTCAGTTGACATGAAGGAATTCTTTCCATCGAGGGGAGTTCCCCGAGGGGGGAATAGGGGAACTGGGATCGATCATATTCACAGGTCGAAAAACCCCTGCTGCCCACGTTGCTGGCGGGTGGTCTAACGTTCACAAACCCGACAAAACAATTGTTTGAAAATGTTTCGCGAGTGACCAATGTTAAACTTCGTTATCTCACTGTTATCTTCGCGAACGGTTTTGCCCCGTCGGCCGACGCGTACCCGTGGGTAATTTCCGGCCATGGATCCCACCCGTCGGCCATGTGACCCGCGAAACATGACAAGCTGTGAAGGTGCAGTCCGCAGACCCCTATGCCGCTGACATCGATGCTGTTCTGATCACCGAGGAACAGATCCGGCAGCGCACCGTCGAACTCGCCCACTCCGTCGCCTCCCGGTACACCGACATCGAGGACGATCTGGTCCTGATCGGTGTGCTCAAGGGAGCGGTCATGTTCATGACCGACTTCGCCCGGGCCCTGCCGATCCCCTCCCAGCTGGAGTTCATGGCGGTGTCGAGCTACGGGTCGTCGACGTCGTCGTCGGGTGTCGTGCGGATCCTCAAGGACCTCGACCGCGACATCGAGGGCCGCGACGTGCTGATCGTCGAGGACATCATCGATTCCGGCCTCACGCTGTCGTGGCTGATGAAGAACCTCGCCACACGCTCGCCGCGCAGCCTCGAGGTGTGCACGCTGCTCCGCAAACCCGAGGCCGTGCGGTCGCCGGTGCGTGTCGCCGAGGTCGGCTTCGACATCCCGAACGAGTTCGTCGTCGGCTACGGACTCGACTACTCCGAGCGTTACCGGGACCTGCCGTACATCGGGCGCCTCAAGCCCGCGGTCTACAGCAGCTGACCCCGCCGGGTGCTCCACCCGCCGTGGCCTGCGCGTCGTGGCGGCAGATCTGCGTCGGGAACGGTTTCACCAGCGTGATCGTTGACCGGTAGCCTCAATGTGTACGTCGATGGGAAGGACATGGGAACGGAGTGGGCGCCGGGACTCGATCCCGCACGCCGGTCGAACCCCCACCAACTGGCATGAACCGTAAGACAGTCTTCCGCAACCTCGCCATCCTGGCGCTCGTCCTGCTCGCCCTGTGGGGCTGGAGCGTGATGAGCAACTCCGACCGCGAGTACCGGGGCGTCGACACCTCCGTCGCGCTGGAGCAGCTGAACAAGAAGAACACCAAGTTCATCAGCATCGACGACCGCGAGCAGCAGCTGCGCATCGAGCTCAACACCCCGATCAAGGTGAACGACGCCGACGCGGACAAGATCAGCACCAAGTACCCCGCGCAGGCCGGTGAGCAGATCTTCGACGCGGTCCAGAACACCGGCACGAAGTACACGACGAATGTCAACGAGCAGTCGGTGCTCTGGCAGATCCTCATCTTCGTGCTGCCGATGATCCTGCTGTTCGGCCTGTTCTTCTTCGTGATGAGTCGCATGCAGGGCGGTGGCCGCGGCGGCGTCATGGGATTCGGCAAATCGAAGGCCAAGCAGCTGTCCAAGGACATGCCGAAGACGACCTTCGCCGATGTCGCCGGCGCCGACGAGGCCGTCGAGGAGCTCTACGAGATCAAGGACTTCCTCCAGAACCCGGCGCGCTACCAGGCGCTGGGCGCGAAGATCCCCAGGGGCGTACTGCTGTTCGGTCCGCCCGGAACCGGCAAGACGCTGCTGGCCCGCGCCGTTGCGGGCGAGGCGGGGGTGCCGTTCTTCACGATCTCCGGCTCGGACTTCGTCGAGATGTTCGTCGGTGTCGGTGCGTCTCGTGTCCGCGACCTGTTCGAACAGGCCAAGAACAACAGCCCGTGCATCATCTTCGTCGACGAGATCGACGCCGTCGGCCGCCAGCGTGGTGCCGGTCTCGGCGGTGGTCACGACGAGCGCGAGCAGACACTCAACCAGCTCCTCGTCGAGATGGACGGTTTCGGTGACCGTTCGGGTGTCATCCTGATCGCGGCCACCAACCGCCCCGACATCCTCGACCCGGCACTGTTGCGCCCCGGTCGCTTCGACCGCCAGATCCCGGTCGGCAACCCCGACATGGCCGGCCGGCGCGCGATCCTCAAGGTGCACGCCAAGGGCAAGCCGATCGACTCCACCGCCGATCTCGACGGTCTCGCCAAGCGCACGCCGGGCATGTCCGGCGCCGACCTGGCCAACGTCGTCAACGAGGCCGCACTGCTCACCGCGCGTGAGAACAAGCAGACGATCACCGCCGAGGCGCTCGAGGAAGCGGTCGACCGGGTGATCGGCGGTCCGCGTCGCAAGGGCCGGATCATCAGCGAGCACGAGCGCAAGGTCGTGGCGTACCACGAGGGCGGCCACACCCTGGCTGCCTGGGCCATGCCCGATCTGGACCCGATCTACAAGGTCACGATCCTCGCGCGCGGACGCACCGGCGGCCACGCCCTCGCCGTTCCCGAGCAGGACAAGGACCTGATGACGCGGTCGGAGATGATCGCACGTCTGGTGATGGCGATGGGCGGCCGGGCCGCCGAGGAACTGGTGTTCCACGAGCCGACCACCGGCGCGTCGTCGGACATCGACCAGGCCACCAAGATCGCCCGTGCGATGGTCACCGAATACGGCATGAGCGCCAAGCTCGGCGCCGTGCGATACGGCCAGGATCAGGGTGACCCGTTCCTGGGCCGTTCGATGGGTGCGCAGTCGGCCTACTCCGCCGAGATCGCCAGCGAGATCGACGACGAGGTCCGTCGCCTCATCGAGGCGGCGCACACCGAGGCGTGGGCGATCCTCACCGAGTACCGCGACACCCTCGACGTGCTCGCCACCGAGCTGCTCGAGAAGGAGACGCTCACCCGCAAGGATCTGGAGAAGATCTTCTCCGAGGTCGTCAAGCGCCCGCGGATCACCGCGTTCAACGAATTCGGTGACCGGACCCCGAGCGACAAGCCGCCGGTGAAGACGCCGGGCGAGCTCGCTATCGAGCGCGGCGAGCCGTGGCCCCCGCCGGAGGAGGCGAAGGTCGCCGAGCCCGTCGGTGCCGGGTACCCGGGTGGTGCGCAGGTACCGGGTCACGTGCCGAACTACCCGCCGATCTACCCGGAGCCGGGTGCTTCGGGAGGACCGGTTCCGCCGGCGCCGGGGAATCCGGATCCCCAGTACCCCAACCCCCAGTATCCGAACCCCCAGTACCCGGGACCTCAGGACCAGGCTCCTCGGTACCCGAACCCCCAGTACCCGAACCCGGGTCAGTCCGCGCCGCCGCCCGGTGGTCCGTACACCGGTGGCTCGCGGCCGGATTACGGTGCGCCGCGCGACTGGTCGGCACCGGGGTGGCCGCCGGAGCAGTCCTCCACCGATCGTCCCGCCACCAACGGGACCAACGGCTGGGGACGGCCCGGCGACAACGGGAATCCCGGATCGGACAGTGCCGGTGACGGCGAGAACGGACGAAGCTCGTAAGGTTTGACGAATGACGATCAGCGAGGGGCGCGACGCCGTGGTGAATGGGCACCGATCGGAGTTCGATCAGGCGCGCGCCGAGGCCGCGGTTCGGGAGCTGCTGCTGGCCGTCGGCGAGGACCCCGACCGTGAAGGTCTCGTCCGCACGCCGACGCGAGTGGCGAACGCCTATCGCGAGATGTTCGCGGGTCTGTACACCGATCCCGACGAGGTTCTCGCGACCACCTTCGACGAGGACCACGACGAGCTGGTGCTGGTGAAGGACATCCCGATGTACTCCACCTGCGAGCATCACCTGGTGTCCTTCCACGGCGTCGCGCACGTCGGCTACATCCCGGGCACGTCGGGCCGGGTCACGGGTCTGTCGAAGCTCGCGCGACTGGTCGACCTGTACGCCAAGCGGCCGCAGGTGCAGGAGCGGCTGACGAGCCAGGTCGCCGACGCCGTCATGCGCAAGCTCGAACCCCGCGGCGTCATCGTCGTGATCGAGGCCGAGCACCTGTGCATGGCGATGCGCGGCATCCGGAAGCCGGGAGCGACCACCACCACCTCGGCCGTCCGCGGAATCTTCAAGACCAGTGCGGTGTCCCGCGGCGAAGCCCTCGACCTGATCACCCGGTGAGTCCGGCCGTTCACCAGATGACCCAGGCACGCGCGATCCCGGTCGGTGGTGGGAACCACCGGACGCTGGTGATGGGTGTCCTGAACGTCACCGCCGACTCCTTCTCCGACGGCGGCCGATACCTCGACACCGACGCCGCGATCGCGCACGGGCTCCAACTGGTGGAGCAGGGTGCCGACCTCATCGACGTCGGCGGTGAATCGACACGGCCGGGAGCGGTACGCGTCGATCCCGGGCTCGAGGCGGAGCGTGTCGCCCCGGTCATCGCTGCCCTCGCCTCGCGCGGCGTCGTGGTGTCGGTCGACACCATGCGGGCCGACGTGGCGTCCGCCGCGATCGACGCCGGTGCCGCGATCATCAACGACGTCTCGGGCGGACGCGCCGACGCCGACATGGCGCGTGTGGTCGCCGACGCCGGTCTGCCGTGGATCCTGATGCACTGGCGGCCCGCGGGGGAGAGCTCGGACCGCCGGTTCACCCATCGCACCGGCGACGTCGGCGGCTACCGCGACGTGGTCGCCGAGGTGAGCGGCGAGTTGCTGGCGCAGGTCGACGCCGCGGTCTCGGCGGGTGTAGATCCGGACCGACTCATCCTCGATCCCGGACTCGGCTTCGCCAAGACCGCCGAACACAACTGGGCTCTGCTGCATGCGCTGCCGACCTTCATCGGCCTGGGCTTCCCCGTCCTCGTCGGTGCTTCCCGCAAGCGGTTCCTCGGCACGCTGCTCGGTCACGACGGCATCGACCGTCCGCCGGCGGGCCGCGACGCCGCGACCGCGTCGATCTCGGCGCTGACCGCGGCGGCGGGAGCCTGGGGTGTGCGCGTCCACGATGTCGCGAGCAGCTACGACGCCGTGACCGTCGCCGAGGCCTGGCGTGCGGGCGGTTCACGGACAACGTTCGGAGCAGGAGGGTCGCATGGCTGACCGGATCGAACTACGCGGACTGAAGGTCCGGGGCAATCACGGGGTCTTCGACCACGAACGCGCCGACGGCCAGGACTTCTTCATCGACGTCATCCTGTGGCTCGATCTGCGTGCCGCCGCCGACTCCGACGACCTCGCCGAGACCGTCGACTACGGTGCACTCGCGCAGCAGGTCGCCTCGATCGTCGGGGGCGAGCCGCGCAACCTCATCGAGACGGTCGGGGCGGAGGTCGCGGAGACGATCATGGCCGACGAACGCATCTCCGCATGCGAGGTCACCGTGCACAAGCCGTCGGCGCCGATCCCGCTGACCTTCGACGACGTCGCGGTGGTGACCCGCCGCTCCAGGAAGGGCATGCGATGAGTCGCGCGGTTCTCTCGGCGGGCTCCAATGTCGGTGACTCGCTCGGTCATCTGCGATCGGTGGTCGAGGGCTTCGCCGACGAACTCGTCGCGGTGTCCGCGGTGTACGCGACACCGCCCTGGGGCGGGGTCGAACAGGACGACTTCCTCAACGTCACGCTGGTCGTCGAGGGGCCGCTGAGCGCCCGGGAGTGGCTCGACCGGGGTGCAGGTCTGGAGCAGGCCGCCGACCGTACCCGCGAAGTCCGCTGGGGCCCAAGAACACTCGACGTCGATGTGATCTCGGTGGCCGAGGCCGGACGCGTCGTCGTCGACGACGATCCGGTTCTGACGCTTCCCCATCCACGGGCCGTGGACCGTGCGTTCGTGCTCATCCCGTGGCTGGAGATCGAACCGGATGCCACGTTGTGGACGCCCGAGGGCGAGCGTCCGGTGCGCGAGCTCATCGATGCGCTCGACCCCGCCGAACGGGACGCGGTGCGTGCCGTCGCGCGGTTGACGGGTGGCCCGGCCGGGGGTGGGGCGTCATGACCCGGCCCGACCCGCGCCGCCCGGGACAGGACGACGAGGAGACCGGCCTCGGTCCCACCCGCATCCGCGACCTCCTCGTCATCGCCGTGGTCACCGCGATCGCCGCGTGGATCCTGGTGCGGTACAACTACAACGAATTCCCGCCGATGCCTCTCCTGGCCGGGATCGTGCTCTACGTACTCGCCGCGCTCGAGGTCGTCATCGCCTTCGTCGTGCGGTCGAGGGTCGAGTCCCGCGACGTGGGTCGTGCTCGCGGACAGCTTCATCCGCTGACCGCGGCACGAGTGCTCGCCCTCGCCAAGGCTTCTGCCATCCTCGGCGCGATCGCCGTCGGGGTCTGGACCGGTCTGCTCGTCTTCCTTCTCAGCCAGCAGCACGTGGCGGCCGCCGACCAGGACCGGCCCGGTGCGATCGTGGGTCTGATCGGAGGCGTGGTGCTGGTGGGTGCGGCCATGTGGCTCGAGTACTGCTGCCGGGCGCCCGACGATCCGCCCCCCGTCGGCGATTCGTGACATTCGCGCACCGGTGACCGTGGAAAAGACACCCGCCGGCAGGATCGAGCCGATATCGAAGAGCGGGTCGAATATGCGAGACATAACACGTCGGCGATCTGAGAAACTCCGCGCCCGGTTGGCCTCTGAATGTACTCACAGCGGGTAAGTTCACGATCATGACGACCTCGAACGGCCGTTCTGCCGACTCGCGACGTTCCAGTCGGTCGGCGGCGCAGTGGCTGCTCGGTCTGCTGATCGTGCTCGCCCTCGCGGCCAGCGTACTGATGGTCTTCACCGACCGCTTGTCGATTCTCGGTTCGCTGGCGGTGATCGCGGCCCTGTGGGCGGCGGTCATCGGCGCGATCCTCGTCACCAAGTTCCGGCGCCAGGCCGAGAGCGCGGAGGCGAAGAGCCGGGACCTCCGACTGGTGTACGAATTGCAGCTCGAGCGTGAGATCGCGGCGCGCCGTCAGTACGAACTCGACGTCGAGACGACCATCCGCAAGGAGGTCACCGCCGAGTCCAACGAGGAGCTCTCCGAGCTCAAGGCCCAGGTGCTCGCACTCCGGTCGAGCCTCGAAATGCTTCTCGGGGAACCGCTCCCGGATCAGCGTGCGGCGCTGTCGAGCGAGAAGATGCGCGAGCTGGCCTCCGGATTGTCCGGCACCAAGCCGGGGTCACCCTTCGGCGGCGAGTTCGGCGGCGTCCCGCCGTACAGCTCGACCTACGACGACGACGGCCTGCTCGCCGCACGCGACTTCGCGGCCACCGCACCGACCTCGGACGACGGCCGCCACATCGACTCGGTCGACCCGAACGAGATGACCGAGGTCATCCCCGTGGTCACCGACGACCCGATCTCCGGTCGCATCGCGACCGAGGTTCCGGTCGAAGAGGTCGACGAGCACGCCGCCGGCGTCGCCGAGGAAGTGTCCGACGCGGAGGTCGTCGACGATGTGCAGACCGGCGACGACGCATCCGTCTACACCGACGAGACGCCGACCGACGAGTGGGCGACCGGTGCGAGTGCCGAGCCCGAATCCGCCGACGCGACCCCGACCCCGGTGGAGGAAACATCCGCGACCTCCGACGTCGACGCTCCTGCGTTCTCCGGTGCAGGACGTCACGAGGGGAGTGTCGGGCGCCCGGCCTCCACCTACGGAGGAGGTCGTCGCCGACGCGCCTCCGACGACGACTCCGAGTCGGCCCACTCGGCAGGCCTCCCGGTTTCGGAGTTGCTCAGCCAGTTGCGCCAGCAGACCGGCTCGGCCGGCGGCGGCCGTCGCCGGCGCGAGAGCTGACGCGGCCTCTCGCCGGACAGGTGTGATTCCCGTATTCGGGGGTATCGCCTTTCTCACCAGTGGGTCAATGACTTCCGGATCGTTTTCGGCCACCTGACTCAAAGGTGCCGGAAACGACCACGGGTTATGTGCCCAAAGCGGCACGGATAACGCCTCGGGTCGTTTTTGCATCGGTGATGTCCTGGCCCGGCGCAGACGATTCTTCGAATTCGTATCAGTTTCGTCATCCGGTCGGATCAGTTCTGTGACGTAAGCTCCTGATTCGCTGAGTAGAAGTTGGACGATCGCCCTACACTTCCCGCATGAGCGGAGCTCTGGCGGGTGGTGAGCCCGGTCTGGTCGGCCGGACCGGCACTCCCTATGCGCCGGTCCGCTACACCGACCGGGGCACTTCGATCAAACGGACGATGGTCAGTGCCGCGCTCTTCCTGCCGCTGCTCGCCTGGTGGCCGATGGTGTTGTGGCTGTTCACCTTCGACCCGCTCAACGAGACCCCGTTCCCCGAGTACTACGCCGACTACCTCGCCAACGGGCCGGCGATGAGCCTGATCCTGATCTGGGCGCTCACCGCGCTGATGCCGGTCTACATGGTCCTCGTGCTCGCGTTCTGGTCCCGAAGTGTGGTCCGCGCGGCGATCGCGGTTCCCCTCGGAGCGATCGGAGCACTGGGATTCTGGGGCGGTCAGATCCCGGTTCTGGTGCGGTCGGGTGAGTACGGGATTCTCAATCTCTGTTCCGACCACATGCCGGTCTGGGTGGTGATGCTGATCGTCGCCTGGTCGATCGCACGCCGACGACAATTGTGGTGGGTGCTCGCGGTTCCGGTGATTGCGCTGCTCGCCATCAATGCCTACGAGGGGTGGGCAGTGAATCCGGTCGACGGCATCGTCGACGGCGCCGGTGATCTGCTGGGCGTGCCCGCCGCCAAGGTCCTCGATCCGTTCTCACCGCGTTTCCGGTCGCCGTTCGACGATGCCGTCGACATCATCGCCGGCGTGGTGACGCTGTGGATCTTCGATGCGGTGATCGGTGCGCTCGCAGGCCAGGGGAAACCCGGGCAGTCGCCCTACACGCTCGACGAGCGGTGACCGCGAGGGGCGTCGGCGGGTACGTCAGAACTGCAGGGCGATCGCCCGGCCGACGGTGAAGCCGAGGAGACCGAAGCTCAACAGCATCCCGAGGACGCACAGGGTCCGGGCCAGTCGCGCGGCCGACGAGGCGCGCCCGCGGCCGGCCAGGTACCAGCCCGCGATGCCCATGGGCAGGCCGAGGCCGCCGACGACGCTCAGCGGTACCGCGGCGATCCCGCAGGCCAGCGACGCCGTCGTGAGGCGCTCCGCCTCGGCCCCGGTCGGGGGCGGGTCGATCACGTGGAGGTCGCCGGAGGCCCGGATCATCGTCGACTCGAGTGCGGGCCCGGGGACCGTCTGCCCCGGGAGTTCCGAGTACGCCGTCGCCGTGTGGAACCCGTGACCGGGTGAGGAGGGCGGCGATGGGTGTCCGGTGTCCGATGTTGCCGGGGGTGTGGTCGGTACCGCCGTGGTGCGCAACGCCGCGACCTCGGTCGGGGGCGTGGCGCCGCGGGCGCGCATCGTCTGGGTGTGCGGCCGGCTCGGGGTGTTCGATCCCGTGCGCGTCCGGCTCCCTGCGCGGGGGTGTGCGCCCGGTGCGGGGAAGAAACCGGTGGTGTCGACCGCGTGCCGGAACTCCGCGGCGAATGCGCCCGCCGAGGGCGGCCGGTCCGCGGGGTTCTTCGCGAGCCCGTGGCGCACCGCCTCGGACACCGCCGGCGGGAGGCCCGGCCGAAGGGAGGAGACGTCCGGCGGCGGAGTCGCGAGGTGATGATGGATCAGCATCATCGGTGTCCGTCCGGTGAACGGGACTGTGCCGGTGAGCAACTCGAAGATCGAGCAGGCCAGCGAGTAGACGTCGCTGCGCGCGTCGAGGGTCTCCGCCGACAGTTGCTCGGGTGATGAATAGGGGAACGATCCGAGGACCAGGTTGGCCGACGTCAGCGACGTGCTGCCGCCGTCGGTCTGGCGTGCGATCCCGAAGTCGGCGAGTCGAATCCGACGTTCCTCGGGTTCCCCGGTTCCGGATTCGGCGGCGCTGATGAGGATGTTGGCGGGTTTCACGTCGCGGTGCAGGAGGCCGTGTCGATGCGCATGGTCGAGGGCGGCGCCGATCGAATCGCTTACCGCCGCAACGTCATCGAGGGGGAGGCCGCCGGGGGACGACTTGACGAGAGCCGCCGCGTCGGTCCCCGCCACGTACTGCATCGAGATCCACAGCCGGCCGTCGACGTCGCCGCGGTCGTAGACGCTGACGATGCACGGGTGGTCGAGCTGGGCGGCCAGGTCGGCTTCGCGGGTGAAGCGCGCACGGAAGGTCGGGTCGTTGGACACATGCTCGGCGAGCACCTTGATGACGTCGAGGCGGGGAGCCGGGGGTGTTGCGCGAGATAGACCTCTCCCATGCCACCGGCACCGATCTTGCGCACGATCGTGTAACCGGCGAATCGTGTACCCGCTTCCAGGCTCATCTGCGGACCCCCTGAGGTCTGGCGTGGAGTGACGAGATGCCTCGGACGGCATCAGCGTACGCCGGTTCGGGCCAGGTCACAGCTGTCGTCGGTCGCGCAGCGGACCGGACTGCGGTCCGCTCACCACCGGCGGCGGTCGGCGGTGGCGGGTGACACCTGTCACAAGGTTGGCTCCGACCGCGGTGAGAGTCCTACCCTGGCTCTGCAACGTCTGGTACCCGTGCCGACGCCGTTGTGGAGAGCTCGTTCTTCCACGCGGAGTCCGGCGACGACGGGACTGGAACGAACCATGGAGGACAGCGGTGACCTCACCGACCGGTGATCCCGGCGTGCCGTTCGCGCGGCAGACCGGTGGCGACGATGCTGTCGGCAGCCACGCCGACTCGGCCTTCGGTGATCGTCCGTACCCGGTCCACCCCGATCCGTTCCCCGGAACCTCGAACCTGCCCGCGCCCGCCCGCCTCACCGTCGGCATCGTTTCCGCCGGACGCGTCGGGACCGCGCTGGGCGAGGCCCTGGAGAAGGCCGGCCACGTCGTCGGCGCGGTCGTCGCCCGGTCCGCGCAGTCGCGGGAGCGGGTCGCGCAGCGCCTCCCCGATTCCGAGATCCTCGAACTCGACGCCGTCGTCGCCCGATCGGAGTTGCTGCTGGTCAGCGTGCCCGACGCCGAGCTGACCGCGGTGATCGACGAGATCGCGGAGTCGGGTTCGCTGCGTCCCGGCACGATCGTCGCGCACACCGCCGGCGCCCAGGGAGTCGACATCCTCACCCCGGTGACCGCGCGCGGGGCTCTCGGGCTGGCCCTGCATCCCGCGATGACCTTCGTCGGCACCGCCGAGGACACCGCCCGCCTGACCAACGCATGCTTCGCCATCACCGCCGCCGACCCCGTCGGCGAGGCCATCGCGTCATCGCTCGTCCTGGAGATGGGCGGCGAACCGGTCCGGATCGCCGAAGCCGACCGCATGCTCTACCACGCGGCCCTTGCACACGGCGCGAATCACCTGATCGCGCTGATCTCCGACGCCGTGGCGTCGCTGAATGCCGCCATCGACCATTCTGGACGCGATGTCGCGACCGTCGACGGGAGCGGCGCCCGGCTCGCCGAACGAATCCTCACCCCGCTCGTCACCGCGTCGTTGAGCAATGTCCTCGATCTCGGACCGTCGGCGCTCACCGGTCCGGTGGCCCGGGGCGACGCCGAGGCCGTTCGGAAGCATCTCGTCGCGCTCCGCGCCCTCCCCGGCGGGGCGGGCGACCACGGGATCGCCGAGGCCTACCGCACGATGGCTCGACGCGCCGCCGAGCGCACCGACGCGCCCGCCGACCTCCTCGACCTCCTGGAGGAGCGATGAGCGAGGCCCGGACCACCCATCCGACACCGCCGATCAAAGGAGATGCCGTGAGTGTCCAGCCCGACGAGACGCCGACCTACAAGGCCGGTCAGATGACCGTGCACCGCGAACCGGCGACCCTGTCCCGGGTGACCCGGACGCTGCGCGCTGCGGGCAAGCGGGTGGTCCTGGTCCCGACCATGGGAGCCCTGCACGCCGGACACCTGCAACTGGTCCGGGCCGCGAAGGCCAAGGGCAACACGATCGTCGTGGTGTCGATCTTCGTCAATCCGCTGCAGTTCGGGGCGAACGAGGATCTCGATGCCTACCCGCGCACCCTCGACGCCGACCTCGCCTTGCTCGAGCCGCTCGGCGTCGAGCTGGTCTTCGCGCCCAACGCGGCGTCGATGTACCCCAACGGACAGCGGACGACCGTGCACCCCGGCGAGGCCGGCGCGATCCTCGACGGCATCTCCCGCCCGACGCACTTCGCCGGGATGCTGACCGTCGTCCTGAAGCTGCTCAACATCGTCGGACCCAATTCCGCCTACTTCGGTGAGAAGGACTATCAGCAGCTCGTGCTGATCAAGCAGATGGTCACCGACCTCGATCTCGACGTCGAGATCGTCGGCGTACCGACCGTCCGCGAATCCGACGGGCTGGCGATGTCGTCGCGCAACCGCTATCTGAGCCCCGAGCAGCGTGAGCTGGCCACGACGCTGTCGGCCGCGCTGGTCGCCGGCGCCCATTCCGCCGCGGGCGGCCGGGACGCGATCGTCGCGGCGGCACGGTCGGTGCTCGACACCGTCCCCGAGATCGACGTCGAATACCTGGCTCTTCGCGGACGTCAGCTGGAGGAGGCGCCGGAGAAGGGAGCCGCCCGGCTGCTCGTCGCCGCGCGCCTCGGCCCCGCCCGCCTCATCGACAACGTCGGTGTGAACGTCGGCGGTCTCGCCGCACTCGAAGAAGAAATCGCCTGGAACAACGCCGGCACCACCACGACAGAGGGACGATGACCATGCTGCGCACCATGATGACCTCGAAGATCCACCGCGCCACCGTGACCCAGGCCGATCTGCACTATGTCGGCTCGGTGACGATCGACCAGGATCTGCTCGACGCCGCGGGGCTGCTCGAGGGTGAACAGGTCACCATCGTCGACATCGACAACGGCTCCCGGCTCGTGACCTACGCGATCGCCGGTGAGCGCGGTAGCGGTGTCATCGGGATCAACGGCGCCGCAGCCCATCTCGTTCACCCCGGCGACCTCGTCATCATCATCGCCTACGGCATGCTGAACGAGGCCGAGCTCAAGGAGTATTCGCCGAACGTCGTCTTCGTCGACGACCACAACCGCATCCTCGAATCCGGCGACGACCCGGCCCACGCACCCGAGGGCTCGGGCCTGCTCGACCCGCGGCAGCTCGACGGCCCGGTCTTCGCCGACGCGACGGTCTGACGCCGGCGAACGACACGGAGCCATCGATGCTGCTCACCGTCGACGTCGGCAACACCAACATCCACCTCGGCGCCTACGCCGGGGTGGGGGATCACGCACGGCTGGTGCGTGATTGGCGGATCCACACCGACCCGCATTACACCGCCGACGAACTCGCCTGGGTCTTCCGCGGCATGCTCGGCTCGGACATCGAGCAGGTCACCGGAGTCAGTGCCCTGTCGACGGTGCCGTCGTTGCTGCGCGAGCTGCGGGTCATGTTGCCCCGCTACTTCGGCGACGGCCCGCACGTCCTGCTCGAACCCGGCGTGCGGACCGGGGTGCCGCTGCTGGTCGACAACCCCAAGGAGGTCGGCACCGACCGCGTCTCCAACTGCCTTGCCGCACATCACGAATACGGTGGTCCCTGCATCGTGGTGGCCTTCGGGACCGCGACCGTCGTCGATGCGGTGTCGGCGAAGGGCGAATTCCTCGGCGGCGCCATCGCCCCCGGCGTGAACCTGGCCGTCGAGGCGCTCTCGGAGCACACCGTGACCGTGCGCAAGGTCGAGTTGATGCCGCCGCGCAGCGTGCTCGGCAAGAACACGGTCGAAGCCCTGCAGTCGGGCATCCTCTACGGCTTCGCCGGCCAGGTCGACGCCCTCGTCGACCGCGTCTGCGACACCGTGCCTGGCTTCGACGGCGACGACGTCACCGTGGTCGCGACCGGTTACCTCGCTCCGCTGATGTTCGACGAATGCCGATCACTCACCGACCACCACCCGCACCTCACCCTCGACGGCCTGCGGCTCGTGCACGAGCGGTCCAAGGCGAATCCGCGCCGGGGTAAGTAGCCCGCCCCTCACCGCCGGCCCCGCAGCGCCCCTTCGGTATACGCCGCGATCTGTTCGGCGAGTTCGGTCGCGTCCAGGCCGGTGCCGGCCAGCTGATGGATCTGCGCGTCGAGCGCGGGGAACGTGAGGCGCAGGTCGGCCTCTGCTTCGTCGGGTGTCCATCCGTCGGCGACGAGGTAGGCGCTCAACCGGGAGACGAGGCGTTGCGCCATGGCGGTGTAGAGGTCGCCGACGACGGCTGTGCTCGCCAGTTCGCGCAGGCGGCCGTGCGCCCGGCCATGACTCGCGTTCTCCGCCACCGCAACGGCGACGATCTCGCGCAGCACCGTCGGCCAGGCGGTCCCCTCGACCGGGTGGGCGTCGAGGACGGCCACCATCCGCGCCTCCGCGTCGGCGAGATGTCGTGCCGCCAGCTCGTCGAAGATGGCCTGTTTGTCGCCGAAGTACTGATAGACCGAACCGACCGAGACCCCGGCGGTCTCGGCTATCCGGTTGGTGGTCATCGCGGCGCCCTCGGTGTCCAGAAGCTGAGTCGTCGCCTCCAGGATCACCTCGACGGTGAACGAAGATCGTTGTTGCCGTGGTCTTTTGCGCATGTCCGAGGTTCTGCGTGAACGCGAGTTGTGCCGGTCTCGCCGGCGCCCGACGATTGATGGGTGACTTCCGAATCGTACATACGCTTCCTGCCCGAACCCTGGCGTTCGGCCGCCGCGGGCGTCGAGGCCACGTCGTCGTGGTGGAGGTGGCCGGCGAGCGAGACCCGCCCGTCGGGACCCGTCGACGTCCACATCCTGCGTGCGTCACGGCCGGCGGCACCGCTACGGGTGCTCCTACTGCACGGGGGCGGCGGACACAGCGAACTGGTCTGGCCGCTGGGGGCGGTGCTGGCGGGGGAGGGTTACGACGTGCTGGCCCCCGACCTTCCCCAGTACGGGAGGACGCGCGTCGCCGATCCCGGTCGCGTGCGCTATCGGGACTGGGTCGATCTGGTCGGCGATCTGATCGCCGCGGAGACCGAGGACGATCCGCGACCGATCGTCGTGTTCGGCGCGAGTCTCGGCGGCATGCTGGGTTACGAGGTCGCGGCACGGGGTGCGCGGGTCGCCGCGGTCGTGGCCACGTGTTTCCTCGACCTTGCCGGTGATCCCGCGGCACGACGAGCAGCTGCCCGGCCCCCCGCGTTGGCGCGCCTGCTCCCGCTGATGTCGTCCGCTGCCCGAGTCGGGGTTCTCGGCCGACTGCGCTTCCCGATCCGCTGGGTTGCGCCGATGTCGAAGATCAGCCTGAACCCGGAACTCGCGCAGGCCTGCATCGACGACGCCCGCGGGGCAGGTGCTGTTGTCTCCCTGGGATTCCTGGCTGACCTCATGACCCACGAGGTGCCGGTGCCGGAGAACTACCGGGGGCCGCGGGTGGTGCTCGTCCACCCGGCCGCGGACACCTGGACCTCGCCGGAGGTCAGTGTCCGCTTCGCCCGCCGGATCGCGGCGAGAGCCGACATTCATCTGCTGACCGGATGCGGGCACTTCCCGGTCGAACAACCCGGCGTCGACGAACTCGCGCGGCATCTGCGTGCACTCGGCGAGGACCTGCTTGCCGAATCGGGTTCTGCGCAGCCGGATTCAGCGGAACGCGCCCAGTAGACGCGTCGGATCGTGGTCGGCGTCGGTGCCGTCCGAGTCGCGCAGCAGGGCGTCGAGAACCAGTCCGTCGAGTGCCGCGACGAGCTGCCGGGCGTCGGTTCGCAGCATCCCACGGTCGACAAGGCGCTCCACGAATCGGTCGCGGCCGGCGACCATGCGGACGCGCATGTCCTCGTCGCGGGTGGCCATCAGCATCAGCTCATAGCGGGCGCGGGTGCGGACGCGGCCGGCGCCCAGCCAACGCGCCATAACGTCGTGGGTCGACTCGCCGTCCACCGGGACGTCGCGGACGAAGACGTGTTCGACCAGCGCGCCGAGAAAGCCGTCCTGACCGCCGAAGTGATGCCGAATGCTGCCGTGGGGGACTCCGGACGCGTCCTCGACGGCGCGGGCCGACGCCTGCCTGATCCCGACCGTCCCGATCAGTTCGAGACCGGTGTCGAGCAAGGTCTCGCGCGTCGATCGTCCGACTGATTTCTCCACGTGGAGAAGTGTATCTGCTATCGTTTTCTCCATGTGGAGAAGATGGGCATGAGGGCCGTTGTCGTCGGCGCGGGCATCGGCGGACTGTGCACCGCCGCCGGGCTGTCGTCGCTGGGAGCGGACGTCATCGTGCTCGAGCGTGCGCCGGAGGTTCGTGGGGGAGGCTCGGGCCTCAGTCTGTTCGGCAACGGGCTTCGAGCGCTCAAATCGCTCGGGCTCCGATCTGCGGTTCCCGACGCCGTCAGGGTTTCACCCACCCTGAACGGAACCCGTCGCCCCGACGGCCGATGGCTCACTCGCTTCGATCAGTCGGCCATCGAGCAACTCCGGGTGGTGCGTCGCCGGGACCTCCACGAGGCACTCGTGGCCCGGCTCGGTGCCGGCGTCGAGATCCGGACGGGAACCGGCGTGCGTGAAGTCCGCGATGCGACCGTCCAGCTCGACGACGGCACCACGATCGACGACTGCGACCTGATCGTCGGGGCCGACGGTCTACGGAGTCGGGTGCGTCCCGCGGTCACCCGCGACCCGGGTGCGGCCTATGCCGGTTACGTCGCCTGGCGGGCCATCACCGCGCGGCCCGTCGACCTCGACGCCGCGGGCGAGACGATGGGGCGCGGGCATCGGTTCGGCATCGCGCCGCTTCCGGATGGGCACGTCTACTGGTTCGCCGCCGTCAGCTACGACGAGGGCGTCGAAGTAGGCGGAATCGACGAAGTGCGAGAACGTTTCTCGGGATGGCATGCGCCAATCGAGGAGATCGTCGACGCGACCGATCCGAAGGACGTCGGGGTGCTGCCCATCGAAGAACTGGCACGGCCGTTGGCCGGCTTCGTGCGGGGTCGAAGCGTGCTCGTCGGCGACGCCGCTCACGCCATGACCCCGAACCTCGGGCAGGGCGCGAACCAGGCCATGGAAGATGCGGCGACGCTCACCGCGCTACTGGGTCGTGCGGGGGCGGATGTCGACGACGCCCTGCGTTCCTACAACCAACTGCGGCGGCGGCGTACCCAGAGCATCGCGCGTCAGGCGTCGGCGATCGGAAAGGTCGGTCAGTGGCGGTCGGCGCCCACGGTCCGGCTGCGCGACCTGGCCATGCGGGCGGTGCCCGATGCGGCGCTCAGCGCGCAGTTGCGTCGTATTCAGGACTGGCAACCCCCGATGCGGTGATCGTCACTCGACTCTGGTCCCGTGCGCGGAGCTGTGGCATACTCGTCGCCGTGATCAAGAGCTGTCAGGAGTGTTGTCAGGGCTAGTACCGCATCTGCGGCTGCCCTCCTTCGCGCTCCCCGCTCGTTTTCGATCACTCGAGGATTCCCTCTCATGACCGCTTCGGTTGTTTCCCCTGTTCTTTCCCGCACCGTCTTCGCCGCGACCGCGCCGACCGTTGCGCCGGCACCGGCCGCACCCCTGTCGCTGCAGGTCAGCGACTACGCGACGGCCGTCGCCGAAGGTGCCACCCCGGTCGACGTCCGCTCCCACCGTCGACGCCAGGTCGACGGCGCACTGTTCGGCGCACTCGCCATCGACGCCGTCGAGGTCCTGGATCGGCTGACCCCCGGCACCTCCGAGTCGCTCCGCGCGGCCCGCACCGACTCCCGCTGGATTCTCGTCAGCGAAGACGGCCACGAGGCCGAATGGCTCGCCTGGCACCTGCAGGCGCGCGGCGTCCGGGGCGCGGTGTTCGTCGTCGGCGGTCATCGCCGGATGCGCCGGGCCAAGGTGAACGGGCGCATCCGCCCGGACGAACTCGCCGTCATCTCCGCACACGAGAGCTGAGCCGACCCCGCCGGCGGTCGGTGTCACCGCTGTCACAGCAGGTGCGGCGAGTTGGGAGTCGGTGATCGGCCCCGATAGTGTGCGTGGGGTGAGTGACAGCCCGACCAGTGCCGCCTCCACCGCGGCCGAGAAGACCACGGACGCCGACGACCAGACTCCCGAGCAGCTGCGAATCCGACGTGAGAAGCGCGAGCGCATCCTGTCCGAGGGTCGCGAGGCGTACCCGGTCTCGATTCCGCGCACCCACTCGCTCGGCGAGATCCGCGCCGCCTACCCCGATCTCGAGGCCGGCACCGAAACCGGTCAGCACGTCGGTGTCTCCGGGCGCGTCATCTTCCTGCGGAACAAGGGCAAGCTGTGCTTCGCGACCCTCCAGGAGGGCGACGGCACGCAGCTTCAGGCGATGATCAGCTTCAACGGTGTCGGCGAGGATGCGCTGACCCGCTGGAAGTCCGACGTCGATCTCGGCGACATCGTCTTCATCTCCGGTGAGGTGATCAGCTCGCGCACCGGTGAGCTGTCGGTGATGGCCGACGGCTGGCAGATGGCATCGAAGTCGTTGCGGCCGTTGCCTGTTGCCCACAAGGACATGAACGAGGAAACTCGGGTCCGGCAGCGCTACGTCGACCTCATCATGCGTCCGGAGGCCCGCGACACCGCCCGCACCCGCATCAAGGTGATGGCCGAACTCCGTGCGGCACTGGATCGTCGGGGATTCCTCGAGGTCGAGACGCCGATGCTGCAGACCCTGCACGGTGGTGCCGCTGCACGTCCGTTCGTCACGCACTCCAACGCCTTCGACATGGACCTGTTCCTGCGTATCGCGCCGGAGCTGTTCCTCAAGCGGTGCGTCGTCGGCGGTATCGAGCGCGTCTTCGAGATCAACCGCAACTTCCGCAACGAGGGCGCCGATTCCACGCACTCGCCGGAGTTCGCGATGCTCGAGACCTACCAGGCCTACGGCACCTACGACGACTCCGCCAAAATGATCCGCGAACTGGTGCAAGAGGTTTCGCAGGCCGCGCTGGGCACCCAGACCCCGACCATGCCCGACGGTTCGACCTACGACCTGTCCGGCGAGTGGACCGCCCTCGAGATGTACCCGTCGCTGTCGGAGGCGCTCGGCGAGGAGATCGTGCCCGCCGGCAACCCGGGCGAGACCACCGTCGAACAGCTGCTCACGATCGCGAAGCGCGTCGGCCTGGAGGTCCCCAAGGACAAGGGGTACGGCCACGGCAAGCTCGTCGAGGAGCTGTGGGAGCACATGGTCGGCCAGAAGCTGAGTCAGCCGGTGTTCATCCGCGACTTCCCGGTCGAGACCTCGCCGCTGGTGCGCTCCCACCGGTCGATCAAGGGCGTCGTCGAGAAGTGGGACCTCTACGTCCGCGGGTTCGAGCTGGCCACCGGCTACTCCGAGCTCATCGACCCGGTCATCCAGCGCGAGCGGTTCGTCGACCAGGCGCGTCTCGCCGCCGCCGGCGACGACGAGGCCATGGTCCTCGACGAGGAGTTCCTCGCCGCGATGGAGTACGGCATGCCGCCGACCACCGGCACCGGCATGGGCATCGACCGCCTGCTGATGGCCCTCACCGGCCTCGGCATCCGCGAGACCATCCTGTTCCCGCTGGTGAAGCCCCGCACCTAGCCGTTTTATAGCTCGAAACCGCGGTCGTCGCGGTTTCGAGCTATCGATGCGCGCACGTTGGCCAGCACCGACGCCGGTTGGCCGGTGATGTCCTGCCAGGTGAACCGCAGCACGGTCCATCCGTTCGCGATGAGAGCATTCTGTCGAGTGCGGTCGTGCTGGAACGACGCCGCGTCGCTGTGGAATGCGAAGCCGTCGATCTCGACGGCGACCTTCTGCTCGATGAAGGCGATGTCGACCAGATAGCCGCATACCTTCGCGTTGGCAGTCCAGCCGGTGATATCTGCGGACCGGAGCAAGGCGAGCGCTTTCCGCTCGGCCTCTGAGCGGGAGCCGTCCGTGATGGCGGCGACCATCTCGCGAGATCTGGTGGAGCCCCGACGCCCGCTGTTGCGGATCTGAGCGTCGACGACGTCGGCAACCTTCGTGTGCTCGCGCAGCAGGGCGGAGTCCAGCAGTCGGGACCCACCGTCGACGGCCGCGTCGAGAACTGTCAGCGCCTTCGTCGTGACCCGGAGGCCGTCGACGTCGGTGAGGTCTTGAGGTGCGACCGTTCGATGCCAGATGCGGACGCCGTCGATGGCGCGTCCGTGGCGCCCCTGCGGCGTGACCACATGGATCTGCTTGGGTGCCTTCGTCGTGAGGCCGTGCCACCAATAGGCGGATTCGGAACACAACGCGGCGCGTGGCGACGTCGACAACACAGCGATGCGTGCGCGCATGCGGTCATCGAGGCGACGGTCTCCGACGTGGAAGACGCCGCGCGAGACCCGAACCCACTCGCCCGACTTCACCCGGCAGAACGCGGCGTCGGAGCTGATGGCGCAGGCACTGACGTCGGCGGCGGTGAACACGCCGTCGCGAGCGGCGACCAGCTCGCGGAATTTGACGAAGTCGGGCACGCAACTTCGACGCGGCAGCCCGGCGGCCGGTTCCACCGCCCCGTCTTATAGCCCCAAGCCGCGTCCACCGCGTGTTCGAGCTATAGATCGCGCTTGAGGATCTTGCCCGAGGCATTGCGCGGGAAGGCGTCCACGAACACCACCGATCGGGGCACCTTGAAGTTCGCGAGGTGCTGCTTGGCGTAGGCGATGACCGTCGCCTCGTCGAGGTCGGCGCCGTCCTGGACGGTGAGGTAGGCCCGGCCCACCTCGCCGAGCCGGTCGTCGGGGACGCCGACGACGGCCGATTCGGTGACGCCGTCGAGGCGTGCGAGGGTCTGCTCGATCTCGGCGGGATACACGTTGAAGCCGCCGCAGATGTACATGTCCTTGAGGCGGTCGGTGATCTTGAGGTTGCCGTGTTCGTCGAGGGTGCCGATGTCGCCGGTGTGCAGCCAGCCGTCGGCGTCGATGGCCTCGGCGGTCGCCTGCGGGTCGTCGAGGTACCCGACCATCACATTCTCGCCGCGGGTGAGGACCTCGCCGACATCGGACAGCTTGATCTCCATGCCGGGGAACGCCCGGCCGCAGGTGTTGGCGACGGTCTCGTCATCGTCGTCGGGGGTGCACGTGGAGACGAACCCGCTGGCCTCGGTCAGCCCGTACGCGGTGATCACGGTGTCGACGCCGAGGTCCTTCTGTAGTCGTTCGACGAGGACGACGGGCACGATCGACGCCCCGGTGATCACGATGCGCAGGGAGGAGAGGTCGTATTCGGAACGCCTCGGGTCGTCGAGGATGGTCTGGAAGATGGTCGGCGCGCCGGGGAAGACCGTCGCGCGTTCGTCGGAGACGAGCTTGCACGCCTCGGTCGGCGAGTACACCGCGAGCGGCAGCATCGTGACGCCGAAGAGCACGCTCGGCAGGATGCCCGCCTTGTAGCCGAAGGTGTGGAAGTACGGGTTGACCATCAGGTATCGGTCGCCGGGGTGCAGGCCCGCGTTGGCCCCCCACCCGTGCGACCCGTTGAGCGTCTGGCGGTGGGTTGCCAACACGCCCTTGGACTTTCCGGTCGTCCCGGAGGTGAACAGGATGTCCGAGATGTCTTCGGGGGAGACCGCGTCGGCACGACGATCCGCCTCGGTCAGTGTCTCGGGGGTCTCGCGCTCGAGGAAGTCGTGCCAGTCCACCGCGCCCTCGGGTGCCGGCGCCCCGCGCGTCAACGGGACACGTACGACGAGGTCGGGCATCGAGTCGCGATGGTCGCGCAGGAGCTCCGTCGCGTGGTCGGCGCCGAGGAACTCGCCCGACACGACGAGGCCGCGCGCCCCGGAACGTTCGATGATCTCCACGGCCTCGCCGGCGGTGTAACGCGTGTTGAGGGGGACCAGCGTCGCACCGGCGTAGTGGACGCCGAGCGCGGCGATCGGCCAGTGGAAGCTGTTCGGCGACCAGATCGCCACCCGGTCGCCGGGCTCGATCCCGGAGGCGACCAGCGCGGCCGCGAAGGCGCGCACCACGCCGTGGAACTGCGCCCACGTCAGTTCGAGGCGCGGATGTGACGAAGGGTGCCACTGGCCGTCGACGATGGCGATACGGTCGGGCCAACTGCGCGCTGCGTGACGCAGTGCAGCCGGCGTCGTCGTCGCGGAGAGAGTCCCGGTCCGGGAGGTCTGCGGCATGCGCCCAACCTAGCACTTGCTTGGTGGGTTATGCTAGCGCCATGACCTCGATCAATCTCGCGGATCGTGGCGTCGACCTGGGTGAATGGGCCAAGTCGACGCCGAATGCCGCCGACGAGTTCGCCACCGCGGTGCGGTCCTGGCTCGACGAGAACCTGACGGGCGCCTTCGCTGATCTGAAAGGTCGCGGGGGACCGGGCAGCGAGCACGAGTTCTTCGCCGAGCGCCTCGAATGGGACCGGCACCTCGCGCAGGCCGGCTGGACCTGCATCGGCTGGCCCACCGAATACGGCGGCCGTGGGGCGACGCTGGAACAGCGCATCATCTTCCACCGCGAATACGCCCGCGCCAACGCGCCCGCGCGCGTGAACCACCTCGGCGAGGAACTCCTCGGCCCGACGCTGATCGAGTACGGCACCGAAGAGCAGAAGAAGCGGTTCCTGCCAGGCATCGTCGACGTCACCGAACTCTGGTCACAGGGCTACTCCGAACCCGGCGCCGGCTCCGACCTCGCCGGCGTCTCGACCAGCGCCCGTGTGGAAGACGGCAAGTGGATCATCAACGGACAGAAGATCTGGACCTCCCTCGCCCATGTCGCGCAGTGGGTGTTCGTGATCGCGCGAACGGAGAAAGGGTCGACGCGGCACGCCGGCCTCAGCTTCCTCCTGGTCCCGCTCGATCAGCCGGGCATCGAGGTTCGTCCGATCCAACAGCTCACCGGCACATCGGAATTCAACGAGGTCTTCTTCGACGACGCGGTGACCGACGCCGGTCTGATCGTCGGCGAACCCGGCGACGGCTGGAAGGTCGCCATGGGGTTGCTGCAGTTCGAGCGCGGTGTATCGACGTTGGGCCAGCAGGTCGGTTTCGCCCGTGAGCTGGAAAATCTCACCGAGGTGGCCCGGGCAAGCGGCGCGGTCGACGACCCCGAACTCGCCTCCCGGCTGGCTCGAGCCGACATCGGGCTGAAAGTCATGCGGGCCCATGCCCAGCGGACGCTCGACGGTGACGTCACCTCGCAGGCGGGCGCGGCATCGGTGTCGAAGCTGCTGTGGGCCAATTGGCATCGCGACCTCGGCGAACTGGCGATGGACGTCGTCGGGGCGTCGTCGCTGATCGGGCCCGCCGCCACCGCCGAGGGACAACCCAACGATATCGCCGACCCCGAACACGTCGAACTCGACGAATGGCAACGGCTCTACCTCTTCACCCGCGCCGACACCATCTACGGCGGCTCGAACGAGGTGCAGCGCAACATCATCGCCGAGCGGGTGCTCGGCCTTCCCCGAGAGGCACGCTGAATGACCGCAACGGACGCAGGTACCCAAGTGATCTCACCGCTCGCCACCCCGCCCGCCGAGACCCCCGGGCACGACCTGCTGCTCGGCAAGAAGGTCGTGGTCACCGCCGCCGCCGGAACCGGCATCGGATTCGCGTCGGCGCGTCGCGCGTTGCTGGAGGGCGCCGACGTCCTCATCAGCGACTGGCACGAACGCCGCCTCGGCGAGGCGGCCGAGAAACTCGCCGCCGAATTCCCCGAGCGGACGATCGCCCAGCGCACCTGCAACGTCCAGGTGACCGCCGAGGTCGACGCCCTGATCGCCGACGCCGCAACCCAACTCGGCCGCATCGACGTCCTGGTCAACAATGCGGGGCTCGGCGGCGAGACCCCGGTTGCGGAGATGACCGACGAGGAGTGGGACCGCGTCCTCGACATCACCCTGACCGGCACCTTCCGTGCCACGCGGGCCGCCCTGCGGTACTTCGGGTCGGTCGAGCACGGCGGCGTCATCGTCAACAACGCCTCGGTCCTCGGCTGGCGCGCCCAACGCGGACAGGCCCACTACGCCGCCGCGAAAGCCGGCGTCATGGCGCTGACCCGCTGCTCGGCACTGGAAGCCGCCGACGTGGGCGTGCGCATCAACGCGATCGCACCGTCGATCGCGAAGCACCCGTTCCTCGCGAAGGTCACCAGCGACGACCTGCTCGACGAACTCGCCTCGCGCGAGGCGTACGGCCGCGCAGCCGACGTGTGGGAGGTCGCCGCGACCGTCGCCATGCTCGCCAGCGACTACACCACCTACCTCACCGGCGAGGTCGTCTCGATCTCCAGCCAGCGTGCCTGAGTAAGACTCACCCGAAACACCAAGGAGTACCGACCATGTCCACACCGCAGGCCTACATCGTCGACGCGATCCGCACCCCGGTCGGCAAGCGCAACGGTTCGCTCGCCAAGACCCACCCGGCCGACCTCGGCGCCCACATCATCTCGGCTCTCGTCGAGCGCACCGGCATCGATCCGGCCGTCGTCGACGACGTCGTCTTCGGCTGCCTCGACACCATCGGCGGCCAGGCCGGAAACGTCGCCCGCACCGCATGGCTCGCCGCGGGTATGCCGCTCGAGGTGCCCGGCACCACCGTCGACCGCCAGTGCGGCTCGAGCCAGCAGGCCATCCACTTCGCCGCGCAGGGCGTCATGAGCGGTACGCAGGACATCGTCGTCGCCGGCGGCCTGCAGAACATGAGCGCGATCCCGATCTCGCAGGCCATGATCTCCGGCAAGGAGTTCGGATTCACCACGCCCACAGCCGAATCCAAGGGCTGGCAGGAACGCTTCGGTGATTCGCAGATCTCGCAGTTCCTCGGTGCCGACATGATGGCCAAGAAGTGGGACATCAGCCGCGAGGACATGGAGGAGTGGGCGCTGCAGTCGCATGAGCGCGCCCGCGCCGCCATCGCCGCCGGCAAGTTCGACAACGAGAACGTCGCACTCGGCGACTGCGTCGTCGACGAATGCCCGCGCGAGACATCGCTGGAGAAGATGGCCGGCCTGCAGGTCCTCGCCGAGGGCTCACGCCTCACCGCCGCCGTCGCCTCACAGATCGCCGACGGCTCGTCCGCGACCCTCGTCGTCTCGGAGCGCGCTCTCAAGGAACACAACCTGACCCCGCGCGCCCGCATCCACCACATGTCCGTCCGCGGCGACGACCCGGTGATGATGCTGTCCGCACCGATCCCCGCCACCAAGTACGCCCTCGACAAGACCGGCCTGTCGATCGACGACATCGACGTCGTCGAGATCAACGAGGCGTTCGCGCCCGTGGTGCTGGCCTGGCTCAAGGAGACCGGCGCCGACCCCGCCAAGGTCAACCCCAACGGCGGCGCCATCGCCCTCGGTCACCCGCTCGGCGCCACCGGCGCCAAGCTGTTCGCAACCCTGCTCAACGAACTCGAGCGCACCGGCGGCCGCTACGGCCTCCAGACGATGTGTGAGGGCGGCGGGACCGCCAACGTCACGATCATCGAGCGCCTCGGCTGAGCTGACCCCTCGCTCCCTCTCCGCGCGGGAGTTGAACCCCTCGCTCTCCGCGCGGGAGTTGAACCCCTCGCTCTCCGCGCGGGAGTTGAACCCCTCGCTCTCCGCGCGGGAGTTGAACCCCTCGCTCTCCGCGCGGGAGTTGAACCCCTCGCTCTCCGCGCGGGAGTTGAACCCCTCGCTCTCCGCGCGGGAGTTGAACCCCTCGCTCTCCGCACGGGAGTTGAACCCCTTGCTCCCTGAGGTGCGAGGAGCGTAAGCGACGAGCCTCGAAGGGCTGGTGAGATGACGTCGCCAGGCCCTTCGTGGCTCGCTGCGCTCGCACCTCAGGGAGCGGAGGATGGCTCGCTGCGCTCGCACCTCAAGGAGCGGTGGCTCGCTGCGCTCGCACCTCAAGGAGCGGTGGGTGGTTGCGCTCGCACCTCAGGAAGCAGAGACCTCCCCGAAGATCCCCCGGGCGAGGTCTCGACCTTTCGGCGTACCGGTCGTACCATTCTGACAACGGACGTACCCACATCCAGTTGTGATCTGGCGCATACTATGGTGTGGGACAAGCGGAGCATTTCGTTCCAAGCGACCTGTTTCACGACGCCGCACGACCCAGATGCAGCACGAACTACCTGAGGGGATCTCGATGACCAAGCCTGCTGAGCACACCAGCGCCGGGGCGACGACCGCGAAGCGTGGCGTCTCGTCGGAAGAGCACACACTGACCGAGCTGGTCGAGATCCAGCGCGCTGCGTTCCTGCGTGACGGCATCCCCGACGCCGACACCCGCATCGACCGCATCACCCGTCTCGCCGCGCTGCTGCTCGACCACTCTGACGAGATCGCCGCCGCACTGACCGAGGACTACGGCTCACGTCCGCGCGAGCTGTCGCTCGCCGCCGACGTCGCGGGCTGCATGATCGACCTCGCGCACCAGCGTCGTGGCGTCAAGGAGTGGATGGGCGAGACCAAGTACGCCAAGTTCCAGGGCCTCATCGGCTACAAGCAGAGCCTTCGTCACGACCCCCTCGGCGTCGTCGGGATCATGGGCCCGTGGAACTTCCCGCTGCAGCTGACCATCGTTCCGGCCGGCTCCGCCTTCGCCGCGGGTAACCGCGTCGTGATGCGTCCGTCGTCGATCACCGCGAAGACCACGGATGTCCTCGCCAAGTACGCACCCGACTACTTCTCCATCGAAGAGCTGGCCATCGTCACCTCCAAGCACGGCTCGGGCTCGGACTTCGCGAAGCTGAAGGTCGACCACATGTTCTTCACCGGCTCGCCCGAGGTGGGCGCCTCGGTGGCCCAGGAGGCCGCGAAGAACCTGATCCCGGTCACCCTCGAGCTGGGCGGCAAGAACCCGGCCATCGTCGACGTCGACGCCGACATCGACAAGGCCGCCAACATGCTCGCCGACGCCCGCCTGGTCAACGGCGGCCAGGTGTGCCTGTGCCCCGACTACGTCTTCGTCCCGGAGGCCAAGCTCGGCGAGTTCACCGACAAGGTCGTCGCGCGCTGGACCGAGCACTTCCCGACGATCTTCGACAACGACCAGTACACCGCGACGATCAACCAGAAGAACTTCGACCGCATCGTCGGCCTCATCGACGACGCCGTGCAGCTCGGCGCCGAGAAGCGCCAGGTGATCCCCGGTGGCGAGCCGCTGCCGAGCGCCGAGCGTCGCAAGATCCCGCCGACGCTGCTCACCGGCGTCAAGGCCGGCATGAAGATCGAAGAGGACGAGGTCTTCGGCCCGGTGCTGACCGTGTACCCGTACCGCGAGCTGTCCGAGGTCATCAGCCACATCTCGTCGCACCCGCATCCGCTGACCATGTACTGGTGCGGCGATCGCAACGACCGCTTCGAGAAGCTGGCCGACAATACCCGCAGCGGCTCGATCAACGGCAACGACTTCGCGATCCACCTGTTCAGCGGCGACCTGCCGTTCGGTGGTGTCGGACGCTCCGGAATGGGTGGCTACCACGGCAAGACCGGTTTCGAGACCTTCAGCCACGCACGCGCGGTCGCCTTCTCGACGCTGCCGCTCACCGTGGCCGAGATGATGTCGCCGCCGTTCCTGCCCAAGGACACGAAGATGACCGATCAGCAGCTCAAGCTGTTCAAGTTCTTCAACACCCGCGCCATGAAGAAGGTGCGCAAGCGCCTGGGTGCATAACACCTGGTTGCATTACGCCGGGGCGCACGACCTGTGCGTATGATTCTCCGCTTGGCCGGGTTCGTCTGATGACGTTCCCGGCCAAGCGCTTGCTAGGGTGATGGCAGACTCTCCAGGAGGATGCGTGTCACCACGTGGTCAGACCAGGACCAAGGACAAAGCCGGGACCGACGCGAAAGCCGGCGCCGACACCGGCGTCCGTTCGTCGCGCCGCGACGAGTTGCTCGCCACCGCCGGACGGATGTTCGCCGAGAACGGCCTGCGTTCGACGACGGTCCGCGACATCGCCGACGCCGCGGGCATCCTGTCCGGAAGCCTCTATCACCACTTCGACTCCAAAGAGTCGATGGTCGACGAGATCCTGCGGCGGTTTCTCGACGACCTGTTCGCCCGCTACCGCGAGATCGCCGGAGCCGGGCTCTCGGCTTCCGAGACGCTCCGCGGTCTCGTCGTGGCGTCGTTCGAATCCATCGACGCCGAACGCAACGCGGTCGCGATCTACCAGGACGAGGCCAAGCGGTTGTCGGGGCAGGAGCGGTTCGGCTACATCTCCGAGCTGAACGTCGAATTCCGTCAGTTGTGGCATGCGGTGCTGCAGCGGGGCGTCGACGACGGTGAGTTCCGTCCCGACCTCGACGTCGAACTGGTCTATCGCTTCATGCGCGACACCGTGTGGGTCGCCGTCCGTTGGTACCGGCCCGGCGGCGCGATGACGGTCGAGGCGATCGCCGACCAGTATCTGTCGATCGTGCTCGACGGCATCCTGCCGCGCTGACCCCGCGCGAAGTTAGGGTACCTTTCCTTCGCGTGTCCGCGGCCGATAAGGTGCGGCTATGACTATTGGCGGAACCGATGTGGCCGCACCTGCACCGACTCGGGAGCCCGACGAGGTCCCGGAGGACCCGAAGGCGGCCAGGACCAAGGCCCGCGCGGAGGCCAAGGCCAAGTCGGCGGCCCTCGCCGACGTGCTGGCGCCGGTGAAGGCGCGGACCACCCTCGCGCAGATCGTCCAGATCTTCGCCTCGGCCGCGACCGTGGTGCCGTTCATCGGCATCGTCGAACTCGGTCGCACACTGCTGGAACCGGGGCCGGTCGACACCGGCCGGGTGTGGCTGGTGGTGTGGCTGGTCGTCGGCGGTCTCGCGGCGCGCGCCGGATTCGCGTTCCTGGCGCTGGCGATCACCCATTTCGCCGACCTCGATCTCCAGGCGCAGCTGCGAATCCGCATCGCCGACAAGCTCGGCCGGCTACCACTCGGCTGGTTCAGCCGGACGAGTTCGGGCGCGGTGCGTAAATCGGTGCAGAACGACGTCGCCGACTTGCACTACCTGGTTGCGCACGCGCAGGTCGAGGCGACCGCCGCGGTGCTGTCGCCGATCTTCGCGCTGATCTACTGCTTCATCCTCGACTGGCGCCTGGGTCTGCTGGCCATCGCCACGGTGCCGCTGTACGCCCTGACCTACTCCTACATGGCGCGGGATCTGACCGCCGAGATGGAGAAGATGGACAAGGGCGTGGCACGCATCAGCGCCACCATCGTCGAGTTCATCGCCGGTGTCGCCGTGGTCAAGACGTTCGGGCAGACCGGAAAGGCGCACCGGCGCTTCATCGATGCCGCCGACGAGTTCAACGACGACTTCGCCGGCTACATGGGGCCGATGCTGCGCGTCCAGGCCGTCACCACGGTCCTCATCTCGGCTCCGCTGATCCTGCTGGTCAATCTCGGCGTCGGTTACTGGCTCGTCGACTCCGGCTGGGTGTCGCCGATCGAGCTCGTCGGTTCGACGCTGATCGCGATGATCCTGCCGACCGCGCTGCTCACCGTGTCGACCGCCGTGCACACCCGTCAGCAGGCCTCGGCCGCGGCGCTGCGCATCGCGGACCTGCTCGCCGAACCCGAGCTGACCGTCCCGGAGAACCCGAAGGTGCCCGCCGGTCACGACGTCAGCATCGACGATGTGCACTTCACCTACCCGCCGCGACTCGGCGTCCCGTCCGGCGTGAAGGCGCTCGACGGCGTCAGCGTCGAACTCCGCGAGGGAACCGTCACCGCACTCGTCGGACCGTCGGGCAGCGGCAAGTCGACGCTGGCGACGATGCTGCCGCGCTTCGGCGACCCCGACTCCGGTGCGGTGCGCATCGGCGGCGTCGACGTCCGCGACATCGTCCCGACCGAGCTCTACCGTCACGTCGGTTTCGTGCTGCAGGACGTGCAGCTGCTGACGATGTCGGTGCGCGACAACATCCGTCTCGGTCGCCCCGAGGCCTCCGACGAACAGGTCTACGACGCCGCGCTTGCCGCCCAGATCCACGAGCGCATTCTGGAACTGCCCGACGGTTACGACACCGTCGTCGGCGACGGCGCGCACTTCTCCGGCGGTGAGGCACAGCGTGTCTCGATTGCACGGGCGCTCCTGGCCGACACCCCGATCCTCGTGCTCGACGAGGCGACCGCCTTCGCCGACCCGGAGTCGGAGGCCCAGATCCAGCAGGCCATCGGCGCACTGATGGTCGGTCGCACGGTCCTCGTCATCGCGCACCGGCTCGGATCGATCACGCACGCCGACAACATCGTCGTGCTCGACCGGGGACGCGTCGTCGAACAGGGGCGTCACGAGGAACTCCTCGCGCGCGGCGGTCTGTATTCGACGATGTGGGCCAGCTACGAGGCCGGCACGACCCGGCAGGACGAGAAGATCGCGCGTGGCGTGGTCGCGACGGACAGCAACACCGAAACCGAGGAGGTGGCACGGTGATCCGCGGCTTCTACACGATCCTGGGCTCCGAGCGTGCCCGCATGGTCGTCTTCCTCAGCTGGGTCTTCCTCTACGGCGTCGCGCAGGGACTGGCGATGCTGACACTGGTCCCGATCTCGGAGAACCTGCTCACCGGTGACTACTCCGGTGCGGCGAAGTGGCTGTGGCCGTTGGGAATCCTGGTCGCGATCTGCGCCGTCAGTGCCTACATCCAGTCGCTCAAGGGCATGACGATGGCCCTGTACGCGATGCGCATGCTGCATCACCGCCTCGGCGATCACATGGTCACGCTGCCGCTCGGCTGGTTCACCCGCGAACGCATCGGCGATGTCTCGCAGATCGCGGTCAAGGGCACCATGTTCGTGGGAAGTACCGGCGCGCACTACATCACGCCGGTCGTCGTGAACACGGTGAGCTCGGTGGTCGTCGTGCTCGGCATCTGCTTCTTCGACTGGCGGATCGGCCTGCTGATGGTCGCCGGGACCCTGGTCCTGATGTACGTCGGCAAGCTGTCGAGCAAGTTCCTCGCGAAAGCCGAGGGCCGCAAACGTGCCGAGGCGGTCAAGGTCAACAACCGGGTGCTCGAATACGCGCGCTGCCAGGCGGTCCTGCGTGCCTTCGGCGATGCCGACTCGGCGCACGCGCCGCTCGCCGATGCGCTGAAAGACCAAGCGCGGGTGGGCAAGGCGATGCTGTGGCGCTCGATCCTCGGCATCCTGCTCAACGGCCTGTCGGTGCAGGTCGTGTTCAGCGCGGTCCTCGCCTTCGGTGCGTGGCTCGCCGTCTCCGGCAACGTCGAACCGGCGCTGCTCATCGCGGTCTTCGGTCTCGCGGCCCGCTTCTTCGGACCGATCGGTGAACTCGCCGAACTCGGTTCGACGCTGCGCATGTCGACCGACGAGATCAACCGCATCACCGGCGTTCTGGACACCGACCGGATGCCGGCTCCCGCCGAACCCAAGCCGATCGCCGAGCCGGGCGCCGTCGAACTGTCGAAGGTCGCCTTCGGCTACGAGAACGGCACCCCCGTCCTGCGCGAGGTCTCGCTGCGTGCGCAGCCTGGCACGATGACCGCGCTCGTCGGACCGTCGGGTTCGGGCAAGTCGACCATCTTCCGTCTCATCGCCCGGTTCTACGACGTCGACGGCGGCGTGGTGAAGGTCGGCGGCGTCGACGTCCGCGACCAGGAGACCGGCCAGCTGATGGGCCAGCTGTCGCAGGTGTTTCAGGACGTCTACCTCTTCGACGACACCCTGTGGGAGAACATCAAACTCGGCCGTCCCGACGCCACCGACGCGGAGATCCGCGCGGCCGCCGGGACCGCCGGTGTCACCTCGATCGTCGAGCGTCTGCCCGACGGTTGGGACACCGTCGTCGGCGAGGGCGGATCGGCCCTGTCCGGTGGTGAGCGGCAACGCGTCTCGATCGCCCGTGCCCTGCTCAAGGATGCCCCGATTGTGCTCTTCGACGAGGCCACCAGCGCCCTCGACCCGGAGAACGAAGCGCATGTCGCCGAATCGATCCGGCGCCTGTCGGACCGCAGCACTGTGCTCGTCATCGCACACAAGCTGTCGACGGTGGTCGCGGCCGACCAGATCGTCGTCCTCGACGACCAGGGCGGCGTCGACGACATCGGCACCCACAACGAGCTCATCGCGCGCGGTGGCCGCTACACCGAGTTCTGGCAGCAACGCACCGCCGCTGCCGGTTGGACGCTGGCTGCGTCGTCGTAGTTCTCAAGGAATCGCCACTTCGGGCCAGAAGCGCTAGCTGTAAGTAGCGCGCCTGTGCGGGAAGTGGCGATTCTGGTTCAGGCGCCTCGCGCCGACCACCGCCCGTCTCGGTAGTCGATCTCGATCGGGTAGTCAAAGCAGCGGGTGACCAGCTCGGTGGTGAGCACGTCGTGCACGGGACCCGCGGCGAGGACGCGACCGCCGCTGACCAACACGGCGTGTGTCGTGGTCTCCGGCAGCTCCTCGAGGTGGTGCGTGACGAGCACCGTGGCCAGGTCGGGATGTGAACGGTGCAGGGTGTCGACGGTGCGCAGGAGTCGTTCGCGCGCAGCCACATCCAACCCCGTCGACGGCTCGTCGAGTAGTAGCAGCCGGGGGCTCGGGAGCAATGCGCGGGCGATGAGTGTGCGCCCTCGCTCGCCCTGCGACAGATTGGTCCACGGTGCCGAAGCGAGCGCGCTCAGGCCCAACGTCTCGATGAGTTCGTCGGCGCGGGCCAGCGTCTCGTTGTCGGGCGTCCAGTGGTCCATCACCTCGGTCGTGCCGGTGGCACCGGTGAGCACGACCTCGCGGATCGTCAACGGTGACCGCAGCGGGTGGCGTGGGTTCACGTGCCCGATCGACTCCCGCAACCGCCTGATCTCGACGCGACCGAGGCGGTGGCCCAGGACGTCGACGGTGCCGCGGGTCGGGAACTGTTCTGCTCCGCACAGACTCAGGATCGTCGACTTTCCTGCTCCGTTCGGCCCGATCAGTGCCCACCGTTCGCCGGCGCGGACCGTCCAGTCGACGTCGGAGAGTATCGAGCGTCCCTGCCGGACGAAGTCGACCGAATCAAGGCGCAGAACATCGGGAGTCGTCACGGTGCGGAACTTACCGGACCCTTCGTGGCTCGCTTCGCTCGCACCTCAGGGAGCATGAGATCGGAATCGCGACTTCGGGCACAGAAGCGCTGGTTGGAAATAGCGATTCTGTGCCCGAAGTAGCGATTCTGCGAATCAGCCCAGCGACCCGAGCGTCTTCAGCCGTTCGTGCGCCTGATGCATGATCGACTGGACGAGCTCGTCGCAGCTCGGCAGGTCGTCGATCATCCCGACGACCTGGCCCGACGCGAGAACGCCGGCCCGGGTGTCACCCTCGACGAGGCCGGCCTTCAGCAGCATCGGGGTGTTGCCGGCCATGATGACCTGCTGCCAGGTGCGCTCGCCCGACTTCTTCATCGTGCGACCGTCTTTGAGCATGGTCGTCCAGCGCATGCCGGTCATCTGCTTGAACTCGTTGGCATTTCGGGCCGCGGCGAACAGCGCTTTCACCGGACTGCCGCTCTCGAGTGCCTCGACGAGCGGGGTGCGCAGCACGCGGTGGGGCATGCCGTCGACCTTGACGGAGACGACGGTGTCGTTGAGGCCACGACCCAGGTACTCCTGTTTCACCGAGTCGGGGACCGCGCTGTCGGAGGTCAGCAGGAAGCGGGTTCCCATGGCGACACCCTGGGCGCCGTACGCCAGTGCCGCCGCCAGGCCGCGACCGTCGAAGAAGCCGCCGGCTGCGACCACCGGCATGTCGATGTTCCTGGCCGCCAGGGCATCCAGCACCGACGGGAGCAGCAGGGTCGTGGCGACCGGGCCGGTGTGACCGCCGCCCTCGCCGCCCTGCACGATCACCGCGTCGGCGCCCCAGGAGGCGACCTTGACGGCGTGCTTGGCCGCACCGATCGACGGGATCACCACGATGCCGTGGTCTTTGAGCTTCGCGATCAGTTCAGGCTTCGGTGCGAGCGCGAACGACGCGACCTTGACCCCTTCGCGGATCAGCAGATCGATCCGCTCCGGAGCGTCGGTGGCGTCGGCGCGCATGTTCACGCCGAACGGCTTGTCGGTCAACGACTTCGTCTTGGCGATGGCGGTCTCGAGTTCGGCGAACGTCATCGTCGCCGACGCCAGGATGCCGAGACCGCCGGCGTTCGACGTCGCCGAGGTCAGCGACGGCCCGGACACCCAGCCCATACCCGTCTGCACGATCGGGTACTCGACCCCGACCAGTTCGGTGAACGACGTGGACAGGCCGGCCGCCCTGGCCGGACTCATCGGACTTCCTTGTTGCGAACGCCCTTGGGATCGAGGACGTCTCGGATGAGGCCGAGTTCCTCGGCGGTGGGCTGCCGTGTCTCCGGGGCGTCGGCGAGGCCCTCGATCTCGAAGCCGGTGTTCTCCGCGACCTCGTCGGCGGTGACCCCGGGATGCAGCGACAGCGCCCGCATCGTGTGCCCCTCGCCGCCGAAGTCGAAGACGCCCAGGTTGGTGACGACGCGATGGATGTTCAGGTCGTCGTACGCCGGGTTGTCGGGGTCGACCTTGTCGTATCCGATGCCGGACACGATGTCGACGGTCTTCCCGAAGACGCGTGCCGTGTGACGCGGCACCCAGTAGCTCGTCGGGTGGTTGATGGTGTTGCCGGGTGCGCCGCGGACGCCGAACATCTGGCGCGTCGGGTGCTGCAGCGGTCCGAACGCCGACAGGTTCTGGTTTCCGTGACGATCGATCTGGTTGGCGCCCATGACCACATGGCGACGGCCCGACGCCACGACGTCGAACACCTTGCGGAACGGCATCCAGCCCTCGATGGGACCGGTCTTGCCGATCGGCGGGGTGTCGGCGAGGATCAGTGCCTCGCCGTCGGTGATCAGCAGGTCGGGCTCGGTGGTGAGGCGTGCCAGGCGGGCTCCCAGCAGGGGAGTGGGCGCCATCGGCGACGCCATGATCTCGCCGGCACCGGCGAAGATGCCGGCGCACGAGATGACGCAGTACTCGGCGCGCGTGGCTTCGACAGGCTCAGCCGGCGGGATATTCGTTGCCTGGGTCTCTGTGGTGCTCACTGTGCGTTCTCCTCCTGCTCGGCCTGCCATGCGGTCACCTCTCGCTGGTAGGTCGCCTCGTCGACCTGAAGGAATCGACGCGAGAACGCTTCCCAGGTGTCGGGTTCCTTGGCGCTGGCGACATAGAACTGCTGGAACTTCTCGTCGCGTCCGTAGTCACCCGCAAAGGTGAAGTGGGCACCGTTGGGGGTGTGCACCACCCGGTCGACGTTCATCCTGTTGAGCAGGAGTCGCTGATGCGGAACGGTTTTCACCAGTACCTCGGTCGAGACGAGCTGGTCTGTCTCCAGGTAGCGACGTTCGGCGGCCGCGCAGTAGAGGTCGTCGAAGTACGGGTCGACGCCGGTGTAGGCGGCGTTGCCGTGGGCGTCGGCCAGATCCAGGTGGACGAAGGCCGCGTCGAGCTTCAGGGCCGGCATCGCGACCAGTGTCTGGGTCCGTCCGTCGGCGTCCGGGTACGGCGATTCGACGGTCTTCAGTTCGCCCTCCCAGAAGTTCAGGACGTCGGAACCGAGTCCGGCGCGGATCGGGAGGAACGGCAGGCGGGCTGCCGCGGCCTCGAGCCCGCACTTCACCATTCCCTCGTCCATCTCGCGCACCTCGATCTCGCCGTTGGTGCGCGCCTTGGCGAACCACGGGTCGTAGAAGGGTGCGGAGTCGAGGGAGACGAAGCCGTAGTAGGCGCGGCGCACCTTGCCTGCGGCACAGAGCAATCCGAGGTCAGGGCCGCCATAGGTGACGACGGTGAGGTCCTTGACGTCCGAACGTGCGATCGCGCGCACGAGCGCCATCGGCTTGCGGCGCGAACCCCAGCCGCCGATGCCGATGGTCATCCCGTCGCGGAGTTCCGCGACGACGTCGTCGAGTGTGCTTGTCTTGTCGGTCGGCATCTCAGGCGTGTCCTCCGTTGTGCGAAGCGTTCGAGGCGAGCGGCTTGCCGGTCGAGACGAAGGCATCACGATGCTCATCGGCGACGCCGGCCAGGTTCAGTTCGAAGGTGAAGCCCTGTTCGAGGCGATAGCTGGCCTTAACATCGACCGGGTCGATGTGGTTGATGGCTTCCTTGGCCGCACGGATCACCCGGGTGTCCTTGGCGGCGATGGCCTCGGCGACCTCGAGCGCAGCGTCGAGCAGCTCTTCCCGCGGTACGACGCGGTAGACCGAGCCGAAGTGCTCCAGCTGCTGGGCGGTCACGTTCTTCGCGGTGAAATACAGGGTCCGCATCATGTGCTGCGGCACCAGACGCGCGAGATGCGTTGCGGCGCCCAGCGCTCCGCGATCCACCTCGGGCAGGCCGAAGACCGCGTCGTCGGAGGCGACGATGACGTCGGCGTTGCCGACCAGCCCGATCCCGCCGCCGACGCAGAAGCCGTTGACCGCGACGATGACCGGGACCGCGCAGTCGTAGACCGCGCTGAATGCGGCCGCACAACCCCGGTTGGCGCCGATCAGGGCGTCGAAGCCCTCGGTGGCCTGCATCTCCTTGATGTCGACGCCGGCATTGAAGCCGCGTCCTTCAGCGCGCAACACCACGACGTGCGTGGCCGGATCGTCGCCCGCCGCGGTGACGGCGTCGGCGAGTTCGAACCATGCGGCCGATGGCAGCGCGTTGACCGGCGGGTAGTCGACCGTGATGGTCACGATGCCGGATTCGGTACGTGTCGTGGTGATCGGCACGCGTGCTCCTCTCGTGGCTGCGTTGGGCAACCGCGGGGGCTGCACAAGCATTGAACCAAGCAAGTGCTTGGTTGTTTGGTAGGGTAGCACCCATGCAGACGCAGTCACAGGTCGAGCTGGGCCTGGTCGGGAAGGTTGTCCTGGTCACCGGAGGTGCGCGCGGTGTCGGAGCCGGTATCACCCGGGTGTTGTCGTCCCTGGGGGCCAGGCCGGTGATCTGCGGCCGCAGCGCCGACAACCTCGTCGACGACCTCCGCGAGATCGACTTCTTCTCCTGCGACGTCCGCGACGCCGCTGCTGTGGAGGCGATGATCGACGGCATCGTCGGTCGCGCCGGACGCATCGACGGGGTGGTCAACAACGCCGGCGGGTCGCCCTTCGCGCTCGCCGCCGATACATCCGTCCGGTTCGCGAGCAAGATCGTCGACCTGAATCTCCTGGCCCCGCTCGCCGTGGCCAAGGCCGCCAACGCGGTCATGCAGAGCCAGCCGGACGGCGGCGCGATCGTCAACGTCTCGAGCGTCAGCGGGCACCGGCCGTCGCCCGGGACGTCTGCGTACGGCGCCGCGAAGGCCGGCCTCGACAATCTGATGACCTCACTGGCCGTCGAATGGGCCCCGAAGGTGCGGGTCAACTCGGTCGTCGCCGGTCCCGTGGAGACCGAGCAATCGCACCTCCACTACGGCGACGACGCCGGGGTCGCAGCCGTCGGCGCCACCATCCCGCTGGGCCGGATGGCGACGCCCACCGACGTGGGCAACGCCGTCGCCTTCCTGCTGTCACCGCTGGCCGGTTACATCAGCGGTTCGACGCTCACCGTGCACGGCGGTGGCGAGAAGCCCGCTTTTCTCGACGCCGCAACCGCAGGCAACGCCGTCTGACCCAGCTGATCCCCGAGTCTTTTGCAGTTCAGAAAGGAAACACCTTGAGTAGCAAGTTGAATGAGGGCCGCGTCGCCATCGTGACCGGTGCCGGACAGGGTATCGGACGCGCCCACGCCCTCGCCTTCGCCGCCGACGGCGCCAAGGTCGTGGTCAACGACTACGCGGAGAACCTGGCTGCCGGGGTCGTCGACGAGATCCGCGCGTCCGGGGGGAAGCCGTCGCATCCGTGGGTGACGTGGCGGACTGGAAGAGCGGGGAGGCCATGGTGGCCACGGCGATCGACACGTTCGGTCAACTCGACATCCTCGTCAACAACGCCGGTTTCGTCCGCGACCGGATGCTGGTGTCGCTCTCCGAGGACGAGTGGGACGCCGTCATCCGCGTGCACCTGAAGGGGCACTTCGTCGGACTGCGCCATGCCGCGGCGTACTGGCGTGCCGAGGCAAAGGCGGGCCGCACGCGCCAGGCGCGGATCATCAACACGAGTTCCGGTGCCGGACTGTACGGTTCGGTGGGCCAGGGCAACTACGTCGCCGCGAAGGCGGGGATCTCCGCGCTCACCATCCAGGCGGCCGCCGAGCTGGGCGGCTACGGCATCACGGCCAATGCCATCGCGCCCGCGGCCCGCACCCAGATGACGATGGGCGCCGGCGACGAGATGGCCGCGCAGATGGCCGCACCTGCAGACGGCTCCTTCGACGCGATGGACCCGGCGAACATCTCGCCGCTCGTCGTGTGGCTCGGCTCGCCCGAGGCCGCGTCGGTGACCGGTCGGGTCTTCGAGGTCGAGGGCGGCAAGATCTCGGTGACCGACGGCTGGCAGCGAAGCGTCGAGCAGGACAAGGGATCTCGCTGGGAGGTCGCGGAGCTCGGCCCGGTGGTCGAGGAGATCCTGGCGAAGGCGCCCGTCCCGATGCCGGTCTACGGCGCGCGGTGACCTCACCGGACAGAGACCCGCAGCGGGTCGCGGCGGCCCGGGCATATGTCGATGCCCTGGTCAGCCACGACCCGTCGGCGGTGTCGTTGCATCCGGATTGCACCCGCGTCGAATTCGGTGTGCGGACCGGTCGCAACGGACCGCACATCGCCCGCAGCCTCGCGAAGGGTCCGCAGTTCCGCCTGATCCACCGGGTCTCGGATTTCACCGCGACGGTCGACGGGCACAGCGTCACCACGCGATATGTGGTGCACGTCCGGCCGCGGGTCCTCCGGCTCGGTGCTCCGGTGTCGGAGACCTTCGTCGTCGACGAGGAGAACCGGATTCGCGCGATCGTAGCGCGGTTCGGGCTGCCGCGCCGTCAGCCCGCCTGACCCGCGAGTTCAGGCGCCGGGGGCGCGCACGACCATCGGCACCCCGGGGAAGTAGGCGGCCATCTCCGAGCGCGACTTGCGCAGTGCGGCGGTGCCGTAGCCGGACTTGCGGAACTGCGGGTGAATCCAGATGCGGAGGTCCACCTCGCCGTCCTTGAGCTCGCCGAACACGAAGCCGACCTTGGAGTCCCCTTCAACGGCGACGAGCCACACGGCCTCCTCGGCGTCGACGCGGTCGGTGGCGGCGCTGATCTCGGCGGCGACGTCACCGGCCGGTGCGCCGGAACCGTCGCCGGCGGTTCCGAGTTCATCGGTGCGGGCGGCGAAGAGTTCGGTATCGGCTTCGGGGTCGAACGGACGCAGGTCGAGGGTGTCCCCGCTGCTGGCCGGACGCTCCGCGAGTGTGAAGGTCAGGGCCTTGTTCAGGTCGTCGAGCTCGGCCTGGTTCTTGCGGCGCTCGTCCTTGGTCAGCTGGTCGAGCTTCATGTCCAGGATGGCCTTGGCGCCCAGCTGCGACTTGCCGAGCAACTCCACGATCGCGGTCACCGCTTCGTCGTGGTCCTCCGCGTCGACGATGGCGTCGAGGACCTCGTGTCGACGCTCCAGGGCGGTCAGCAGGGCATCGGCGATGTCGCGGCGAGTGGTGGCCAGGTCCAGATCAGTCATGCTTCGATCGTAGACACGATGGTCGTTCCGCGCGCCGACATTGCGAGTGCGCTGCGGGCGTCATCGGCGGAATAGTGGAACAGGTTCCAATGTCGTTAACCGCCTTTTTCGTGGACCTTCTTTCCTAAATCTGTAACACGTCCTAGTCTTGTGGAATGACGAACGAGGGTACGACGACAGCACCGACCGACTTCGATCACCTTCGCGGGGTACACACATGGGCGACCTGATGGTCGCCGCGCTACGACGCCATGCCGATCGCACGGTGTTGTCCCTGGGGGAGACGGAGATGACGGGTGGCGAGATGGCCGCCGCCATCAGCCGCTACATCCAGGCGTTCGAGGGGCTGGGCGCCGGTACCGGTACCGCGGTCGGCCTGCTGGCGCTGAACCGACCCGAGGTGTTGTTCGTGATCGGTGCCGGCCAGACCCAGGGATGGCGGCGCACCGCGCTGCACCCGCTCGGTTCGCTCGACGATCACGCCTACGTGCTGGCCGACGCCGGCGTCTCGACCCTCATCATCGACCCGGTGCCGATGTTCGTCGAACGTGCCGCGGCGCTCCTGGAACGAGTCCCCGGCCTCAAGCAGGTGCTCACCCTCGGGCCGGTGCCCGAGCAGCTGTCGGCGCAGGCTCGCGACGTCATCGCCGAAGCCGACACTTTCGAGCCGAAACCCCTTGTGTCGGCTCATCTGTCACCTGACCACGTCGTATCGATCACCTATACCGGCGGTACCACCGGAAAACCCAAGGGCGTCATCGGAACCGCCCGTGCGATGGCGACGATGACCCAGATCCAGCTCGCCGAGTGGGAGTGGCCGGAGCATCCTCGGTTCCTGCTCTGCACACCGCTGTCGCATGCGGGTGCTGCCTTCTTCATCCCCACCCTCATGAAGGGCGGGTCGATGGTGGTGCTGTCGAAGTTCGATCCCGCGGAGGTTCTCAAGACCATCGAGGAACAGAAGATCACCGCGACCATGCTGGTGCCGTCGATGTTGTATGCGCTGATGGACCACCCGGATTCCCGGACGCGAGACCTGTCGTCGCTCGAGACCGTGTATTACGGTGCGTCGCCGATCAATCCGGTGCGGCTCGCGGAGGCGATCGAACGGTTCGGACCGATCTTCGCCCAGTACTACGGCCAGTCCGAGGCGCCGATGGTCATCAGCTACCTCGCCAAGGACGACCATCCGGGTCCGGGTGAGGACCAGCGACGCCTGAGCAGTTGTGGCCGGCCGTCGGCCTTCTTGCGCACCGCGCTCCTCGGCGCCGACGACCAGCCCGTCCCGCAGGGCGAGCCGGGCGAGATCTGCGTCGCCGGACCGCTTCTCGCCGGTGGCTACCTCGGACTCCCGGAACAGACCGCCGAGACCTTCCGCGACGGATGGCTGCGGACCGGTGACGTCGCCCGTGAAGACGAGGACGGTTTCTGGTTCATCGTCGACCGCACGAAGGACATGATCGTCACGGGCGGTTTCAACGTGTTCCCGCGGGAGGTCGAGGACGTGGTGGCCGAGCATCCCGCGGTCGGCCAGGTCGGGGTCATCGGTGTGCCCGACGAGAAGTGGGGCGAGGCGGTGACCGCGATCGTCGTACTGCGTGCCGACGCGGACGCCGACGACGCGGCGAAAGAGCGCATCACCGCGGAGATCCAGCAGACCGTCAAGGACCGCAAGGGTGCCGTGCAGTCGCCGAAGCAGGTGATCTTCGCCGATGCACTGCCGCTGACCGCGCTGGGCAAGCCGGACAAGAAGGCTCTGCGGGCGCAGTACTGGGCCGACGCCGAGCGCGGGGTCGGCTAGGCTTCCCGCCCCTGGAAACAGCCCCTCGAAACCGCCCCTCGAAACCGCCCCTCGAAACCGCGCTGAACAGCCGGAACGTCGAAACAGTGTCGTCGAGTCGCCTGTGGAGGGCGGTTTCCAGGGGCGGATTTCAGCTGCGGGCGAGCACCGCTCGCGCCCGGTCGGCCAACGACTCCCGGACCCACTGCGGTTCGAGGACTGCGATGTCGAGGTCGAACATCGCCGCCCACAGCGCACCGACGGCATGCCGACCGTCGGCGAATCGGAGTTCGACGCGTCGACGAACTCCGTCGTCACCCAACGCTTTCGAGGATGCCGCGATCGCGCGGACCCGATCGACATCATCGGGGGCGCATTCGACGACGACGTCGACCGGATCGAACGAGGAACGAAACGCCGTACGACGCCGCTCCCAGATCTCTTCCAGATCCACGTCCGCGTCGCGCACCGCAGGTTCGTCCAGGACCTCCACCTCGCTCATCCGGGACAACCGGTACATCCGTTCCTCGGTCCGGTCACCCGCACCGTGTGCGACGAGGTACCAGGTGTCACCCGCGATGATGAGCCCGATCGGATCGAGAATCCGCTCCCGTGCCTCGTCCGCTCCACGCGGGCGATAGCGAGTGCGGATACGCCTGCCCGCGAAGACCGCGAACTGCACCGGGTCGAGAGCATCGAGTGCCTCCGGCGGCCGCACGAATCCCTCGGGGCGGACCAGAACCCGCTGAGCGGCCCGCACCGCTGTACCTCGGTACGCCTCGGGCAGTGCTGCGGTGACCTTGCGCATCGCGCTGGCGAAGGCGGGCGAGTCGAGCCGTCCGGTTCCGGCGAGCAGCGAGGTCGCCTCCTCGACCGTCAGGCCGGTGAGATCCGTGCGATAGCCGGGGACGAGTGAGAACCCGCCGTGCCGGCCGCGCTCGGCATACACGGGCACCCCGGACAGCGACAGTGCCTCGATGTCGCGCAGCACGGTTCGCTCCGACACCCCGAGTTCGCCGGCGATCATCGACGCGGTCACCCGATCGTGTTTCTTGAGCAGCATCAGGACCGCGATGAGACGTTCGGCGCGCATGCCCGGAATCATCTCGCACAAACATGACAGAAGATGTCAGGTTTCACGGTTTGACTGGACTCGTCAGCCACCGAGGAGAGGAAAGACCCATGAACGCGCAGACCACCCCGCCGGATCCCCGCCCGGCCTTCGCGGCCGCCACCGGCTGGGTCACCGAACTGCTCTCCGCGGTGACAGCCGAGCAGTTCGCCGTGCCGACGCCGTGCGATGACTTCGACGTACGCACGCTCGGAGCTCATCTGCTGGCGACCGCGCAGCGCGCGGCCGCATTGCCCGAGGGCGTCGACGTGCGGTCGATGCCGTTCATCGCCGACCGTTTCGACGCGAACGAGTATGCGGCGGTCGTGGCTCGTGCGCTCGACCTCTGGTCCGATGACGCCACGCTCACCGCGCCGGTGCAGGTCCCGTGGGGTGAGGTTCCCGGCGCCGGTGCGTTGTGGGGCTACGTCAACGAAAGTCTCGTGCACGGTTGGGATCTCGCCGTCGCGACCGGGCAACCGTCGGAGGCCGATCCCGAGGCCGCCACCGCGACTCTGGCGATCGCCCGCCAGTTCATCCCGGCCGAGATCCGCGAGGACCCGAACGTTCCCTTCGGCGTCGTCGTCGAGCCGCGGGCCGGCGCCGGGCCGACCGAGACGCTCGCGAACTGGTCCGGTCGGAACTCCGCCGCATGGATTCCGGCCGCGACCCGGTGAACCGGTCCGGCGAACTCAGCTTCGATAGGTGACGTCGAGCTGTTTGACCCCGTTCAACCAACCCGACCGCACGCGACGCAGTTCGCCGGCCCGCGCGATGTCGGGCAGGGTGTCGGCGATCGCGTTGAAGATCAGGTTGAGTTCGAGCCGGGCGAGGTTGGCGCCGATGCAGAAGTGGGCGCCGTTGCCGCCGAAGGAGAGATGCGGGTTGGGATCTCGCGTGATGTCGAAGGTGAACGGGTCGTCGAAGACCTCTTCGTCGTAGTTCGCGGAGCTGTAGAACAGCCCGACGCGCTGGCCGGCTGCGATGTCGACGTCGCCGAGTCTGGTGTCGGCCAGGGCGGTCCGCTGGAAGCCGTGGACCGGCGTCGACCACCGCAGTATCTCCTCGATCGCCGTCGCGGGGCGTTCGGACTTGTAGAGATCCCACATCTCCGGGTGGTCCAGGAAGGCGTTCATCCCATGCGACGTCGCGTTGCGGGTGGTCTCGTTACCCGCCGTGATGAGCAGGACGACGAAGAACCCGAACTCGATCTCGCTCATCCCCTCGCCGTCGACGTCGGCCTCGATGAGTGTGGTGATGAGGTCGTCGGTCGGGTTCTTGCGGCGTTCCTCCGCCATCGCGTAGGCGTAGCCGAGTACCTCGGCATTCGCGGTTGCCGGGTCGATGGTCTCGTCGGGGTCGTCGTTGTTGATCATCGCGTCGACGAGCACGTGGAGGCGTTCACGGTCGGCCTGCGGGACGCCGATGAGGTCCAGGATCGACTGTAGGGGTAGGTGTACCGCGATGTCGTCGACGAAGTTGCCGCTGCCCTTGGCGGCCGCGGCTTCGACGATCTCGTGGGCCGAGGCCGCCAGTTGTTCTTCGAGCAACGCGACGGACCGCGGAGTGAACATGCGCGACACGATCTTTCGCAGTCGGGTGTGCTCAGGCGGATCGTGGTTGATGAGCAGCGCCTTGGTCAGTTCGATCTGATCCGGTGTCACGTAGTCGGGGAGGCGCAGGATCGCGCCCTTGGCGTTGGTGGACCACAACTGGTGGTTCTTAGAGATCTCCCGGACATGCGCGTGCTTCGAGATCACCCAGAATCCGCCGTCGGTGAAGCCGGACGTACCTTCCGGTTGCGCATTCCACCAGACCGGCGCGGTGCGTCGGAGCTCGGCGAACTCCTGCACCGGCATGCCGTGCTGCTGGAGCAGATCGGGATCGGTGAAGTCGAAGCCGTCGTGGAACGGGCCGGTCTTCATCGGTGTCGTCATCTCGAACCTCCGGGTGGACGAGCATGCGCGTACGCGCTGTGTGCTGCGTCACCACACCATACATGAAGTGCCCGCGCGTATGGTCTGGACGATCCGCCGGTGAACGGGCTGGTCTGGCTCCCTGAGGAGCGAGCGCAGCGAGCCGCGAAGGGTAGGCTCATGAGCTGATGCGCACACATGGTTGGAGTGGTCGGGTCCCCGTCAACGACGCCGAGGCGGTGGCTCGAATCCTGGCGGCGACCCGCGCGACCATCGACCGCCGCGGCACGGCCACCAGCATCGCCGACGTGGCACGCGAACTCGGGGTCACCCGGCAGACCGTCTATCGCTATTTCTCCGGCACCGAGGAGTTGCTGTCGGCGACCGCACTCGACGCCGTCGAAGGGCTGCTCGAACGGGTGATGACACGACTGACCGGCATAACCGAACCCGACGCCGCCCTCGTGGAGGGCATCGCGGCAGTGCTCGAGGAGCTCGCCGAGGACGACTACGTCGGCCTACTCCTGCGGGCCGACAAGCTGAGCGTGCCGGTCGTCGGCGGGTTCACCTCCGACGACGCACGACGATTCGCGCGCACGATGGTCGAGCGGCTCGAGGTCGACTGGGCGTCTCGCGGCTATGACGATTCCGCGCTCGACCTCATCGCCGAAATCGTGCTGCGCACACTGCAATCGATGGTCCTCGATGTGATGTCGCACCGGACCGGCGCCGAACTCCGGGCCTTCCTCGACGCCTGGACCGGTGCCGCGGTGCGTGAACTGGCGCGCGGTGATGTCGCTGCTCCCTGAGGTGCGGGCGGGCGTCACCACTCTCCTCCCTGAGGTGCGAGCGAAGCGAGACGGTCCCATAGCTTGTCAAGGGTTCCGAGGTCGGTGGTGAGGTCGCGGAACACTTCGCGGGCGATGTAGCGCTTGAGGCAGCGGATGATGTCTTTCTTCGTTTTGTGTTCCGCGGAACGCCGCTCGACGTAGGCGCGGGTGGGTGCGTGGGATTTCATCCGGCCGACCGCGATCATGTGCAGAGCACTGTTGGCTTGCCTGTCCCCGCCCCGGTTGAGTCGGTGACGGCTGGTCTTGCCCGAGGATGCCGGTAGCGGTGCGGCGCCGACGAGTTTGGCAAACGTCGCCTCGGTGCGCATCCGCTCCACATTGTCACCAGCGGTGATCACCAGTCGTGCGGCGGTGACCGGTCCGATCTGCGGTCGGGACAACAGGGTCGGCACCACCGTGGCCAGCAGCCGCTCGAGTTCGCGGGTCAACGAACCGACCTCGCGTCGGGCGAGTCGGTGACGCTCGAGCAGTGACCGTGCGGCACGCACGAACGCCGCGGCCGGCCCGGACAGCTCAGCGGTGTCCGCTGGTACGGGTAGACCCGCGATGAACGCCGCCCGCGCAGCGATGGTGCGTGCCTGGCGGGCCTGGTCGGCGAACTCCACTGGTGCGGTGGTGCACAGGTCGCGGATCTGGTTACCGATCCGGGTGGCCTCTTCCACCGCCGAAGTCCGTGCCAGGGCGAGCATTCGGATCGATTCGACAGCGCCGCGGGTGTCTTTGGCGACCGCGGTGGCACGCCCGGTGATGACCGCCATCGCCGCGGCATAAGCGTCGAGTTGATCGGTCTTGCCGTGGGCGTAACGGCGCGGTAGGTCCGGGGTGTTGACCTCGATGACCGTCACCCCATGGTCGGTGAGCATGCGGGTCAATCCGGCCCCGTAGGAGGCGCTGGACTCCACCGCGGCGTGCTCGATCCGGCCGAAACCACAGGCCCACTGCCACATCTCGGTGTAGCCGGCAGTGGTGGTCGGGAACTCCCGATCGGCCAGTGGGCGGCCGTCGGCGGCGACAATGGCGGCGGGGTGGGTGCGTTGATGGGTATCCACGCCCAGGACCACCACTTGCGTATCGATCATGGTCGGGGTCATCGTGGTGGTGTCTCCTTCACACTCGTGTGTTGGATGACCTCACCGGGGCGGGTGGACAGGACAGTGAAGAGTCACGGCCCACCAGCCAGACAGGGTCCTAATCAAGTCACACCCGCCCCGGCCCTCAGGTCTCATGGCGCGGGTAGCCGACCGCAGGTTCCGGATCGACACATCTCGCTCATGACAGCAACCGTCAGCCTCGAAGTAAGTCAGACCCAGACCCGGTCGACCACCCACGCCCATTCTCACTGCCTCGAAGGGCTGGCGAGGTCGGCTCACCAGCCCTTCGAGGCTCGTCGCTGACGCTCCTCGCACCTCAGGGATCGAGGGTGGCGTCGCTGACGCTCCTCGCTCTTGGTGCCTTCAGGCCGCCGGCTCGCAGATGACGACCGGGATCGTGCGGTCCGTCCAGGCGACGTAGGTGTCGAAGTCCGCGTAGACCTTGACCAGTTCCGGCCACAGCTCCGTCCGCTCGGCGTCGGTGGCGGTGCGCGCCACGTGGTCGAACCTCTCCTTGCCGAGTTGAATGGTGACGCTCGGGTTGTCGCGCAGATTGAGGTACCACGCAGGGTGTTTCGCCGAACCGCCCTGGGAGGCGACGACGACGAACCGGTCACCGCGTCGGAGGTAGACCAGGGGTACCGTTCGGGGCTCGCCCGACTTGCGGCCGATGGTGGTCAGCAGGCACACCGGCGCGGGCTTCTTGAGTCCCGCGCCGACGCGCCACGTGCCGCCGAGCCGACCACCGGTCGCCTTGTACAGCCGGGTGTTCAGCCGCGACCCGACCTTGATGATCGTGCTGACGACGGGCGAATCGAGCTGTGCCGGCTTCTTGTCCGGATCGAGGAGGGGCATCCCTCTGCTCAGATCCGCTCGAGGATGGTGCCGGTGGCCATCGCGCCGCCTGCACACATCGTGACGAGCGCGGTCTGACCGTCGCGGCGCTCGAGCTCGTGCAGTGCGGTGGTGATCAGGCGAGAACCGGTGCTGCCCACGGGATGTCCGAGCGCGATGGCGCCGCCGTTGACGTTGACGCGATCCATGTCGGCCTGGTGGACCTGGGCCCAGCTGAGCACCACGGACGCAAAGGCCTCGTTGATCTCGACGATGTCGATGTCCGACAACGACATTCCCGACTTCGCCAGGACCCGCTCGGTCGCCTGGACGGGGCCGTCGAGGTGGAAGTGCGGCTCCGACCCGACGAGCGCCTGTGCCTTGATGCGGGCGCGCGGCGTCAGGCCGAGGGCACGGGCCTTGGCCTCGTCCATGATCAGGACGGCTGCGGCGCCGTCGGAGATCTGCGACGACGTGCCGGCGGTGTGGATGCCGCCCTCGATGACGGGCTTGAGTGCGCCGAGTGATTCGAGGGTGGTCTCGCGCAGTCCCTGGTCGCGGTTGACGTCGATGATGTTGCCGGTCAGTTCGCCCTCCTTGGTTCGCTCGGGCGCCTTGAAGGTGAGGAGTTCACGGTCGAAACGCCACTCGTCCCAGGCCTGGCGGGCGAGGCGCTGACTGCGTTCGCCGAGCGCGTCGACGTCGGCGCGGGTGATCCCGCGGCGCTTCGCGATCCGCTCGGCAGCCTCGAACTGATTCGGCAGGTCCACGTTCCACGAGTCCGCGTGGTACGGACCGGCATTGGTGCCGACGTTGGCGCCGAGAGGCACAGCGGTCATCGTCTCCACGCCGCAGGCGATGCCGACCTCGATGGCATCCGAGGCGATGAGGCCGGCGATGAGGTGGTTGGCCTGCTGGGCCGAACCGCACTGGGCGTCGATCGTCGTGGCGCCGGTGTGTTCCGGGAGCCCGGCCGACAGCCAGGCCTTGCGGGTCACGTTGCCCGCCTGCGAGCCGGCCTGCGTGACGCAGCCGCCGATGACCTGCTCGACGAGTGCCGGATCGATCCCGGCCTTCTCGATGAGACCGCGCTGCGTGATGCCCAGCAACTCCTCTGCATGGAGGCCCGACAACCACCCGGCGCGCTTGCCGATCGGCGTGCGTGCTGCTTCCACGATGACCGGAACGCCCATCTCCACTCCTTCGTTCACCCGGCGGAACTCGTCCGTCGTCTGCGGGTCGACGGCACTTCGACGGAGGTGTCGAGGCCGTGCATTCAAGCTAGAACATGTTCTATGTTTGCGTCCATGGCGAGTGTTCGGAGGCTGGTGGCGGTCGCTTCCAGGTGTGTCCCGCCGGACTTCCGACACCCTCTGGGGCGTACTGGATGTTACGTCCTCGGAGGTCGAACTCTGCAGGTGGGGCGCATGTCTGGATCGGAAACTAGAACAAGTTCTCATCGGGGGCTGTCGCGTGTGTCACAATGTGGTCTAATGAGATTGAAACAGGTTCTAAATCTCCAGCGAGGTGGTGTGACGTGACCCAGGCCCAGAGTGCCCCGATCGGCAGCGAGCCGGCCACGGCGGATTCTGCGCACACGAGCCCTTCCGGCGTCGTCGGAAAGTGTTCGTTCATGGAGCAGGAGGGTTGGGACTTCACCAACCCGGATCTGCTCGAGCAGGGAATTCCGGTGGACGAGTTCGCCCAGCTCCGCAAGACCGCGCCGGTCTGGTGGAATGCCCAGGCGCCCGGCAAGGGCGGTGGTTTCCACGACGGCGGCTACTGGGTGATCTCCAAGCACGCCCACGTCCGCGAGATCTCCAAGAACAACGATGATTGGGAGACCAACGCCAATGGCGTGATCATGCGTTTCGACGACGAGATGACCGCCGAGCAGATCGAGATCACCAAGGCTCTGCTGATCAACCACGATCCGCCGGAGCACACCCGTCTGCGCAAGCTGGTCTCCAAGCTGTTCACGCCTCGTGCGGTGCACTCCCTGGAGGAGAAGCTCGACGACGCCGCTCGGGAGATCGTCACGCGCGCTTTGGAGAAGGGCACCGGCGACTTCGTCAAGGACGTCGCCGTGGACCTGCCGCTGCTGGCCATCGCCGACCTCCTGGGTGTCCCGGAGCAGGATCGCGAGAAGCTGTTCGACTGGTCGAACTCGATGATGAACGCCGACGACCCGGATTACACCACCGATCCTCAGCAGGCGAACGCCGAGATCCTGGGCTACGGCTACACGATGGCCGAGGAGAAGCGCCGCAACCCGGGCGAGGACATCGTCACCAAGCTCGTGAACGCCGACATCGACGGGCAGTCGCTCGACGAGACCGAGTTCGGTTTCTTCTTCATCCTGCTGACCGTCGCCGGCAACGAGACCACGCGAAATGCCATCAGCCACGGCATGAACGCCTTCTTGGACAACCCCGACCAGTGGGAACTGTTCAAGAAGGAACGCCCGGCGACCGCGGTCGACGAGATCGTCCGCTGGGCGACCCCGGTCAACTGCTTCCAGCGGACGGCCAAGCGTGACACCCAGGTCGGCGGCATCGACATCAAGATGGGCGAGCGCGTCGGCATGTTCTACGGCTCGGCCAACTACGACGAGGACGTGTTCGACGATCCGTTCTCGTTCAACATCCTCCGGGACCCGAACCCGCACGTCGGCTTCGGCGGCAACGGCGCGCACTTCTGCGTCGGCGCCAACCTGGCGCGCATGGAGATCAACCTGATGTTCAACGCGCTGGCCGATCTCGTCCCGGACATCACCAAGGTCGCCGCGCCGCGTCGTCTCCGCCACGGGTGGATCAACGGCGTCAAGGAACTCCGCGTCGACTACGGAACGAAGTGACCGCTACCGACCCGAAGCCGGCCTATCTGGACATCGATCGCGAGAACCATCCCGCGGTCGTGGCGGGTCGTCGTTCCCGGGAGTTCGTGGAGTCCCGCGACAAGCAGGCGTGGATCGACAACTTCGCGCCGGATGCCATCGTCCAGGACCCGGTCGGTCCCTCGATGTTCGACCCGGAGGGTGTCGGATTCCGCGGATACGACCGCATCTCGGAGTTCTGGGACAAGTCGATAGGGGCCACGGAGAGCATCGAGTTCCGCTTCGACGAGGAGATCATCTGCGGGAACGAGGTCGCCTACATCGGCAGCATCGTCACCCACATCGCAGGTCACGTCTCCGAGGCGCGCGGGGTGTTCACCTATCAGGCCGACCGTGAGGGCCGGCTCTCGGCACTGCGGGCCTACTGGGAGGTCGAGAAGACGATCAACTCGGTGCGCAAGGCCTGACCGACGCATACGAACCGCCGCGGGCGGGACAGATGAACTCCATCTGTCCCGCCCGCGGTGTTTTCTCCGGATCGGACGTTACGGCCGGCGCGTCATACCGGAAGATGTGTCAGGGGACGGCGACACGAAAGGTGTGAGGACTCGGAGTCCGGCGCGATCGGTCAGTTCGACGCGGTGTACCGCGAACACGTTGCGGGGGTGTGGCGCTACGTGCGAACACGCGTGCCCGGAAACGCGGACGCCGACGACGTGACCGCGGAGGTGTTCGCCAAGGCGATCCGGTCCTGGAACGGCTTCGACGACCGCCGCGGCTCCGTGGGTTCGTGGCTGATCGGGATCGCCCGGCACGTCGTCGCGGACTGGTGGGCGCGCAATGTGCGGGAGGTACCGGTCGCGGAGGTGAACGTCGGCGCCGACGGTCCCGGGCAGGTGGCGGATGATCCGGAGACGGCGATGCTGCGGGCTGCGGACGTCGACGATGTCCGCAGCCGGCTGTGGGTGCTCACCGCACGCGAACGCGAGGCGGTCACGCTGCGATTCGCCACCGAACTGACCTCCGAGGAGATCGGGTCGGCCATGGGTATCTCGGCAACCGCTGCCCGGATGCTCGTCTACCGGGGCGTGGCGAAGCTCAGGGAGGTGATGCCGCAGTGACGAGGCACGATCCGTACGACGCCGAGCCGCCCTTCGATCCCGCGGAGATCGCGGCCGCCGAACGTCTCGACGACGACATCGCCGCAGTTCTGGCCGGTTCCGACCGACCGGGATCGGTGGACCCCGACCTGGTGGTGATGGCCAACGCGTTCCGGCGGGAGCCGTCCGTGTCGACCTATGCCGCCGTCGAACGGCGGGTCGCAGAGTCGGGGCCGCGTGCGGCCGGTCGGTGGAGGTGGTCGATCGCGCAGGTCGCGGCGGCGGTGCTCGGACTCGTCCTCGTCGTCCACGGCGTGGTCAACATGGTTGCCGGCGAATGGATCTCGACCTCGCTCGGTGAGCCGTACAACCAGCACGCGATGATCGACGGCGGGCTGGCGTTCATGGCGATCGGGGCCGCGATCGCCGTGGCGTCGACGCGACGCAGGTGGTTGCCGGTCGCGGTCATCGTCGGGGTCCCGCTCGGACTGGTCATGGGCGGCCGGGGCGTGCACGAGCTCGGGGTCTTCGCGTGGGGAGCCGTCGCGCACGGGTCGGTCGGACTGGCGGCCATTGTGCTGCTCGTCACATACTTGATCGCATGGCGTTACAGCCGCCCGCGTCAACGGGAAGGACGGGTATGGGAGCACTACATCGAATCCGACACTTCGTCCGTGCGTTCGGACAGGCGAAACGTCATCGCACCGACCTCATCCGGCAGATCGGACGACGTCCGCTGCTCGCCGGGGCGACGGTCGGGGTGGAGACCGCGATGCTGCTGTCGAACAAGGTGGACCCGAAGCTCAAAGACCTCGCCGAACTCAAGACGGCGGGCCTGGTGAGTTGCGAGTTCTGCCTCGACATCGGTTCGGCACTGGCGACGAGCTCCGGCGTCACCGAACAGCAGATCCGCGACCTGCCGCGGTATCAGGACTCGGCGGCATACAGCGAGGTCGAGAAACTCGTCATCGCGTTCGCCGAAGCGATGACCCGGACCCCGGCGGTGGGTGATGACCTCGCCGACCTGCGTCGACGACTCTCCGAGCATCTGACCGACACGCAGATCGTCGAACTCGCGATGACCGTCGCCTGGGAGAACCAGCGGGCACGCCTCAACCAGTCTCTGGGTGTCCGTCCGACCGGGATGTCCGACGGCGCGGCCTGCGCTCTGCCCGAACGCGTTTCGTAGCATTCATGCGCTCATGGCGCGCATGAATGCTACGAAAACCGGTCAGTGGAGCGGTTTGTCGGCTCCGACGAGCCACATCGAGAAGTACTGTGAGCCACCGCCGTAGGCGTGACCCAGTGCCTTGCGGGCGCCGTCGACCTGGTGGTCGCCGGCCTTGCCCATGACCTGGATCGCGGCTTCGGCGAAGCGGATCATGCCCGACGCGCCGATCGGATTCGACGACAGCACGCCGCCCGAGGCGTTGAGCGGGATGCGGCCACCGATCTCGGTGTCGCCGGACTCGGTCAGCTTCCAGCCCTCGCCCTCGGCGGCGAACCCGAGGTTCTCCAGCCACATCGGTTCGAACCAGGAGAACGGCACATAGATCTCGGCGACGTCGATCTCCTCGAGCGGATTGCTGATCCCGCCCGACTTCCACAGGGCGGCAGCGGCATCCCGGCCGGCCTGCGGGCTGACCACGTTGCGATGTGCATACGACAGCGGCTCGGTGCGCATCGCGGTGGCGTGAATCCAGGCGACCGGGTGGCCGGCGGCGACCTGGTCATCGGCGACCTGCTCATCGCCGATGACCACGGCACATGCGCCGTCCGACGACGGGCACGTCTCGTCGTAGCGGATGGGGTCCCAGAGCATCTGCGAGCTCATGACCTTCTCGACGCTCTGATCCGGCTGATGAAGGTGTGCAAGGGGATTGAGTGCACCGTTGCGGCGGTCCTTGGCCGCGACCATGGCGCCGATGTGCTCGGGGGCACCCGACTGGCGGATGTACGCGCGCACGTGCGGTGCGAAGAAGCCGCCCGCACCGGCGCCGACCGGTTTGGTGAACGGCACCGGGATCGACAGTGCCCACATGGCGTTGGACTCGGACTGCTTCTCCCAGGCGACGGCGAGGACGCGCTTGTGGACCCCGGCGAAGACCAGGGATGCGGCGACGTTCGCCGTCGAGCCGCCGACCGAGCCGGCGGTGTGCACGCGGATCAGGCGCTTGCCGACCGCGCCGATGGCCTCGGCCATCGCCAGTTCGGGCATCATCGAGCCCTCGAAGAGGTCGGGGGCCTTGCCGATGACGATCGCGTCGATGTCGTCGAGGGAGACCTTGGAGTCGATCAGCGCGGCGTCGATGGCCTCGCGGACCATGCCGGCCATCGTGACATCGGATCGTTTTGCGACATAGCGGGTCTGGCCTGTACCGAGGACGGCCGCACGGTTCTTGTGTCCCATCAGTTCCCGCCTCCGGAGTTTTTCTGGTCGCTCAGGGTGACCACCATGTTCTGCTGCAGCAGCGGACCGCTCGACGCATGGGCGACGGCGCTTCCGGCGTTGCCGGCGAGGATCTCGTGTGCCGCATAGCCGATACGCTGCAGCCCCGCGGAGAACAGCGAGTTGCCGGCCAGCGCGCCGCCCGAGGGATTGATCCGCACCGAATCCGGGAGACCCAGAGCGTTGCGGACGATGATCTCCTGGTGCGAGTACGCCGCGTGGATCTCGGCGACGTCCACCGCGCGGCTGCCGTCGCCGAACGCGGTGTCGCCGGCGAGCTTGGTCGACGGCGAGACGGTGAGGTCCCGTGCCCCGAAGTTCGGGGTGTCGATCCGATGGTCCCAGCCGGTGACGAACGCCGGATTGGCCACCAGTTCACGGGCTTTGCGTTCGCTGGCGATGACGACCGCCGCTGCGGCGTCGGTGTAGGGCGCGATGTCGTGGCGGCGCAGGGGATTCGCGACGTAGTCGCTCGCCAGCAGGTCGTCGACGGAACCGCCGGACGTACGGGCGCCGATGGCGGCCATGTCGGCCTCGGTCCAGGTCCCGGCGTCGATGCCGGCCCGCGCCTGGAGAGCGGCGAGCGACCGGGCGTCGGGACGCAGCGGTGCGACCGTGTACGGGTCGGTCTGCAGTGCGAGGGTCTGGTCGGTGTTGCCTGCGGAGGCCTTGCCGAAGCCGTAGGCGAGCGCCAGGTCGACCTCGCCGGTGGCGATCTTCACCCAGGCCTCATAGAGCGCCCAGGCGCCGTCCATCTCGACGTGGGACTCGTTGATCGGCGGCATCGCGCCGATCGAGTCGATCGCCGAGATGAACGAGAAGGCCCGTCCGGCAAGATAATCCGACGATCCGCTGCACCAGAACTCGATGTCGGTGCGGGCGATGCCGAGTTCGGCGTAGAGCTTGTCGAAGCACGGGATGAGCATCTCGACGCCATTGGTGGTGCCGTGGGTGCCGACGACGTTGGGGCTGTGGGCGAACCCGATGATCGCGATCGGTGGCAGTGTCATCAGAGGTGGTCCTTCGTCACAGGTGGGCTCGGTAGGTCTCGTACTCGGCATCGGGTTCGCCGGTGGGTGCGAAGTGGCTGATGTTGCCGATCGAGTGTTCCCACTCGTCCTCGGGCAGCCAGACGGCCTTGACGCGCATGCCCATTCGGACATCGGCGGCCTCGCAGTCGAGGATCAGGTGCAGGAAGGGGATGTCCGCACCGTCGAGCAACACATATGCGGCGACGTAGGGCGGCTTGATCCGCTGTCCCTGGAACGGCACGTTGACGATGCAGAACGTCGTCACGATGCCGGTGTGCGCGAGTTCGACGCGCTCGACGGCCCGTGACCCGTCGGCGGGACTCACCCCGCGGGGCGGGAAGTAGACGCGGCCGGCATCGACTCCCGAACCGATCCGGGTTCCGATCAGCTTGCCCGCCTTGAGGCCCTCGAGGTAGACGGACTCCTCCTCGTTGGCGGAGTGCGTGATCTCGGTCGTGACGGGTGTAGGGATGACGACGAGCCCGTCCTCGGCGCCTTTGGGGGCGTCGGCGGTGTTCTCCGGCGCGGCCTGGGGGCTCTCGCCGGGTGCGAAGTACGCGATGTCGTCGATCCGGCCGATCCGGGCGGCGGAGAAGACCGCGTGCACCCGCTGGCCGGTCGAGATGTCCGACGCGGAGTCCACCGAAACCGCGTGCAGCAGTGCGGTGTCCGCGCCGTCGAGTTTGATCAGGGCCCACGCGAAGGGCTTGTCGAGCGGCTGTCCGGGGACGGGATCGTCGTGCCATGTCCAGCTGGTGACGGTGCCGACGCTCGAGACCTCCACGATCTCCGTCGACTGCTTGCCGGTGACGGGATCGAACTCGACGGGCGGCACGGAGACCTTGCCGTCGCTGCCCTTCGACCCGACGATGCGGCCGTCGCGCAGTGCGAGCGCGAACTGGCTCAGCACCGGACCCAGCGACCGTGTGTAGTCGAAGGAGTTGATCAGGGGAGCGGTCAGGATCGGGGACTTCGGCTCGGGCACCTCGGCAGTGGGACTGCCGGCGGCCGGAGACGTTACGCTCATGCTCACATCTCGAGTAGAACACGTTCTAGTATTGGAAACAAGACGCATGTCAGGCCGTGGGAATCTCCGTGGCCCGGCGAGAGGGGAGTGCGATGAAGCTCGGTCTGCAACTCGGATATTGGGGTGCCGATCCGATCCCGAACGCGCCGGAGTTGATCGCGGTGGCCGAGGAATGCGGGTTCGACGCGGTGTTCACCGCGGAGTCCTGGGGGTCCGACGCGTATACGCCGCTCGCGTGGTGGGGTGCGGCGACCTCGCGCATCCGATTGGGTACCGCGGTGGCCCAGTTGTCGGCGCGGCCGCCGACGTCGCTGGCGATGCACGCGCTCACCCTCGATCACCTGTCGAGCGGCCGGCACATCGTCGGACTCGGTGTCTCCGGTCCGCAGGTGGTGGAGGGGTGGTACGGCGAACCGTTCGCAAAACCGTTGGCGCGCACCCGCGAATACGTTCAGGTGGTGCGTGACGTACTCGCCCGCGCCGACAAGGTCACGAACGACGGGCCGCACTATCCGCTGCCGTATCCGGCCGATGGACCCGGCGCCACCGGACTCGGCAAACCGCTCAAGCCGATCACGCATCCGCTGCGCGCCGACCTCCCGATCTGGCTGGGTGCCGAGGGGCCGAAGAACGTCGCGCAGACCGCCGAGATCGCCGACGGCTGGCTCGCCATCTTCTTCAGCCTCGGACTCGCCGACCAGTACAACTCCTGGCTCGACGAGGGATTCGCCCGGCCGGGTGCTCGTCGAAGTCGTGAGGACTTCGAGGTCGCCGCCACCGTGCAGGTCGTCATCACCGACGACGTGGCGTCGGCGATCGAACGGTACCGGCCGTCGACCGCGCTGTACGTCGGCGGGATGGGCGCCAAGGAGAAGAACTTTCACGCCGAGCTCTACAAGCGGATGGGATACGGCGACGCGGTCGACGAGATCGTCGGCCTGTTCCTGAGCGGCAAGAAGGCCGAGGCGATGGCCGCTGTGCCCGACGAGATGGTCCGCGAGACGATGCTCGTGGGTACCGCCGACGAGGTCCGCGCGCAGATCAAGGAGTGGGAGGCCGCGGGCGTCACCATGCTGATGGTCACCGCACGCGACACCGACACGATCCGGCAGCTGGCGGCGCTGGTGTAGCGACTCGGGGTCAGAGGCTGTCCATGATCTCCGCGAGCGTCTCGTCGGCGAGCGGAAACGGTTGGTAGATGGCCACATCCGTGGCGATGTCGTGCGACCGTGCCCGGATCGTCGCGGCGACATCCCGGGGGCTGCCGTGGGCGGCGATGAGTTCGAGCAGATCGTCGTCGACGAGCCCGACCATCTCGGCCCAGCGGCCCTGCTTGGACAACAGGTTCAGCTCGGTCTGGAGGTCGCCGTAACCGTGCATCTCGAGCACCGGTCGATAGGCGGGTGTCGAACCGTAGAACGAGAGCAGGCGCCGGGCCGCGTCGACGGAGGTGTCGAACTCCTCCTCGGTGCGGCCGGTGGCCACGATGATCTCCGGGACCACCGAGAAGTCCGCACGGGTGCGCCCGGACGCGGCGAGTCCGGCGTCGACGCGCGGCAGGATCGATTCGCGAACGAATCTGTCGGTGGTGAACGGCATCACCAGCAGGCCGTCGGCATGTTCGGCGACCGCGCGGGTGAGGCGCGGCCCCAACGCGCCGACGAAGATGGGCGGCACCCCGTGCGGGTTGGGTCCCGGGTTGAACATCGGCGTCATGAGTCGATGGCGGTAGAACTCGCCGTCGAAGTCCAGGCGGGTGCCGTTCTGCCAGCAGTCGAAGATCGCGCGCAAAGCGGAGACGAACTCGACCATCCGGTCGACCGGACGCTCGAACGGAACCCCGAACCGCTTCTCGATCTGCGGGCGGATCTGGGTGCCCAGGCCGAGGGTGAACCGGCCGCCGCTGAGTAGTTGCAGATCGTTGGCCTGGTGGGCGAGCGTGATCGGATTGCGCGGAAACGCGATGGCGACGTTGGTCATCAGCGCGACGTCGGCGACGCCGGCCGCGCCGAACAGCGGACTGAAGACGTCGTGCGGACCGTCGAAGGTGAAGACCCCGTCGAGCCCGACGTCTCGCAGTGCGTGGGTGCGTTCGGCCGCCTGCTGCGGGCCGAAGAGCGCGGTGTGGATTCTCACCGGTGGTGGGTGGCCCTCACTCGCCGGTGAACTCCGGGGTGCGCTTCTCGGCGAACGCGCGGGGGCCGACCTTGGCGTCCTTCGACTTGAAGACCGCGACGCCGATCTCGGCGTCGAGCTCGAAGGCATCGAGTTCGTGCAGGCCCTCGGTGTCGCGGATGGTCTTGAGGATGCCCTGGACGGCGAGCGGGCCGTTGGCGGCGATCTTCTCGGCGAGTTCGAGCGCCTTGTCGAGGGCTTTGCCGTCGTCGACGACGTGCCCGATGAGGCCGTACTCGAGGGCTTCGCGCGCGGTGACGTGACGGCCGGTGAGCAGGATGTCGCAGGCGACGGTGTACGGGATCTGGCGAACGAGTCGCACGGCGCTGCCGCCCATCGGGTACAGGCCCCAACGTGCTTCGGAGACACCGAACTTCGCGCTCTCACCGGCGATGCGGATGTCGGTGCCCTGCAGGATCTCGGTGCCGCCGGCGATGGCCGGGCCCTCGACCGCGGCGATGAGCGGTTTGGTGAGACGACGCCCCTTCAGCAGGGCCGGCAACGAGGCGGGGTTCCAGGCGCCGGAGTCGACGGTGTCGCCGGGGGCCTTCTTGTTCATGCTCTTCAGGTCGGCGCCCGCGCAGAAGTAGCCGCCCGCGCCGGTGAGGATCGCGACCCGGATGTCGGGATCGGAGTCGACCTGGTCCCAGGCCTCGGTCATGATCCGCATCATCTCGGTGGACAGCGCGTTACGCGCCTCCGGACGGTTCATCGTGACGATGAGGATGTGCCCGCGCTTCTCGACGAGGCACTCGGGAGCCCTGTCGGTGACGGACTCGGTGGGGGTGGCTGTGGTCATCGCTGTCTCCCGGTCATATTCCGCACTTGCCCAGAACGGTAACACGTTCTAATTTTGAGCCATGGCCTATACGATCGCCGACCTCATCGAGCATGCCGTCGACCTTGTTCCCGAGCGCGTCGCCCTGGAATCCGGCGACCGCTCCCGGACCTATGCCGAACTCGAGGCGCGGTCCAATGCCCTCGCCCACAAGCTCCGCGAGCTGGGTGTGCAGCCCGGCGATCGGGTGGGCCTGTACAGCAGAAACACCATCGAGTCGGTCGAGTCGATGATCGCCATCTTCAAGGCCCGGGCGGTCATGGTGAACGTCAACTACCGTTACGTCGAGGCCGAGCTCGAACACATCTTCACCGACTCCGGGCTGAAGGTGCTGATCCATGAGCGCCGCTTCGCGGGACGAGTGTGCAACACGTTACCGAAATCGCCCGCGATCGAGTACCGCATCGCCATCGAGGACGGCTCGTCGGAAGACCTGTGCTGTGAGGGTCACGGCGACGCGATCCGGTTCGAGGACGCGATCGCCGGATCGTCGGCGGAACGCGATTTCGAGGACCGCTCGAACGACGACCTGTACATGCTCTACACCGGCGGCACGACCGGGAAACCCAAGGGCGTCGTCTGGCGCCAAGAGGATGTGTGGCGGGTCCTCGGTGGCGGAATCGACTGGTACACCAGCGAACCCGTGCCCGACGAGTGGCACCTGGCGAAGACCGGTGCCGAGGGCGGCCAGCTCGTGCGGTACCCGATCCCGCCGTTCATCCACGGCGGCTCCCAGTGGGCCATCTTCCAGTCGCTGTTCGCCGGCGGAAAAGCGGTGGTGTACCCCGAATTCAGCGGCTCGTCGGCCTGGGAGATCGTCGAACGGCACAAGGTCAACGTCGTGTTCATCACCGGAGATGCCATGGGGCGCCCCATGGTCGAGGCGCTGGGGCAGGGCAAGGAGTACGACCTGTCGAGCGTCCTCTCCATCGCCTCGTCGGCCTGCCTCTTCTCGCCGAGCGTGAAAGAGCAGTTCCTGGAACGATTCCCGAACGCGGTGATTGTCGATGCGATCGGCTCGTCGGAAACCGGCTTCGGCGGTCTGGGCATCGTCGCGAAGGGCACGCCGCACACCGGTGGCCCGCGCGTGAACGCCGACAGCGAGACCCACGTTCTCCGCGAGGACGGTACGCCGGTGGAGCCGGGCAGCGGCGAGGTCGGGGTGTTGGCGCGGTCCGGGCATGTGCCGCTGCGCTATCACAACGATCCGGAGAAGTCGGCGAAGACGTTCAAGGTCTTCGACGGCGTGCGCTATTCGCTGCCCGGCGACAACGCGGTACTCGAGGCAGACGGCAGCATCACCATGCTCGGCCGCGGCTCGGTGTCGATCAACACCGGCGGCGAGAAGGTCTTCCCCGAAGAGGTCGAGGGTGCGCTCAAGGCACATCCCGACGTCTTCGACACCGTCGTGGTGGGCGTCGCCGACGACCGCTGGGGTCAGCGGGTCGCCGCGGTGATCGCGGGCCGCGACGGAGCACGCCCCACCCTGGAGAGCCTCAACGACGTGGTGCGCAAGGAACTGGCGGGCTACAAGTGCCCGCGCAGCGTCTGGTTCGTCGACGAGATCAAGCGGTCGCCCGCAGGTAAACCCGACTATCGCTGGGGGGCGGCGGTCACCGCCGAACGACCCGCCGACGAGGCGCTGTAGCGCCGGAAACGAGAAGAGCAGATGCGTACCGAACTGGCCGACAAGTTCGGCATCGAATACCCGATCTTCGGTTTCACCCCCAGTCAGGACGTCGCGGCGGCGATCAGCCGAGCCGGTGGACTCGGCGTGCTCGGCTGCGTGCGTTTCAACGAGGCCGAGGAGCTCGACGAGGTCCTCGAGTGGATGCACGAGAACACCGACGGCAAGCCGTTCGGCGTCGACATCGTGATGCCGGCCAAGATCCCCACCGAGGGTTCCAAGGTCGACCTGGATTCGATGATCCCGCCGGAGCATCGGGCGTTCGTCGAGCGCACCCTCGATGATCTCGGTGTTCCGCCATTGCCCGGTGAGGACCGCGTCAACGCGGGCGTCCTGGGCTGGCTGCATTCGGTGGCGCGTTCACACGTCGACGTCGCGATGGAGCACCGTCGTAAGTACGGGCAGATCAAGCTGATCGCGAATGCACTCGGTTCGCCGCCGGCGGATGTCATCCAGACCTCCCACGACAACGGCGTGCTGGTCGCGGCGCTGGCCGGCGCGAAAGATCATGCGCTGCACCACGTCGAGGCCGGCGTCGACATCGTCATCGCCCAGGGCTACGAGGGAGGCGGCCACACCGGCGAGGTCACCTCGATGATCCTGTGGCCCGAACTCGTCGACGCGGTCGGCGACACCGCACCTGTGCTCGCCGCCGGCGGCGTCGGAAGTGGGCGTCAGATCGCCGCCGCCATCGCGCTCGGTGCGCAGGGCGTGTGGATGGGCACGTACTGGCTGACCGCCGCCGAGTACAAACTCGGCGTACCCGAGGGCTCGGACCAGCCGTCGACCGTGCAGCAGGCGCTACTCAAGGCGACGTCGCGGGACACGGTGCGTCGTCGTATCTACTCCGGCAAGCCGGCGCGGCTGCTGAAGACCGCCTGGACCGATGCCTGGGACGCCGAGAACGCTCCCGACCCGCTGCCGATGCCACTGCAGAACCTGCTGGTCGCCGAGGCGCACGCACGGATCTCGGCGGCCGACAATCCCGACGTCGTCGCGATGCCTGCCGGCCAGATCGTCGGACGTTGCAACGCGATCACCCCGGTCGCCGACCTCATCGCCGACCTCGTCAGCGAGTACGAGGAAGCAGTCGGCCGGATGAACAAGACACTCCACGGCTGACCCGCCCCACAAACCCACCCTTTTTCGACAAACCCAGCACCCGGTCGGGTGGTGATTCTGCCGAAAAGGGGTGAGTTTGCGTGGACTAGCGCGAACCCGTCGGCCCTAGTTCAGAAAGAAGACGCCTGCTACAGCAAAGCCCACGACGAAGACCAGGGTGCCGGTCGCGATGCCGGTGCTCACTTGTCGCGTGCGTCCGTGGGCGACGGTTCCGACCGCGCCGATGACGAGGAGCAGGACGACGAACACGAGACCGAGGCCCCACAACAGTGCGTAAGCGAGAATCGAAACGGCCAGTGCCGCAGTCGCCGCGAACGGGGTTGCCGGACCGAAAAAGCGTTTGTCCATTTCGCTAGGCTCCTAACGGAATCAGGACGATGCCGCTGACGCATGCGGCGGCCGCGACGACTCGTCCCCACGGCCAGGTGCGTGGAGAGACCAAGAGCCCGCCCCGGTGACGAGGACCGCGGTGACGAGCACCAGGAACACGACCAACCCATTCGCGTCGAACAGGGACGGCACGCCGACGATCAAACCTACGAGGGCAACCACCGCGAAACGTCTGACCGGCATACGCGCGCTGTCCTGGACCGCCGTCGGATTCCACTGAAGGAGCGCGCGATTGTTCGGACATCGTCCCTCCCCTGAGCCTCCTGCTGACGCTCACACGGTAACGCCGGAGGACCGTGGCGCCGAACCGGTGTCCACATGCCCCGCAAACCCACCCCTTTTCCGTAAATCCGCCCCGTGAGCGAGGGGCGTGTTTACGGAAAAGGGGTGGGTTTGCGCTACGGGTAGTAGGCGCGGCCTTCGCGCCGCCAGGTCGGCGGCTCTGGATTCGCCGCGAGCAGGCGCTTCACCGTCTTGAACGTCGCGGTCTCGGGAAGCGAGTCGACGATCCGCACGCGATGCGGCCACTGTTTCGGGCCGAGATCGTCCTGCGCGGAGAGGAACTCGGTGAACTCACCGGAATCGAGGTCGCCGTCCGCGACGACCACCGCCTCGATCTCGTCGCCGATCTCCACCGGTATCCCGTGCACCGCGACCTGCCGGATCTGCGGATGCCGCAGCAGGATTCGTTCGATGGGACCGGTACCGAGGTTCTCGCCGTCGACGCGCAGCCAGTCACCGAGGCGGCCGGCGAAGTGTAGGTACCCGTCGTCGTCGACCCAGGCCAGGTCGCCCGTGTGGTAGATGCCGCCGCGCATGCGCTCGGCGGTCGCGTCCGGGTCGTTGTAATAACCGGCGAACAGTCCCGGACCGGAAGAGTTCACGATCTCGCCGATCGCGCCGGTCGGCACGGGTTCTCCGGTCTCGACGTCGACGACGGCCGTCGGTGCACGAAGCGGACCCAGCGCGTCGTGCGGGGTGTCCGGCGTGCGCGTGATGGCGACACCGCCTTCGGTGGAACCGAATCCGTCGACGACTCGGCAACCGAACCTCTCGGTGAAGCGCTGCCGGTCGACCGCCGACGCCTCGTTGCCGTACATGATCCGCAGCGAACTCGATGCGTCGTCGGGATGCGGGTCGGTGGCGAGGATGTAGTTGAGCGGCTTGCCGACGTAGTTGGCGTAGGTCACGCCATAGCGGTGGAGGTCGGCGACGAAGCCGCGTGCGGAGAAGCTGCGGCGCAGAGCGATCGACGCGCCGCCGGCGACTGCCACACTCCAGCCCGCGATCATCGCGTTCGAGTGGAACATCGGCATCGACAGATAGACGACGTCGTCGGCGCCGATCTCGAAACGCTCGGCGAGCATCGGTCCGCTGACCGCGAAGGTGCGATGCTTGCAGCGAACGGCCTTCGGGTCGCCGGTGGTTCCCGAGGTGAAGATCAGCATCAGCAGGTCGTCGGGCGCGGCGTCGACGACAGGTGCCGCGAGATCGTCGGACAGAGCCGCTGACCACTCCGGACCATCGACGTCGACGACGCGGACATCACCGAGATCGACGTCGGCGAGCAGGTCGCGGGTGTCGCTGCCGCACAGCACGATCTGGCAGTCGGCGCGCGCGACGTCGGCGGCCAGCGCGGTGCCGCGTCGGGTCGTGTTCAGCCCGACGAGCACGAAGCCGTGCCGCGCAGCTGCCGCGAACAGGGCGCTGAACTCCGGTGTGTTGGAGAGCAGTACGCCGACATGGGGAGGTCGGTCCGGCGACAACCACTCGAGCAGCACACCGGCTCGCGCCGCGGCATCGTGCAGATGGCGTGCCCAGGGCGTGAACTCCTCCTCGAAGTGCACCCCGCGGTCGGTGACCTCTGTCAGGTCGGCGAGCAGGCCGGTGACCGTGGTCGGCTGGGTCACGGCTCCGGGAACACTCACGCCGGGGTGGCGGCCAACTCGGAGCCGATCGCACGCACCGACGCCGTCGCGGAACCGTAGGCGAACTCGTTGTGCTTGGCGCGCAGGAAGTATCGATGGACCGGATGGCTGGTGTCCAGACCGACGCCGCCATGGACATGGACCGTCGTGTGCGCGACCCGATGACCCGCCTCGGCAGCCCAGAACTTGGCGGTGGCGATCGCGTTGTGGACCTCGGTGGCGTTGTCGGAGTTCGCCAGCAGCCAGGACGCCTGCGTGGTGGTGAGCGAGAGGCCCTGGGCATCGATGTATCCGTCGGCCAGACGCTGGGCGACGGCCTGGAACGAACCGATCGCACGGCCGAACTGCTCGCGCTCACGGGCGTATTCGGCGGTCAGTTCGAGTGCGCGCTGCACGACGCCCGACTGCTCGGCGCTACAGGCCAGCGTGGCCCGTGCCCACAGGGCCCCGGCCACGTCGACACCTGTCAGCACGGCGTCGGAATCGACCGGCACGGCGTCGAACTCGACCTGTGCGGTGGGGATCAGTCCGGTCGCTCCCGTGGGCGTCACCCGGACGCCGCTCGCGTCGGTGGGAACGGCGACCACCACGACGCCGTCGGGTCCGAGGGCATTGACCAGCAACAGATCGGCGGCCTCGGCGTAGGGCACATTGACCTTGACGCCGGACAGTCGCGAACCGTCGGACGAGAGGGTGGTGGTGGGGGAGTCGGCGGGCGAACCGAGGTCCTCCTCGATGGCCACCGAGACGACGACGCCGCCCGCGGCCCCCGAAGCCAGCACCCGCTGGCGGAGGCCCGCCGACCCGTGAGCTGCGATCACCGGCAGCGCCGCGACCGCGTGCGGCCCGAACGGAACCCGCGCGAGCACTCGTCCGAGTTCGGTTGCGACCAGCGTGTTCTCGACGACGCTCAGATCGCCACCCGCATCGCCCACGAGCTCCGCGGACAACTCGAGCCCCAGCAGACCGGCGCTGCCGAGTTGCTGCCAGAGGTCGGCGTCGATCGGTGCGCCGGTGGATTCGAGGTCGGCGACGCGTTCGGGCGTGCTGACGGCGGTGGCGATGTCGCGGGCCAGGCCGCGGACGTCGTCACCGGATTCGGGGAGGGAGAAGTCCATGGTTGCGTCTCCATGTTCGGGATCTGTGTGGTTTCGATACGCCTCGTGCTCGCTGCGCTCGCTCGGGGCTACTCAGCCAGCGGGGGTGGCTTGTTCGGGGCTGCTCAACCAGCGGGGGGTTGGGGCCGGCTCGGGGCTACTCAACCAGCGGGGGGCGGGTGGGGTCAGCGACGCTGATGCGGCAGGCCGAGGGCGAGCATGGCGATGATGTCGCGCTGGACCTCGTTGGTCCCGCCGCCGAAGGTGAGGATCAGCGAGGTGCGCTGGAAGCGTTCGAGCCGACCGTTGAGGTGGGTGCCGGGGCTTCCCGTGCGCAGCGTCGCGGCCGGTCCGACGACCTCCATCAGCAACCGATAGGCCTCGGTGGCGAACTCGGTGCCGTACACCTTGGTCGCCGAGGCGTCGGCGGGGCTCGGCGCCTCGCCGGAGCCGGCAATCGAGGCGATCTTCCAGTTGATGAGCTTGAGGAACTCGACCTTCGCGTGCACCCGGGCGAGGTTCTGCTGTACCCACGGGGCATCGATGACACGGTGGCCGTCGCCGGTCTTGGTGTGCTGCGCCCATGCGATGGTCTCGCGCAACGCGGTCTGGATCGGTGCCGCGCTGCACAGGGCGACCCGCTCGTTGTTGAGCTGGTTGGTCACCAGCGGCCACCCGCCGCCCTCGTCGCCGACGATCGCCGACGTCGGTACCCGCACGTCCTGGTAGTAGGTGGCGCTGGTGTCGACACCCGACATGGTGTGCACCGGGGTGTAGCTGAAACCCTCGGCCGTGGTCGGCACGATGAGCACCGAGATGCCCTTGTGCTTCTTGCCGCCTTCCTGCAGCGTCGACGGATCTGTCCGGCAGGCGAGCCAGATGTAGTCGGCGTAGGGGACCAGGCTCGTCCACATCTTCTGGCCGTTGATCACGTAGTCGTCGCCGTCGCGGACCGCGGTGGTGCGCAACGCGGCGAGGTCGGTGCCGGCGCCCGGCTCCGAGTAGCCGATGGAGAAGTGCAGCTTGCCTGCGGCGATGCGCGGCAGGAAGAACGCCTTCTGTTCCTCGGTGCCGTAGTGCATGATCGTCGGCGCCACGGAGTTGATGGTGAGGAAGGGGACGGGGGCACCTGCGATGGCGGCCTCGTCGGTGAAGATCAGCTGATCCATCATCGACCGGTTCTGGCCGCCGAACTCGGTGGGCCAGCCCAGAGCGAGCCATCCGTCGGCACCCATCTGCTCGACGACGTCGCGGTAGGCATCACCTTCGCCGAGCTCGCCGTCGCCGCCGGACAGCGCCGCCCGACGCTCCTCGGTCATCAGGTTCGAGAAGTAGGCGCGGAGCTCCCGCCGGAGCTCGGATTGTTGATCGGTATAGGCGATTCGCATCGAAACTCCATGGGTGGGTGGCTAGCGTCCGGTCCCCGCTTGTGGTCAAGTTATGGGGGTAAGGCTCGTCTAGTTTCTGAAACACGTTCTAACCTGTTCTGGCAGCCCCGTCAACAGGCGACGAGCCGGTGAGGAGAGGGTTCTGATGCGTATCAAGGCAGATTTCGACCTTTGCGAGTCCAACGCCATCTGTGTGGGGATGGCGCCGGATTTCTTCGACCTGGATGACGACGACTACCTGGTCATTCTGCAGGAGGAGATCCCTGCGGACCGCGTCGAGGAACTGCGGCAGGTGGCGGCCAACTGCCCCAAGTCCGCACTCTCGGTCGAAGAGGACTGACAGCGGCGGTATTCCCGTTCGGTTCCATCCGATCGGGAATCATGCTAGAACAGGTTCTAGTTTTAGCTCAGGAGGATGTCGGGTGGGTTACTCGTTGGACGGACGCGTCGCGGTCGTCACCGGTGCAGGTGCAGGTCTCGGTCGATCGGAGGCCATCGGTCTCGCGGCGGAAGGTGCCGCGGTCGTGGTGAACGACCTTCCGGCGGCGCTCGATTCGAGCGATGTCATCGACACGATCACGTCGGCCGGTGGCCGCGCGATCGCCATCGCGGGTGACATCGGCGACTCGTCCACCGCGAGCGCGATCATGACCGCGGCGACCGAGCAGCTCGGTTCGCTCGACATCGTCGTGAACAACGCGGGCGTGGTCCGCGACAAGATGCTGTTCAACATGACCGACGACGACTGGGATCTGGTCATCCGCGTGCACCTGCGGGGCCACTTCCTGCTCAACCGCAATGCGGCGTCGCACTGGCGTGCGGCGTCGAAGGCCGCTGGTGGTCCGGTCTACGGCCGGATCATCAACACCTCCTCGGAAGCGGGCCTGCTCGGTCCCGAGGGGCAGGCCAACTACGGTGCCGCCAAGGCCGGCATCACCGCGCTCACGCTGTCCGCGTCGCGAGCACTCAAGCGTTACGGCGTCCGCGCCAACGCCATCTGCCCGCGCGCGCGGACCGCGATGACCGCGGACGTCTTCGGAGAGGCGCCCACCGACGGCGTCGATCCGCTCGATCCAGCACATGTGGTCCGGCTCGTGACCTACCTCGCCGGACCCGAGGCCGACGGCGTCACCGGTCAGGTGTTCGTCGTGTACGGCCCCAAGGTCACCCTCATGGCGGCACCCACGATCGACGAGGTGTTCTCCGCCGACGGCGATGCATGGGACTCCGAGGATCTGGCCAAGACCCTCACGGGCTACTTCGCCGACCGCGATCCGGGACGCACATTCTCGGCAAGCGCTCTGGTCAACTGACCATTTCGTCGAGTTTCTGCGTGATAGGTTTCGCGATGGTGCGAGGGTGAAGGGGGTCCGCTTGTGCTGAACAAACTTGCAACGCCCCTCGGGGGGATCGGCGACTTCGTCGCGCTGGGTGTCGAATCGGCGCGCGAGTTGTTCCATCGCCCGTTCCAGTGGCGGGAGACCGTCGAACAGTCGTGGGCGATCGCCCGCGTGTCGATGGTGCCGACGCTGCTCGTCGCCATCCCGTTCACGGTGCTCGTGAGCTTCACGCTGAACATCCTGCTGCGCGAGATCGGTGCGCAGGACCTGTCCGGCGCCGGCGCGGCCCTGGGCACGATCACCCAGATCGGCCCGATCGTGACCGTGCTGATCGTCGCGGGCGCCGGTGCCACCGCCATCTGCGCCGACCTCGGAGCCCGCACGATCCGCGAAGAGATCGACGCGATGAAGGTCTTGGGCATCAACCCGATCCACCGTCTCGTCGTCCCGCGCATCGTGGCGTCGACGGGCGTCGCCCTGCTGCTGAACAGTCTCGTCTGCACCATCGGCATCGGCGGCGGCTTCATCTTCTCCGTCTATCTCCAAGACGTGAACCCGGGCGCCTTCGTGGCCAACCTGACCCTGCTCACCGGCTTCGGTGAGCTGATGATCTCCATGGTCAAGGCCGCCTTGTTCGGTCTCTTCGCCGGCATGGTTGGCTGTTACCAGGGACTCAACGTCAAGGGAGGCGCGAAGGGTGTCGGCGACGCCGTCAACGAGACAGTCGTGTACTCGTTCATGGCACTGTTCGTCGTCAACGTCGTCGTCACCGCCGTCGGACTCAAGGCAACGGCGGGCTGAGCGATGGTACTTCCCTTCACAACTCGCTTCCGCACCGCGCGCGTCGCGGTGAAACGCGCCGGCGAGGACTGGGATCAGATCGGCGATCAGGCACTGTTCTACTGGGACAGCGTCGTGTCGATCCCCCGGGCGATCAAGCAGTACAAGAAGGAGACCCTGCGGCTCATCGCCGAGATCTCCATGGGCACGGGGGCGCTCGCCATGATCGGCGGCACCGTCGTGGTCGTCGGCTTCCTGACGCTGTTCACCGGCGGCACCATCGCCGTCCAGGGCTACAGCTCGCTGGCCAACATCGGCGTCGAGGCGCTCACCGGCTTCTTCTCGGCCTTCATCAACGTGCGTATCGCGGTGCCGGTGATCTCCGGCATCGCGTTGGCCGCGACCATCGGCGCCGGTGCGACCGCGCAGCTCGGCGCCATGCGGGTGTCCGAGGAGATCGACGCGCTCGAGACGATGGCCATCTCCTCGATCCCGTACCTGGTCAGCACCCGGATCATCGCCGGCCTGATCGCGATCATCCCGCTGTACGCACTGGCCTCGCTCGCCTCGTTCCTCGCGAGCCGCTCGGCGACGGTGTTCCTCTACGGACAGTCACCGGGTGTGTACGACCACTACTTCGACACCTTCCTGATCCCGTCGGACATCCTGTGGTCGTTCGTCCAGGCCATCTGCATGGCCGTGGCGGTCATGCTCATCCACACCTACTACGGCTACAACGCCTCCGGTGGCCCGGTCGGCGTCGGCGTCGCGGTGGGGAACGCGGTCCGCGCATCGCTCGTTGTTGTGGTCGTGATCACACTGCTCACCTCCCTCGCCATCTACGGCGCGGACGGCAAGTTCAACCTGGCGGGCTGAACCATGAGCAGAAAACAAGAACGGACACGGACCACCCGTCGCCTCGCGGCCGTCGTCATGGTCGGGGTGCTTCTCGCCCTGATCATCGGCGCCAGCGCGTCGTTCCTCGGCGCATTCAAGGGCACCCAGCAGGTCACGCTGGTCGCTCCGCGCGCCGGCCTGGTGATGAACCCCGACGCCAAGGTGAAGCTGCGCGGGGTCGAGGTGGGGCGCGTCGGCGACATCACCGAACGTGACGGCAATGCCATCCTGACCCTCGACATCGCCGACAGCGAGATGTCGAAGATCCCCGGCAACGTCATCGCCGACATCAAGTCGAACACCATCTTCGGTGCCAAGGCCGTCAACTTCGTGGTCCCGGACGACGATCCCCAGGGGAAGCTCGCCGCGGGTGACGAGATCTCGGCCGATCGCGTGGTCGTCGAACTCAACACCGTCTTCCAGCAACTCGTCTCGGTGCTCGCCGAGTTGCAGCCGGAGAAGCTCAACGCGACGCTCGGCGCGGTCGACACCGCGCTGTCCGGTCAGGGCGAGGAGGTCGGTGTGGCCCTCGAGCAGCTGACCACGCTGCTGGGAAAGACCAACCCGCACCTGCCGGCGCTCAACCGGTTGTTCCGCGAGGGCGCGACCGTCACCAACGTGTACGCGGATTCGATGCCGGATCTGCTGCGCACCGTCGACAACTTCACCGTCGTGGGGAACACCCTGGTGGACAACACCTCCAACCTCGACGCGCTGCTGATCAACGCCACCGGGATGGCCAACACCATCGACGGTGTCATCGCGCCGACGAAGGAGACACTCATCGGCGCACTGTCGGATCTCAATCCCATTGCCGCGCTGCTCGGTTACAACGCGCCGGGCATCAAGTGCTTCCTGACCGCGGGCGCCGTGGCCTCGGAGGTCGCCGCCCCGTTCATGGGTGGGCGCAACGGCATGCTCATGCTCGACGCCGGTCTGCTGCCGGGCAAGGACCCCTACCAGTATCCCTACGACCTGCCCAAGGTCGCGGTCGAGGCACCGCCCACCTGTGCGGGCGGCCTCTCCGACCCGGGCACCACCGAACACGCCCCGTTCTTCGTGGGCGACAACGCACCTCAGCCCTACCAACCCAGGACCAAGCCGAAGGTGAACTCGAAGAAGCTGTTCCAGATCCTGTTCGGGGAGCCGCCCCGTGGATAACCGCGCACGCGCGTTCCGCGCGACCCTCATCAAGCTCGGCGCGTTCACGGTCGTGATGGTCCTGGTGTTCGTCGCGCTGGTCGTGGTCTTCAGCCGATACCGCTCCGGGGCGTCGAACGAGTTCTCCGCGGTCTTCACCAGTGCTTCGGCGATGAAGTCGGGCAGCAAGGTCAAGATCGCCGGCGTCGAGGTCGGGGCCGTCGGCGACGTGGGGCTGAACCGTGCCAACGAGGCAGTGATCACCTTCTCCGTCGACGAGCAGTACCCGCTCCCGAAATCCGTTCGGGCACTGATCCGTTACGAGAACCTCACCGGTGACCGCTATCTCGAGCTCCAGCAGGGGGCCGGCGACACCTCGACCTTCCTCGGCGACGGCGCGCAGATCCCGGTCACCCAGACCGAACCGGCGCTCGATCTCGACAAGCTCGTCGGTGGCTTCAAGCCGCTGTTCCGCACCCTCAACGCCGACGAGGTCAACGCGCTCACCAGCTCGCTGATCGCGGTGTTCCAGGGACAGGGCGGGGCGCTGAACACCCTGCTGTCCAACACCGCGTCGTTCACCGATGCCCTCGCCGACCGGGATCAGCTCATCGGTGACGTCATCGACAACCTGAACACCACGCTCGCGACGCTCGACGGCGACCGCGCGGGACTCGACACCAGCGTCGACCTGCTGCAGCAGCTGGTGACCGGGCTCGCCGAGCAGAAGGGCACGATCGGCAACGCCCTCACGCAGACGTCTCGGGTCACCAACGGTCTCTCCGACCTCCTCTCGACGACCCGGCCCACGCTGCAGTCGATGGTCACCAACACCGGCCGGGTGTCGGAGGAGCTGCTGGCTGCCGAGCCGTTCGTCCGGAACCTGCTCACGCGCCTGCCGGAGGACTACAAGACCCTGTCCAACCTCGGTTCCTACGGGGCGTGGCTGCAGATCTACTTCTGCCGCCTGCGTCTCCTGCTCCCCGCACCCGGTGGGCAGACGATCATCTACACCTCGAACAACGTGATGGGTGACACCACCCGTGCGGGCGGAAGGTGTGACGGCTCATGAGTCTTCCCTTCGGCGGCATGTTCTCCAGCCGCAGAACAGAATCGGACCAGGCCGACATCGCGCGCGAGGAGAAGCACGGCGGACGCACCCGCGCCCAGGTCGGTGTCATCGGCATCGTCGTCATCGCCTTGGTGGTCATCACCGCGATGCAGATGGACAAGCTGCCCTACCTGGCGCCCATCAGCACCTACAGCGCGTACTTCGACGACGCCGGCGGGTTGGCCAAGGGCGACATCGTGTCGGTCTCCGGTGTGCAGGTGGGGACGGTCGAGGGCATCGAACTCGCCGGCACCGACCAGGGCACCAAGGTGAAGGTGTCCTTCCGGATGGACGACACCATCGAGATGGGCGACGAGACACAGGCCGCCATCCGCACCGAGACCGTGCTGGGCCGCCGCAACCTGACGGTCATCCCGCACGGCGGCGAACGCATCAAACCGGGCGGATCGATCACGCTGGGCAACACCATCGCGCCGTACTCGCTGCAGGACGCGCTCGAAGGTGCCACCGACACGATCTCCGGAACCGACACCGACCAGCTCAACACCGCGCTGAACACCCTCACGGTCACCTTCTCCGAGACCCCGGATCAGGTGCAGGGCGCGGTCGACGGCGTCGCCCGACTGTCGAAGGCCGTCGCCGACCGCGACGACGAACTCCGGGCCCTGCTCGCCAAGGCCAACCAGGTCAGCAAGATCGTCGGGGACCGCAACGACCAGATCAACCGACTGCTCATCGACGCCAACGCACTCGTCGGCGAGATCGAGATGCGCCGGTATGCGCTCGACCAGCTGATCAAGGGGATCGGCGACGTCACCACGCAGCTGCGCGGCTTCATCGCCGAGAACAACGCCCAGCTGACACCGGTGCTCGAGAAGTTCGATCGCGTGGCGAACATCCTCACCGACAACGAGAAGAACCTGAAGGAGACGATCGACCGGTTGGGTCCGTTCGCCAACACCCTCGGTGAAGCCGTCGCATCCGGTCCCAACTTCGATTCCCTGGTCGGCCTGAACACCTTCGGCGACTACACCGCCATCTTCCTGAACGCGCTGCGCGGCCGGTACCCGCAGGTCTGGCAGTCGCTGATGTACTCTGCTTTCCCGCTGATCCCGGACAACTACAAGCTGGGCCCGCCGGACAACACCGACACCCCGCGCGGTCCGCTGCCGTCCCCGACCTATCCCAAACCGGCACCGACCACGAGAGGAGGACGGTGACCATGACCATCGGACGCAAAGTCCTGCTCGGCGTGCTCGCCGTCGTGCTCGCCATCGCCCTGGTCGTCGTCGGGTGGACGGTCTTCCTGAAGTCCACGACCAACACCTTCACCGCCTACTTCGGCTCGGTCGCCAGCCTCTACGAGGGCGACCCGGTGCGGGTGCTGGGCGTCAACGTCGGCAGCGTCTCGAAGATCACGCCGCGCGAGAACGACGTCAAAGTCGAACTGCGCGTGGACAAGAGCATCGACATCCCCCAGGACGCGAAAGCGGTCATCGTCGCGCAGAGCCTGGTGTCGGGGCGGTTCGTCCAGCTGACCCCGGTCTACTCGGGCGGACCGACCATGCCCGACGGCCACGACATCCCGATGGATCGCACCGCCGTCCCGATGGAATGGGACGACATCAAGGCCCAGCTCACCAAGCTGACCGAGGCAATCGGTCCGGAGGGACCGGATCAGGGCTCGGCGGCCAAGGCGGTCAACGTCTTCGACGAGAACCTCGCGGGCAACGGTGCCGCGATCAACAAGTCGATCCGTGAGGTGTCCGATGTGATCGGCACCCTCGCGGCCGGACGCGGAGATCTGTTCTCGACCATCCAGAACCTGCAGAAACTGACCGATGCCCTCGCGGGCAGTCACGAGCAGCTCGTGCAGTTCAACGGCCGGATCGCTTCGGTCAGTTCGGTTCTCGCCGACAACACGACCGAACTCGACGAGGCGCTCAAGGGTCTGGACTCGGCCATGACCGACGTACAGGTCTTCATCGACACCAACAAGGATTCGCTGTCGTCGTCGGTGGAGCGTCTGGCGTCGACGACCAAGATCGTCGCCGACAAGAACGAGCAGGTCGAGGGTGTGCTGCACTCCGCACCCAACCAGCTCGCGAACTTCTACAACATCTACAACCCGCTCTCCGGTTCCCTGTCGGGTGTCTTCGGCCTCGCGAACGGCACCAACCTGATCACGCTGCTCTGCGGCTCGATGGATGCCACCAACCGGCCGGGGACGTCCAAAGTGGACATCGACAAGTGTGTGGAGATCCTCGCGCCGGTGCTGTCGTCGATCTCGATGAATTACCCGCCGTTCCTCGCCAACCCGGTGCAGGGAGCGAATGCGTTGCCGAGCCAGCTGCAGTACCAGAACGCGGACGTGAAGGCCCGCGCCCAGGCCGGTGTGCGTCGCATCGACAACGAGACCCGGCGGGACAACGCCGGCTCTCCGCTCGGAAACCTGCTGGTACCGTTCGGGGGTGACCGATGATGTCGTCCCGCCTGCGGGGCGGACTCGCGGCGGGCGCGGTGGCGCTCACGACGCTGCTCGCCGGATGTTCCTTCGACGGACCGAATTCGCTGCCCGTCCCCGGTGCGGCCGGAACCGGCAGCGGGTCGTACCAGATCACCGCGCTCATCCCGTCGGCCGCAGGCCTTGTCAACAACGCACCGGTCCTCATCGACGACTCGACCGTCGGCAGCGTCGGCGACATCGAGGTCCAGGACTGGAACGCACTCGTGACGATCCGCCTCAACGAGGGCGTCATCATCCCGCGCGGATCGCATGTGATGGTCGGGATGACCAGCGTGCTGGGGTCGACGCACCTCGAGATCGTCCAGCCCGCCGAACCGGAGGGCGGACGCCTAGAAGAGGGCGACGAGATCCCGCTGACCAAGTGCCCCGAGCAGTCCAACATCGTCACCGATCCGAAGGTGCCGGCGGTGCCCGACATCAACGCCGCACAACAGGTTGCGGCCTGCACCTACCCCAGCACCGAACAGGTACTCAGCTCGCTGTCGGTGGTCCTCAATGGCGGCGGACTGTCGCAGGTCGGCGACATCGTGCACGAGATGAGCGAGGTGTTCGGCGGACGCGAGGACCAGATCAAAAAGCTCATCCCGCGACTGAACACCCTCGTCGCGGATCTGGATGCGCAGAAGGACAACATCATCCGCGCCACCGAAGGACTCGATCGGTTGTCCCGCACGATGAACGAGCAGAAGGACACAATCGAACGCGCACTCGACGCCAGCCCGCAGATCCTGCAACTGCTCGTCGACCAGCGTCAGCAGTTCCTCGACACCCTCGCCTCGGTGTCGAAGCTGTCGAAGACCGCCAACGACATCCTCGACGCCAACACCGAGGACCTCGTCACGATCGTCGAGGGTATCGAACCCGCCCTCGACCAGCTGCAGGCCTCGGGACCGGCGATGACGCAGTCGCTGAACATCCTGCTGACCTTCCCGTTCTACGAGCCGACCATCCGGACGATCGTCAAGGGCGACTTCGTGAACTCCGACCTCGTACTCGATCTCACGGTGGACCGCCTGAGCGAGACCATGTTCGCCAGCCTCGGCGTCACCGGACCCGAAGGCGTCTTCGGTAGGCCGGCCGGTGCGGCCGCCCGCGGACTCAATCCGTTCACCGCGCCGCTGATCCCCGGCGGGGAAAAGCTCCCGGACACCGCGGAACCGGTTCCGGCGAACCTCATCCCGCCGGTGCAGGTGCCTTCGCCCACCGCCCCGCCGACGGTGCCCGCCGATCAGAAGGGCGGCCGCTGATGAAGATCACCAGATTCGTCCGGATGCAGCTGATCATCTTCTCGATCGTCACCGTGATCGCGATGGTCGTGATGGCGCTGTTCTACATCCGCATCCCGTCGATGTTCGGCGTCGGCAGTTATCGCGTGCAGCTGAACATGGAGACCAGCGGCGGGCTGTACCAGAACGCCAACGTCAGCTACCGCGGCGTCTACGTGGGCAAGGTCGACTCGGTGAAGCTCACCGACGACGGCGTGCAGGCCACGCTCGTCATCGACTCCGGCACCGACATCCCGGCATCGGCCAAGGCATCGGTACGCAGCGTCTCCGCGATCGGCGAGCAGTTCGTCGAGTTCACCCCGAACCCGGACCCGCCGGCCGACGCTCCCACCGGATACCTGCACAACGACTCCGAGGTCACCGTCTCCGAAGTGCCCGTGGAGATCTCGACGATGCTGGACCAGGCCGATGCGCTCCTGAAGGAGATCGGCGACACCAAACTCCGCTCGCTCGTCGACGAGGCCTTCGTCGCCTTCAACGGCACCGGTGAGTCGCTGCAGCGCCTCCTCGACTCGATGACGCTTTTCATCGGCGAGGCCAACAAGAACACCGACACGACCATCCAACTGGTCGAGCAGGGTGCACCGTTGCTGGCGACGCAGTCCCGCACGGCCGACGACATCCGGGCGTGGACCCGCGACGTCACCGCGTTCACCGATCAGCTCCGGGCCGACCGCCCCGAGATCGGCGACATCCTCCGCAAGGGACCGTCGACGACGTCGAAGGCGCAGGACCTGTTCGAATCGCTGGGCGGTTCCTATCCGCTGCTGGTGTCGAACCTGGGCACGATCGCCGAGACCCAGGCGGTGTACCTGCCGAACTGGAAGCAGATCCTGGTGCTCTACCCGCGCCTGATCAACTCGTTGATCACCGCCCTGAACACCGGCACCAACAACTTCGGGCCGAACGTGAACTTCTCCCTGAGCTTCCAGGACCGGCCGGGGTGCAACATCGGATTCCTGCCCAAGGAGGAGTGGCGATGGGCATCGGCGCAGAACGCTCGCGAGCTGCCGCCGGGAATGCTGTGCCGGGTTCCGCAGAACTCCAACATCGCCGTGCGCGGCGCCCGCAACTACCCGTGTGCGGAGTTCCCCGGCCGCCGCGCGCCGACGCCGGCCGAGTGCCGCACGGGCTACAAACCGCTGCCGGGGTCGGTCGATCCGTTCCAGAGCGGTCTCCCGTTCGGCCTGAAATGGCAGCCGGCGTCCTCCGGTACCGTGACACCGGGCACACCGAAGGACTTCGACGCGGAGCCCGCGGTGTACGCCACGACATACGATCCGGAATCGGGCGACTTCATCGGACCGGACGGCAAGACGTACAACGCCGGCACGGGGCGTGAAGGGCAGGGACAGAGCAGTACATGGCAGACGATGATCAGCGGGACGGTCAGTCCGTGACGCCCGAGGGCACCGGCACCACGTCGACCCCGGTCAGCTCGACACCCGGCCGTACCGGTCAGAACGACCGTCGCACCACGAAGCGGCCGGTCCGGTCGGCACCGATCCGGCGCGGCCGCTCGACGTCGAAGAAGTCGTCCGGGCCGACGCCGCCCGTCGAGGCCCCGGCAGTCGGGACCCCGATCGAGGAGTCCCCGGCCGAGGAGGTCCCGGCCGAGAAGCCGACGATCTCCGCGGTGTCGCTCGCGAAGCCGGCGGCCGACCCCGAGATCGCACCCGATCCGTCCGACGTCGAGAAGACGGTCAGCTACCGCGAGCGGCGTCGGGCACGCCAGGCGTCGAGTTCCCCTGGGAAAGCGACCGGCGACGCCAAGGTCCGCTACCGCGGATCGGGACGGCGATCGCCGCGAGCCGTGGTCGGGGTCGTCATCGCGATCGTGGTCATCGTCGTCTGCGCGGTGGCCTCGGTGGTGTTCGCGCTCGGCATCGCGCGGCAGGACGAGCAGAACGACCTGCGCTCGGAGTACTCCGCATTCGCCTCGCAGGTGCTGATCAACCTGACGAGCATGAACCCCGAGACCGTCGACCAGACACTGAAATCGGTGCAGGAGGACACCTCCGGCAAGGTCAAGGAGGAAGTCCAGAACAACATCCAGCAGGTCGCCTCGCTCGTGCGGGACGGGAAGCTGGAGACCAAGTCGATCATCCTCAGTTCGGCCGTCACCAAGGCCGAACCCGACGAGGGCTCGGTGATCATGGTGTTCGGCTGGCATCAGCAGTCCCTCGACGGACAGACCCCCGCTCAGGACAAGGTGTTCCGCTGGCGCGTCGACATGACGCGGATCAACGGCGACCTGAAGATGACCGACTTCGAGTGGGTGGCGTGATGGCCGACAAGACCCCCGGGATCGACAAGGGGCGCCTCGGACTGATCGTGCTCGCCGTCCTGGTGGTGGCAGCCGTCGCGGCCACCGCGTTCCTCGGTTACCGGTACACCCAGGGCCGCTCGGTCGAGGAGGCGCGCGAGTCCTCGCTCGCCGCCGCCCGCGACTACGCGAACACGATGTTCGGGTACAACGCGGAGAACGTGAGCGAACACATCGACCAGTCGATGAGCGTGCTGACCGGCCCGGCGAAACCCGAGTACACCAAGCTGATCACCGAGAACAACCTGGCCGCCGAGGTCCGCAAGCAGGAGGTCGTGTCGGAGGTGACCATCCAGGACGCCGGCGTGGTCACCAACACCGCCGACACCTCGCAGGTGCTCATCTTCATGAACCAGTCGGTCACCCGCGGGCAGAAGGAACTCGTCAGCATCAACCCGTCGCGGCTGACCTTCGACATGGAGCGTCAGGGCGACCGCTGGATGATCAACCACATCGAGGTCATCACCGACGACACCTTCCGCTCCAAGCTCGAGGTCGTCGAGTCCCTGCCGCCGGATGCGAAGCCGGTGCCCGGACAGTCGCCCGCACCGTCGTCGGCCCCCGCGGCCCCGGCGCCGGGTTCCGGCGCTCCGGTCCCCGTTCCCTGAGAACCCGAAATCCCGTTGCGGGACGCCGAAAGCGGGCGTACGTTCGCGTGTACACAGGGAAGGAGGTGGTCTGATAGTGATTTCTCATCGGACAAGTGAGGTGACCACCCGTTAGCAGCTGACCGTGTGGCATTCGTGTCGCCGCTGGTGGGTCACCACCTCGTCAGCGCAACGAATCCCAGGTGGTCACCCGGCCCCCGCATCCCGACCCGGTCCGGTCGGCAAGTGGCTCGTATGAGCGATGCGGGGGCCGTTCCATGTCTGGAGCACCCGTGTCCGCCCACCACTCGTCTCCGGCAGGACGGCCTTCGGCTATTCGCGTAGCGCACTACTCGTGAGAAGCGGATGCAGCAGAGGTGAACTGAGCCAGTCCACCGATGTACGTGCCACGAATACCTGCTACAGGGAACACCCGGCCAGAGGGAGAGAACGATGGTCACCACGAACGCCGTCCGTGAACACCCGATCGAACCCGGTCTCGACGGTTCTGACATCGACGACACCGGCATCCGCGACAGCGGTTGGGACGACAGTTACTGGGGGCCGGGAGATCCGGACTTCGGGACCGCGACACCACCTCGCTTCACCTTCGCCGATCCGCACGCCGCCGGACTCTTCCACGCGGACGACGAGCACGTCTCGATCCACAACCGTGGTACCGGCTCGGCGGCCGCGCTCATCTTCCTCGACGACGGCCGCGTCGAACTCCGTCGTCTGGGGCCCGGTGAGACGATCACCCTGCCCGACGAGGACTCGTTCACGTATCTCCAGGCGCCGCGAGGTGACGACGGCCGCCCGGTCGTCTACGGAGGGGTGTGGGTCCACCAGGGGCGCGCGATGCCGGTGACCATCCCCATCCCGTCCGAGCGGGAGTTCCTCGCCCAGCGCTACCTCACGCCGTGGAGCACGGACTGGGTGGGGGGACTCGCCGGCTGCCGGCTGCGGGACCCTGCGGAGGATCACATCTCCTACCAATACCGTTCCGGGGGAACGACATTCACGGTCCGCAATGCCGGCGACACCTGGGTTGCGGTCGTTCATCGGGCCGGCTCGGAGTACACCGTCGTCGAATGCGGTCCGCACGAACGCGTCGACTTCTCGATCTCCCCGCACTCCGCTCACAGCGACGTCTTCTCGGTGGTGGGCCCGCGACTCGACGGCTCACCCGGACGAGCACCCTATGTCTCGGCGTCGGGCACGGTGCACCCCGGCTGGGCGGGGCGCCCGGGAGCTGCGACGGCCTACGGCTCGGTGGTGATCATGCTCGGGTCGCTGATGTACAGCGCGCTGCCCAAGCGGAACCTGTATCTGGCGTTCTCTGATCGCCGGCGCGGTTGCGGCCGGGTGCATCGCTGATCAGGGCCGCGCGAACCCGCGCGGACGAACCGGTCAGCCGACGTGGCGTCGGAGCTTGGCCGAGAGCCGGGGGATGAGGTCGCCGTCGGCATCGACCCGCTCTTCGACGTACGCGAGATCGCCGTCGGGGACCAGGCCGTAGAGACGCTTCGCCCCGCCGGCGCGACGGCCCGACTGGGACTTGATGACGACGTCGGTCGCCAGCTCCCAGGACGTCTGGTTCAGGGGAGCGCCGTAGAAGAGCTCGACCGATCCCTCGGCATGCGCCAGGAGCAGCTCGATGGTGTCGTCCTCGCCGATGCGCCAGAAACCGGATTCGCGGAGGTCCGGTCGCACGAAGTGGGCGTCGTCGTCGATGACCCACGACCGGGACTCCCAGGTGAGGAAGTTCTGGCCGTCATGGGAGACGACGATCTGCTGTGCGAAGTGGTAGTCGGTGTCGGTGTCCGCGTCGTGGCCTTCGCCCTCGCCGCGCCAGACACCCACCAGTGGCAGGAGAGCCAGCAGGCCGGGATGGAGATCCGCGCCGAGTCGGAGGTTCGCGGTGTCCGCGGGCAGCGGGAGATCGTCCCAGGTGGGGACATTGCGCTCGCGGCTGCCGGACTCGGCGGCGCGGGACTCGGCCTGGTTTATCGCCTCGTCGCCGGAACGGCGCGGCTGCCCGAAGGCTGCCGCGACACCGTCGCCGGAGGACGTGCCATCGCCCGAGGGCACGGCACCGGCCGGCTCGTCGCCGGCTCCCGGGTGGGACGTCACGACTCGTCGGTGACCAGGCGGTAGAGGGTGTAGACACCGAACCAGGTGATCAGCACGGCGGCCAGGATCAGCAGGATTTCGAAGAAGAGGACCACGAGGGAAATTCTAACCCGGGGTCGTCCGGAGGGTGCAGGGGGTGCCCTTCGAGACGCTTCGCTCCTCAGGGAACGGATCGGTGCTCCGGCAGGCGCTCCTCAGGGAACGGATCGGTGCTCCAGCAGGCGCTCCTCAGGGAACGAAACGGGCGGTCACTACACACGAAAGGGCGCCGGAAACGACGAAACCCGGTCACCGCGGGTGCGGTGACCGGGTGCGTCGTGAGGTCTCGGACCCACGACGAGGAGTGCATCACTTGGAGACGGTGATGTCCTGCTCGTGGATGCCGGGACCCTCGGGGCTGATCGACGCATCGCCGTTGCCCACGGACGACAGGGCGCGGAGCGTCCAGGTTCCGGGGGCGGCGAAGAATCGGAAGTCGCCGGTCGGCGAGGCGACGACCTCGGCGGTGAACTCGCCGGTCGAGTCGAGCAGACGGACGAAGGCGCCGGCGACGGGGTTACCCGAGCCGTCGGTGACCTGTCCGGTCAGGACGGTCTCCTTCTCCACGTCGACGCCCGCAGGCAGCTTCTGTCCCTGCTTGGGTGCAGCACACATAATCGTTACTTTCCTTCTCCGAGTTCGATCGGCGCACCGACCAGCGAGCCGTACTCGACCCAGCTTCCGTCGTAGTTCTTGACGTTCTTCTTGCCCAGCAGCTCGGTGAGCACGAACCAGGTGTGGCTCGAACGCTCGCCGATGCGGCAGTAGGCGATGGTCTCGCGGCTGTCGTCGAAGCCCTTCTCCGCGTACAGAGCGGTGAGGTCCTCGTCGGACTTGAAGGTGCCGTCCTCGTTGGCGGTGGTCGACCACGGGATGTTGATCGCGCCGGGGACGTGGCCGCGCTGCTGTGCCTGCTCCTGCGGGAGGTGCGCCGGCGCCAGGATCTTGCCGGAGAACTCGTCAGGGCTGCGCACGTCGACCAGGTTCTTGGTGCCGATGGCGTCGATGACCTCGTCGCGGAACGCGCGGATCGACAGGTCTGGCGAGGAGGCCTTGTAGTCGGTGGCCGGGCGGGTGACCGGGTCGGAGGACAGCGGACGGCCGTCGAGCTCCCACTTCTTGCGGCCGCCGTCGATCAGCTTGACGTCGTTGTGGCCGTACAGCTTGAAGTACCAGTAGGCGTAGGCCGCGAACCAGTTGTTGTTGCCGCCGTAGAGGATGACGGTGTCGTCGTTCGAGACGCCGCGCTCGGACAGCAGCTTGGAGAAGCGGTCGGCGTCGACGAAGTCGCGACGGATGCCGTCCTGCAGGTCCTGCTTCCAGTCGAGCTTGATCGCGCCGGGGACGTGGCCGCCGTCGTAGGCCGAGGTGTCCTCGTCGACCTCGATGAAGACGGTGTTGTCGGCGTTGAGGTTCTGCTCAGCCCACTCGGTGCTGACCAGGACGTCGGAACGTGCCATGTCTGGTTCCTTTCGGATGGATAACTGGTGATGGATGGATCTGGTGATGCGAAACAGCGGCGAGGCGCGGACTTCACGCCCGCGGGCTCTGATCTGTGATGAGCGAGGGAGGCGCATGAAAAGAGGACTCAGACCTCGATGAAGACGCACCCCGTCGTCATCGACGGTGCGCATGGCGCGGCTGCGGGGCAGCGCTTGTCATGGCACACCGTCAGCGGTGCGTGCGACAGCAACAATCGGCGACACGACAGAAGTCGATCGCCCGGCGGCGTGTGAGCAGGCACTCACTGCGCTGTTGCATGCCACGAGGGTACAACAGTGCCGATCGGGTTCCGAACCCCCGGGTGTATTGCGCTCTGACCTGCGCAAAAGGCTTCCAGTCCAGGTCGCCGGGGCGTCGCTCGCGCGGCTGCCGTCAGAACCGGTCCGGCCGGAGGTCGGCAGCGCCCGTCTCGCCGACCAGCTGTACGTCCCCGCCGAAACTCTCCGCCCGCTGTGCCTCGAGTCCCCAGGCCATCGGCAACCGGGGGAGCACCATGCTGAACCGGTCGAGCACGGCAGCGCGCATGTCCTCGGGAACGTCGGCGTCCACGTGACGCTCGGGTCCGGTGTAGAAGTCGGTGGCCCGGATCTCCAGGGCGCCTCCGGTGACCGAGAGGTCGACCGCGACGCTGACCCGCACCTTCGGGCCGGTGAACGACGACGCCGACGGCGGATCGTCGGCGTCGAGGCCGTCGCGTGGCGGCAGCGCGACGGTGCCCGTGAACACCACACCCTCCGAACGGGAGACGACGCCGTCCTGGGGGCCACCGCCACCGGCCCGGCCGTCGGGTGCAGGTGTGCTGACGGTCAGGTCGGTGATCCGCAGATAGCGTGCGAGGGTGACCGCGTCGAGGCGGGTGTACGCCGAGATCGACGAGGTGTGCAGAACATCACTCCCGGTGAAATCGCCCCGCTCCGCGCCTCGGAAACGGCCCAGGGTGGCGCCGAGTTCGCCTCGGCAGACGCCGCGGGCGGGCTCGCAACCGGGCAGTTCGACGCCGCGCGCGGCGATCGTCGCTCCCGAGTACTCGCCGTTCGCGGCTTGCGTGAGGAAGGGGAACCCGGCGAGTGTCACCTCGGGATCGAATGGGACGCGGGGGGATTCGGCGAGCGCCCGGGCGAGTCGATGTTCACTGCGGATGGCCGCGCCGACATCGACGAGCAGCACTGCCGCTGCGGCGAGGACCGCCACGGTCACCACGACGACGAGGATCTTCCGCATGCCCGGCATATCGGACGACCACCCTCTCCGTCATCTGCAGCACTTCCCAGAACGCCTTGTTAACAGCGAAGTGCGTCGGTGGCGCTATTCTGTCACCTATCGCGCACACGTTGGTAAGGCAGAGTAAACATTCTTCGGTGACGTGTGCGGAGGCGTTCACAGCGTGGTGAGCGGATTGGAAGGTCCGGGACGGGGACGAACGAGATCGGAGTTCTAGGTGGATCTCTTGTTGTTGACGGCCGATCCCAATCCGGAGTCGGTCCTGCCGTCGCTGTCGCTGCTCGCCCACAACGTGCGCGTCGCTCCGACGGAGGTGTCGTCTCTCATGGAGGCGGGCAACGCGGATGTGGCCCTGGTCGACGCGCGCGCCGACCTGGCTGCGGCGCGGGGACTGTGCCGGCTGTTGGGTAGCACCGGTTCCTCGGTGCCGGTTGCGGCCGTGCTGACCGAGGGCGGATTGGTCGCGGTCAATGCGGACTGGGGCATCGACGAGTTCCTGCTGCCGGGTACGGGGCCGGCGGAACTCGACGCGCGATTGCGCCTGCTGGTGGTACGCACCCGTGGAGTGGCCGCCGAGGAGACGTCGGGAAAGGTCACTCTGGGGAGCTGGTCATCGACGAGGGGACGTACACCGCGCGACTGCGTGGACGTCCCCTCGACCTGACTTACAAGGAATTCGAACTCCTGAAGTATCTGGCGCAGAACGCGGGTCGTGTGTTCACCCGCGCCCAGCTGCTCCAGGAGGTGTGGGGGTACGACTTCTTCGGTGGCACCCGCACCGTCGACGTGCACGTCCGTCGTCTGCGCGCCAAGCTCGGCAGCGAACACGAGTCGCTGATCGGCACGGTCCGCAACGTCGGTTACAAGGCGGTGCGACCGACGCGCGGCCGGGCATCGGCGGCCGAAGCCGAGGATTCGGCGGAAGATGATGCGCCGGACGTCGATTCGGCCGAGTTCGACGACGATCTCGACGGTCCCGATCCCTTCGACGAGGAGTTCAGTGCCAGCGCCGGAAACTGACGAATTGCAGGTACGACGAGGCGCGGCTCCCGCGGAGATCTCCGCCCTAGCGCACCGCCTGGTGCGTGCGGCGACGTCCGCCGACGGCGTCGGACCGTTGTCGGACGAAGCGGTCAAAGCGATTGACGCAGGCCCGGATTCGTCTGTCGTCCACGTGTGGTCGAAAGGTGCCTACGCGAACATCGTGCCCGGTCGCGATGGCGAGCCGTCGATGATCGAGGCGGTCGTCGACCCGGAGCGGCGACGACACGGGCTGGGCCGGTCTCTGCTCGACGCCGCGTTCGGCGCAGCGCGACAGCAAGGCCTCGAGGCCCGGGCCTGGGCGCACGGAGACCTCCCCGGTGCGGTCGCCCTCGCGTCGGCGATGGGACTCGAGAAGCGCCGCGAGCTACTGCAACTGCGACGCCCGGTCGGCGAGGGGCACGATCTGCCCGAACTCGTCGTCGACCCCGGTCTCACACTCCGGACCTACCGCGGGTCCTCCGACGACGCGGAGATCCTGCGCGTCAACAACGCCGCCTTCGACTGGCACCCAGAACAGGGCGGATGGACACTCGATCAGATCACCGAGCGGGTCGCGGCCGACTGGTTCGACCCGGAGGGTCTCTTCCTCGCCTTCGACACCGAGGACCCTGCACGGCTTCTCGGTTTTCACTGGACCAAACAGCACGACGCCGATCTGGGCGAGGTCTACATCGTCGGGGTCGATCCGCAGGCGCAGGGGCGTGGCCTCGGCCGGTTGCTCACACTGGCCGGTCTCCATCACCTCGCGCAGCGCGGTGTCGCCGAGATCAACCTCTACGTCGAAGGCGACAACACGGCGGCGTTGCACACGTATGAACGCCTGGGCTTCACCAGGTATGCCGTCGACGTCGCCTATGGCTGAGTCCCGCGGCGCAGCGCGTCGCGCATCGCGCCGACGATGTCGCCGATGTGCGGTTCCCGGACGATCGACAGATGGTCGCACTCCAGTCTGAGGATCTCGAGTTCCCCCGTCGCGATGTGTTGCCGCCAGATGGTCGGGTCGTCGTGATTCTCGCTGCCCTGCACGATGAGCACGCGCCCGCCGAACGGTCGTGGGCGATGTAGGCGTCCGACGCGGACGCCGAGTTCTTCGAGCGCCTGCGCGTCGGCCGTCGGCGATCCCTTCACCAGGCCCGCGAACGGAACCCGAAGACGCCTGCGCCACAGTTCTTTCGACGGAAGCGGTGCGTGTGACGGCGCGATTCTCACCGATGGGTCGGCGCGTTTGGCGTGGTGGATCACCCGCGGCGGCAGGAACGTGTCGACGGCGACCACGAGATCGACGCGCTGACCCTCGGCCTCCAGTCGGCGAGCGGCCTCGAGGGCGATGAAGCCGCCGAGGGAATGGCCGATGAGGACGTACGGCCCCTCCGGTTGGATGCGCCGGAGATCCCGGAGATGGCGCCGGGCCGCGGCCGCGACCGTCCAGTCCGGGATTCCGCGGTTCTCGAGGCCGTTCGGCTGGAACGCGAACACCGAACCGGTGCCGTCGATCTCGCCGATCCGGTCGGCGAGGGCGACGAAGGTGAGCGTCGAGGCGCCGGCACCGGTGAAGCAGAAGACCGGGCGTCCCTCGGCGCGGCGGAGCAGCACGGTCGTGGGTGCGAGATGTGACCGGGGCGACGAGGCGCCGGCCTTCCGGCGCTCCACGACCGAGGCCAGTTCCGCGACCGTCGGGGCGCCGGCGACGTCCGACTGTGTGAGGCCGACGGACAGGGAGTCGTTGAGCCGCACCATGATCTGTTGGATGGTCAGTGAGTCCGCGCCCAGCGCATAGATGTTCTCGTCGCGACCGACGTCGTCGAGCGAGAGCTCCGCGCCCCATATCTCGGCGATGGCCGTCTCCAGTGGTCCGGACGGGGCTTCGGGATTCCGGGTCGGTGCGGGCAACGCGGTGCGGTCGACCTTGCCGCGGGCGTTGCGGGGCAGCTCGGACAGCTCGACGATGTGCGCGGGGATCATCCACTGCGGCAGTGACGCGCGCAGGCGATTGCGCAGGACCGCGGTGGGCGGCGTGCGCCCATGTCCGGAAGGCACCACATAGGCGACGAGTTCGGTGTTCCCCGAGTGACTTTCACGGGGGACCACCACGGCCTCGGCCACGTCGCCCGCGCTCAGCAATGCCGCACCGACCTCGGCCGGCTCGACGCGGTAGCCCCGGATCTTGACGGCGTCCTCGGCGCGTCCCAGCAGGATCAGGTCGGTGCCGTCGAACATGCCGCGGTCTCCGGACCGGAAGGTCCATCTGCCCGACTCGTCGTGGAAGAACTTGTCCTCGTTGTTCTCCGGATCGAGGTAGCCGAGGGCGATGTGGGGCGACGAGATCAGCACGCGGCCGTCGTCGTCGATCGTCAGGATCTTGTTCAGCGCCGGCGTGCCTGCGGGGAGCGGTCCGGTTCGCGGCCGGCATCCGGCCCGGACATCGAAGTGGCCGATCGCGAGGGTTTCGGAGGACCCGACCCAGTTGGTGACCGTGGATTCCGGCGCGATGCTCACCGTCGCCGTGGCGACCTCGCCGCTGAGGGGTTCACCGGTGGTGATGATCCGGCGAAGGGATGCCCAGCCCGGGTGCTCGGTGCCCGCGGGTGTGGCCTGGTTCAGCGAACGCAGCAGCGACGGCGTGAGGAACACGGTGTGGGGCGCGGTCTCCGCCATCGACGCGAGCAGGTCGGTGGGTGTCCCCCGACGGGGATCGGCGAGGAGGATCTCGCATCCGTTGAGAAGTGAGCTGATCAGCACGTTCAGGCCGGCGGCGAAGCTGATCGGCATGCACAGCGCGACCGGCAGGCCGGGGGTGAGACCGAACGACGCCCGCATGTACAACGCGTCGTTCAGCCACATGGAGTCCGGCTGCAGAACGCCTTTGGGACCACCGGTCGAGCCGGAGGTGAACTGGATGTTGGCGATGGCCGACGGCGTCGTCTGCGTCCGGTCCGGGAGTCCGGTGGACGCGGCGTCTGGGGCGGACGCGAGGACGTCGGGGAACCCGACGGCGATGACACCGCGCCGGGCGGCGCAGACGCTCAGCGTCTCCAGGTGTTCCGCATCGGCCACGACCAGGCCCGGTCGGAGCTCGCGGGTGACGAGGGCGTCGACGATCGAGTCGATCCGCTCGGTCGGCAGCGCCGGGTCGAGGGTGACGAGCGGGCGCCCGGTGAGGAGGATTCCGACCACCACGGCCACCGAGTCGTGCGACAGCCCGAACTGGGCGACGACCGGTCCGCCGTCGGGACGGATCCGCTGGATGTGCGCGGCGACACCGCGGGCGCGTGCCAGCAGCTCCCGATAGGTGATCGCGTTGTCCCGCAGCCGTAGTGCCGGTGCTTCGCCGTAGGCGGCCGCCGCGCGCTCGAGGGCATCGGCCAGTGTGCCGCCGAGGTCGATGTCGACGGGGGTGACGGGAGCGTGGGTGCCGGCGGCGGGGATCACCGCTACGGGCTGTTGTCCGCTCGGGTCGGACGCGGGCTCGGAGATGGAGGGATGGGCGATCATCGCGTGGTCATCCTCCTGTCGGGCTCGGAAGCGGCGGTGGGGTTGCTCGCGGCGGTCGGTACAGGTGTGCCGGAAAAACTCGCCGAGGTGGTCGCCGGGTCGAGAGCGAGGCGGATCAGCCGCACACCCGGCACGAGAAGGAGGAGCACGACGGCGATGTCGGCGGCGAGGTAGACGTAGCCTACGCCGATGATCCCCCAGCGGTCGGCGGCGAAGACGATGCCGCAGAGGACGACCACGCCGAAGATGCACTGCACCACGACCGCGAGCCGGAGTCGGCGTCGTACCCGGGCGAGCGCGGTGTAGACGGTGACGAAGGAAACCGTCGGCAGGGTGAGCGCCATCAGGCGGATCAGGTCGGTGCCGGATTCCGCATACTGCGGTCCCATGATCGCGAGAATCCACGGAGCGATGCCGATCAGGATGAGGCAACCGGCAATCCCTGCGCCACCGCACAGTGCGATGAGGCGGATCGTTGCCGACCGGATGTCGGCGTCGGGTTCGGCGGCCGTCGCCACGAACGGGGCGGCGGTGGCGTGCAACAGGATGGCGGCGGTGCTGACCACCAGCCAGCAGATGGAGAAATAGGCGTTCATCTCGGTACCGAGCCGGGTGACGATCACCAGCGGTACGACGAGTGGAACGACGACGCCCACTGCGGTGATCCCGAGCGAGCCGGCGTAGAACTGGGCGATCTCGCGCGGCTGCGGCAGTGCTCCCGGGCCGGCCATGGCACGGGCACGACGTCGGATGGTGGACATCCCCACCCAGAATGCGATCAGGGAGGCGGGGATGACCCATGCCCAGACGACGGCGAAGCCGGTACCCACCGGGATCAGTGCGGTGACGAGGATGAGCTTGATCGTGGACTGCGAGATGTTCTTGGTGGCAACGGTTCGTGAACGTCCGAGACCGATGAGCGTCTGGTCCTGGATGGCGAAGATTCCCAGGATCACCACGAACACGGGAAACAGCCAGAGCTCCAGGGGTGTCGTGAAGAGTGTGTCCGTCGGGCCGACCAACACGAAGCAGGCCCCGAGTAGCAGTGCCGCACAGACGATGACGGTGCGGCCGGAAGCGATGATGCGGCGAGCCTGTGTGCCGGCGACCGGCAGGAAGCGTTCGTACAGGCTGCCGATGCTGAGGTTCGACAAGGTCGCGAGCAGGGTCGCGCTGGTGATCAGCGCGGAGGCGCGACCGACCTCGGCGGCACTGTATCCGCGCGCCGCGATAGTCCAGAACACGAAGCCGAGCACTCCGGTTGCGAGGCTCGCTGTCATGACCGCCACGATGTCGAGGCTCACGCCGTTTCGTTTCTCCCCGAGGGCGGCGAGGCCTCGTCGAAAAGGATTCTGACGGCGGGGGTCTCGGCTCGGACGTAGTGTCGCGGTCACCGCGTCGTCCCGGGACCGAGCGGGTCGGAGACGCGCCCTGGAGGCGACGGGTGTGCGTCGAACACTGGCGTATCTCCGTTCGTGATCCGGTGTGCGTGAATCTGGCTTCCCCGGATCCGGACATGAGGGTAGCCTATCCTGTACCCTGGCACCATCCGATGTCACGCTTTTGTGTGAAGCTCCGGATTCGACTGCGGGAGACGCTCTTTTCGCAGGTCGTGACCCTCATCACGTTGGTAAACCAAGCCTAACCTTACTGTTATGATTCTCTCGCTGCATGCCGCCGGGGGGCGCAGCTTCGAGCTATTGCGGGACTCCCGCTGGAGGTTACTGGTGACTGACATATTCGACGGTGCTGCAGCGCTTTCGCACGACGAGCCGGCGACTCTTGCCGACATGGCCGAGTTCGAGGACGAGTTCGAGGAGGGGGCGACGCCTGCCGACGCACCCGCGTCTGTCCCGACACCGACTGTGACAGTGGTGATCCCGGCCCGCAACGAAGCCCTCAACCTTCCCTACGTGGCGGAGCGGATGCCGCCGGTCGACGAGATCATCGTCGTCGACGGCTCCTCGGTCGACGACACCATCGCGGTCGCGCGGAAGCTGTGGCCGGAGGCAAAGATCGTGAGCCAGACGCGATCCGGCAAGGGCAACGCACTCGCCTGCGGGTTCGAGGCCGCGACCGGCGACATCATCGTGATGATCGACGCGGACGGTTCCACCGACCCCGCCGAGATCCCCGACTTCGTCGAAACCCTGATCAGCGGTTCGGATCTCGCGAAGGGGAGCCGGTTCTCACTCGGTGGGGGCAGTGACGACATCACCGCACTCCGGCGGGTGGGGAACAAGGGCCTGAACTGGCTCGTGAATCAGATCTTCGCGACGTCGTTCGCCGACCTCTGCTACGGCTACAACGCCTTCTGGCGCAAGCATCTCGAGGTCCTGGACCTGCCGGTCACCGCCGAGAGCGAACCCCAGTGGGGTGACGGCTTCGAGATCGAGACGATCATCAACGTGCGAATGGCGCGCAGTGGCTTGGTCATCCGCGAAGTGGGCAGCCACGAGTCTCGCCGTATCCACGGCCGGAGCAATCTCAATGCCTTCACCGATGGCTTCCGGGTCCTGCGGACCATCGGCCTCGAACACCGACTCCATCGCGCCGCCCGGCGCTGAGCTTCACCTACAGAGACCGATCCGGCCCGGTGGCATTGCCATCGGGCCGGATTCGTTTCTGTACGTGAGGCTCTGGGGAGGCCGCAGGAAGCGGGGATGCCTACTTCGGCTCGTAGATGAAGATGACGGTCTCGTCGTGGTCGTACAGGACCCGCCAGCCCGGTGCTTCACGAAGCGCCGCTTCCAGTTTCGCGGGTGCGCCAGGACGATAGGTGCCGTAGTACTCGCTGATACGTCGGGACTGCTCGGTGAAGGTCACCACTGTCGGCTTGTCGCTCTGTTCGACCTTCCAGAACAGGTCGCCGAGCTGTTCCGGTGTCGGGAAGACCATGCGGTCACCCGCGAGATCGAAACTCAGCGGATAGTCGAAGTACGGGTTCTTCAGGGTGAGCCAGGCGTAGTTGGCATTCGACCGGGTGGGCAATCCCGCCGGATGCATCGAGATGAATCGGGTGCCTTCCTCGGCGTTGGACGTGATGGCGTCGATCGCTTCGTATTGCACGCGGGTCTGCACGATGACCGGCCACAGCGCGGTGTAGCTGTACATGCCGGACAGCGCTGCCGCACAGACGAGGACGGCCGCGCCGGTGGCGCGCAGGAACCCCTTGAGCCCCTGGCCGAATCCGGTGAGCAGCCCGACGAGTACCGGGGCGATCAGCAGACCGCAACCGAGCAGTGCGTAGAGGTACACGCGGAAGATCGCCTCGCCGCCATAGCTCTGGCCGAGCAGCAGTGCCAGCGAGGAGAAGGCGAGAATCGCCAGGGTGAGGGTGTGCGGGCGCCGGCGCCGCCAGCCGATGACGGCGCAGATCGCCGCTGCGAGGACGACGCCGGCCGACAGTCCGCGACAGACCATCGAGGTGACCTCTTTGGCTCGCACACCGGCCATCGTGAAGTTGCTGGCGGCGTTGTCGATCGGGCTTCCGCCGGACAGGATGCCGTAGGGGGCAACAGCTTCGAGGTTCATCAGCAGGTATCCACCGGCGAGGGCCGCCATGATCGCCACCGCCCACCACGGCCGGATCCGGCGGAAGATCACCAGCAGAACGGCCGCGCCCAGCACCCAGAAGGGCGTGAGCTGATGGGTCGGCACGATGGCCGCGAAGGGGAGGATCGCCAGGAGCGCGGCGCTCGGGCGGCGCGGGGAGGCCAGCAGCAGGGCGATGAGCCCGTAGGCCAGGACGAACGCCCAGGCCTGCGGCGCGAAGTAGTCCTGCCCGACCCAGTTGACCGCCTCGACGATGAACGCGGCGGTCATCGCGACGACGCGATTCATCCCGAGAGTGCGTGCCGCGGAGAAGACGATCACGGTGACGAGTACGTGGATCACCGGCGCGAAGAGGTGGGCGAGGAGGATCGGGTCGAGGCCGGTGGCGTCGGTGAACCAGGTCGAGACCGCGAAGAAGGCCGGCCACTGGGCGTAGATGTCGGTGCCGTCCGGCGTGATCGAGCCGTACCGGTGGATGAAGTCGACGATCGCGAGGTGTTTGTATGTCCAGTCGTAGAGCGGTATCTCGGTGCCGACCCAGGTCGTGACGCGAGCGACGACGATCGCGGTGCCGGTGGCGACCGCCAGTCCGGTGACGCTGCGGGTGGCGATCGCGACGACGGCGGCAAGAGCGGTGAGCAGCGTCGCGGGGATCAGCAGTCGTCCGCTGCCGGAGAACAACAGCCCGTAGAAACTCGCCTCGGTGCCGGGCAGGCCGGGCATGGCCACCGCCCAGACGATCAGGGCGATCGTGCACAGCACGAGGGTCACGCGAAGACCTGTGACCCGGAATCCGAGGGCTCGTGTGGCGGCCAGTCGGTTCTCGGCGAGCCGCTCCCATCGTCGGATCGTCCGCTGCGCGTCGGGCCGTATGCCGGTGCGATGGTAGAAGAATGCGCTGCTCGCGGCGACGGCCGCGCACATCAGAAGGAGCAGCAGCGTCGGCTGCCACCACAGCGACCAGGCCGCGACGATTGTCGTGAGGGTGACGATCGAGAGGCTGAGTGTCGGCACGGCGGCGAGTCGCGTCGGGCGGGGTAGAACCACCCAGGTGCTCACCGCCGCACCCGGACCGCAGATCGCGAAGAAGGCGACGAGGATCGCGCTCAACGCGGGATGAAGGGGCAGGGCCCCGAGCAGGCCGGCCGCCGCCGAGGCGCCGGCGAGTGCCGCGGCGGTGGCACGCGGACCACCGGATGCCACTCGTGGCACGGCCTTCTCGTGGTCGGGGACCTCTGTGGGTTCGGTGACGGTCACGTCGTGACCCCGGGCAGCGGCGAGGCGCGACGACCGCTCATCCGTTCACGCGCGAGCGCGACGGGTCCACCGAGAACAGAGAACACCTCGCGGCGGCCCGCTTTGGCGGAGAGGCCGTCGGCGACGCCCTCGGGTGGCCTGGTGATCGCCCCGTATGCGGCGCCCGCCTCGGCCACCGCGCGGGTGCGCCGCCGCAGGACCTGCAGGGCCAGCACGAGATGGCGGCGATCGGTGGCGACCTTCGTCAGCCAGGCGCCGAGGCCGACGCCGTATCCCTTGGACTGGACGAGCAGCGCATCGTCGTCGCTACGGTGTCGATGCCAGATGATCGACGCCGGTTCGTTGGCCAGCTCGAGACCCGCGGTGAGAACCCGGAAGAACATGTCGATGTCCTCGCCGCCGCGGGAGCGTGTACCGGCGCCGAGCGCCTCGTCGAAACCACCGAGGGCGATGGCGGTCTCACGTCGGATCGCGAAGTTCGCCCCGGTGCCGTAGGCCCCGATCTGGAAGGGGAACAGCGGAAGGTCGGCTGGGGGTGCGTCCATGGAGAAGACCCGCGACTCCATCGAATCCGCCCATGACACCCGCCAGTCGAAATAGGCCTGCGACCGGGTCCGCAGTTCGCCGCTCGGCACCATGCCGCAGACACAGGCGACGCGGGGCGAGCGGGCGAAGCCTGCGGCGAGTCCGAGCAGCCAGCCGGGATCGGCGACGACGTCGTCGTCGGTGAATGCGACGATGCCGTGCGCGGCGGCGAGCACGCCGGTGTTGCGTGCATTCGACAGACCCGCAACGGGTTCGACGACACGCCGGAAGCGGGGGTCGTCCAGCGCCTCGACGGCATGCCGGGTCCCGTCGGAACGCGGGGCATTGTCGACGACGATGACCTCGTAGTCGGGATAGTCCAGGTGGCGCAACGACTCCAGGGCGGCGGCCAGCATCTCGGGTCGCTCGTGGGTGCACACGACGACACTGATCGCGGGCAACGCGACCACGGGGGTCGGCGCGGCGTCGAGGATCGGGATGTCGAGCCGTACGAGGCCGTCCTCGATGACGGTGTCGACGAACGAGATCGGTGCGGACCCGTTGCGGAGCAGGACGCGGGCGCGTGCATACTCCTCCGCCCCCTCCGGCCGGCACACGATGTCACCGGGCGGGAGGTCCGCGACGTCGAGGGTCCCGACCCAGGTGGCCTCCGGGAACTCGGGAGGGCCCCCGGCCGGCATGGCAGGCCGGATAACGGTCGGAATTGCCTTGATCCCAGAGACTTCGGCCGATGTCGCGGCCGTTGGCGAGTCGACGTTCATGGTGCGGTCACTCGTATCCAGTCGACGAGCATGGTGGCCTCCGTTGGTGTGGTGTGGTCGGTGGGTCCCGGCCAGGCGCCGCCGACGGCGACGTTGAGCAACAAATGGAAGGGGTTGTCGAGGACCCAGTGGGAGTCGGGGGCGAGGTCGGCGGGGGTGACGGTGAAGAGGGTCTGATCGTCGATGCCGGTCTCGATGCGCCCGGGCAGCTTGTTCACCCAGTAGGTGCGGAACTCCCCGGCCAGGGGCGACGACGGCACACCGGTCACCGAGATGCTCTGTCCCCGTTCGGATGAGTCCTGCGGCACGTGGACGCCGGTGTGGTACTCGGGTGCCTGGTTGAGGGTCTCGATGATGTCGATCTCGCCGGAGGCCGGCCAGCCGGCCCGGTCGATGTCGTCGCCGAGCATCCAGAACGCCGGGTGCAGCCCGGTGCCGGCGGGCATGGCGATGCGGGCGGAGATCCGGCCGTGACGGATGGACAGTTCCCCCTTGGTCGTCAACCGCGCGGAGGTGTACCCCCAGTCGTGGCGGCGGGCGGTGATCGCCAGGTGTCCCTGCCCGTCGATGCGGGCGTTGCCGAGGGAGTCGGTGTAGACCTGGGCTTCCTCGTTGCCCCAGCCGCCGCCACCGGTGACGGCGTGCCACGGGCTCTGCGGTGCGCGGGCCGGACCGTCGAAGTCCTCGGCGTAGATGACGTTCGGGCCCGTGTCGGGGTCGGCGTGCACGAATCCTGTCGAGCACCCGGACACGAGCAGGCCGGCGACCACGCACAACAGGATGAGGCGCCTCACCCGCGCAGCCTTCGTTCGAGCAGTCCGCGGGCGTAGCCGGTGCAGGTGCACACGAACCCGGCCACCAGCGCGGCGACCCGGGCAGGGGTGTGACGGTGGCGCCAGACCCCGGTCGGCAGGACCCGGGTGGTGTAGCGGCGTTCGCTGGCCAGTGCGGTGTCGGCACCGGTCAACGAGGTCAGGACCGCCTTGGAGCGGCCTTCGTGGTAGCAGCGGGAGGTGAAGTAGCCGAAGGTGCCGCGGTCGTCGGGAACGAAGTGCGTCACACGGAAAGTCGTGTCGCGCACGATCCCGGCGTCCGGATCGCGGTCGCGCAGAGCGATTCCCATCAGGGTTTCCTCGCATCCGGCCGGGAGGGTGCCGCGGCGTCCCAGGGCCGGGGAGAACCCGCCGATACCGAGCAGCGCGTCGCGGCGCACCGCCATCGCCGCGCCGATCGGATTGCGGATCGCCGCGCCGTGGTCGGGCAGCCCGCGGTAATCGCAACCGACGACCCAGCCGAACTCGTCGGGAAACCACCGCGGCGCAACGGTTTCCCACATCGCCTCGACCGCACCGCCGACCGCCACCACTCCGGTGTCGCGCATCCGGGTGCGGACCGCGTCCAGGGCGCCGGGGGTCGGGCACGCGTCGTCGTCGAGGAAGACCACGACGTCACCGGAGGCGGCGACGGTGCCGGTGTTGCGTGCCTCCGACAACCCCCGGGCGCCGGCGTTGGCGACCACGGTCAGCTCGGGGGCGCCTGCGGTGAGGTCGTCGAACAGCTCGGGGTTGTGATCGACGACGATGATCAACTCGTCGTCGGCACCGAGCTGGGCGATGGTGGCCACGATCGCCGCGTCCAGCTGCGGCCGACGCCGCTGGGTGTAGCAACAGATCACCACCGACAGCCGGATCACGCCGACTCCCTCCTCGCGCAAGGGATTCGACTCCCGATTGGCCGTCTCCGCTCCGGTGGAGGCCGACTCGGTCATGACGCGCCGACCAGGTCTGCGGCGTGTCGTTGCACGGAGTCGAGTGCTGAACGGATCAGCGTGGGATCGAAGACGTCGTCCCGGAACGCCGCTGTCATGGTTATGGCACCTTCCACGAACGCTGTGGTGACGGTGATCCCCGCCGCCGAGGGGGGTACGCCCGTCCCGATCACGGTCGGCTGCCCCGAACCGGCCCACTGCCATCCCCGGGTACGGCCCGGCAGATGTCCGACACTCGAATGCAGCAGTTCCGCGCGGATCGGTCCGTGGGCGGGAACGGTGAGTGCCGCCTGCATCGCGCGGCGGACCCGCGAGCGTGAGCGCATCTTGAGCGATGCCAGAGCCAGATTCGCGGTCGGTCGGCCCATACGCCCCGAGGCCGTCATGTCGCGCTGGAGATCGGCGGGGCGGGTTTGTATGTCGATCGGGAAGGCCAGGCCCGCCGCGAAATTGGCATGCGTCGTCCAGCCGCGCGGCAGTGCGCCGCGGGCGTTGAACGGCAGGGTCACCATGGGGTCGAGGTAGACGCCGGCGGCGGTCAGGCCCCGGACCAGTGCGACGGTGTACACCGAGAAGATGCCGGTTCCCGGAATCGATTCCGTGCGCGCGGTGCGGACGGCGTCCACCCGGTGCGCCGGAATTCGCACACTGGCCGACGCCGGGTGCCGCGGACTCAGCTCGCGGCGTACGGCCGGCGGCGAGACCGGGGCGCGCGGCCGATCGCGATGGAAGCGGGCCAGTGCGACGAGGCGGCGCGGATCGACGGCGACGGCTGCCGACGCGACGAGCAGCGGGGGGATCGCATGCGGCGACGGAAGGTCGTCCGGGTCGATCGCACCGACGAGAACGTCCACGATCAGGTGGAGGAGCGTGACGTCGCCGAGTCCATGGTCGAAGTCGAGCGCGAGGTGATCGCCGGCGATCACGATCCGCAAGGGCCGCTCCGGAAGTGCGGTCAGCTCGTCGAACAGCCGGGTGGGGGCCTCGCCCGGTGACAGGGGAGGCGCCTCGGTGACGGCCCGGGCCGCGGCGTCGGGTGCGAAGGCCCACCGGCGCTCGGTGGCCGAGGGGATCAGCCCGACCCGTGCGTGCGGACCGACGTGCGCGAGACGGATGATCCGCTCGACGGCCTCCGGCAGAACGGGCAGGTCGAGAGGTCCGATCACCAGTGCCCCGCGGTGATGACTGTGGGCCATGTCCAGCCCCGAGGCGCGGACCCGGGGCCGACCGGCGTCGGAGCCGGGGGCGTCGAGTCCCGGGAGGCGGGCGATTGGATACGAAAGGGCCTGCCGGGTGGGGGAACCGGGGAGTCGACGTGCCGGATGGTCGATGCCGGGGTGCGAGCAGTTCTGGACATTTCGGATCCGGAGAAATATAGCAAGGCTTGCCTAAGTCTCCGCACTCGCGTTGTGCAGATCACTTGCGGGCTGCCCGGAGGTCGGGACCGGATTCGAGCACCGGACCGCCTTGGCCGGTTCACCTTGCGTTCACCTTCCGTGAGGGATTCGGCCACCCGGCGCGCCTAACTTTCCCTTTCGGACACTCCGGACACCCGGGCCTCGGGACGGAGCACGAGACGGAAAGGCAACACCTGCGGTGAGAATCAAGCGGAACGGCGCTCTGGCGGCGGTGTCGGCGATCGCGGCATTGACCCTGGTGACGGCGTGTGGTGGGGGAGACACTCCGACGGTGAGCGGCGAGGGCTCGACGGCCCAGCAGAAAGCCATGGAGCACTTCAGTCAGATCCTCTCGGACGACAGCGACATCGTCCTCGACTACACCGGCAGTGGCTCCGGTGACGGCATCAAGAAGTTCATCGCCGGCGACGTCGACTTCGCGGGTTCGGACTCGGCCCTGAAGGGTGACGAGATCACCCAGGCCAAGGCGCGCTGCAACGGCAACGACCCCTGGCACCTGCCGCTGGTCGTCGGACCGGTTGCGATCGCCTACAACCTCCAGGGCGTCGACGGCCTCAAGCTCGACCCCAGCGTCATCGCGCAGATCTTCAACGGCAAGATCACCAAGTGGAACGATCCGGCGATCGCCGCACTCAACCCGGGCGCACAGCTGCCGGGTGGCGACATCGTCCCGGTCTACCGCTCCGACAGCTCGGGCACCACCGACAACTTCCAGCGGTTCCTGCAGAACTCGGCGCCGAACGACTGGCCGTATGAGCACAGCAAGGAGTTCGCTCCCAAGAACGTCGGCTCCGGTGCGTCGAAGTCGACCGGCGTCGGTGACACGGTCAAGAAGACCCCCGGCTCGATCAGCTACGTCGAGTGGGGCTTCGCCACCGAGAACGGCCTCGGCGTCGCCGACATCGACTTCGGAGCCGGCCCTGTCGCGCTGAACGCGGCGAGCGCGGGCAAGGCCCTCGACGCGCTGCAGTTCAAGAACCCGGACAGCAAGGACCTGGTCGTCGACACGGACGCACTCTTCGCGTCGAAGGCTCCGGGCGCCTACCCGCTGCTGCTGACCCCGTACTCCATCGTCTGCTCGGCGGGCTACGCCGACGAGGCGACCAGCACCACGCTGAAGGATGCGTTCACCAAGATCCTCAACGACGGCCAGACCGGCCTCGAGGAGATCGGCTACGTGCCGGTGCCGCAGAACTTCAAGGCCAAGTTGCAGGGCACCGTCGACGCGCTCGCCGGCAGCGGCAACGCCTGACGTGACACAACGGAACAGTGCATGCGGGGTCGCCACGGTTTGCGGCCCCGCATGTGCGGTTGACACACTGACACGACTCTTCGCGTGTCGCACGGACTGTGACCAGTGGACCGGGAAGTGGCCCCAATGACCAGAGCTGAAGCACAAGAGGGACGCATGACGTCGCTGAGCAAAGACAGTGGTGCGGTCCCGCCGGACACAGGTGGGACGGGCCTCCCCGGGTCGTCGCCCGACGGAACCACACCCAGCAACCTGCACTCTGCGGCGCGTCACCGTGTCGCCGACCAGATCTTCCGCAACCTGGCGGTCGGTTCGGGTTTCGTGGTCTCGCTCGTCATCGGGCTCATCGCGCTGTTCCTCGTCGCGCAGGCCGTTCCGTCACTGGCCAAGAACGAGGAGAACTTCTTCACCTACACCGGTGACTGGATCACCAGCGGCAATCAGCTCGCGTTCGGAATCCCGCAGCTGTTCTACGCGACGGTCGTCGTCTCCGTCATCGCCCTGCTCATCGCGATGCCGATCGCGCTCGGGATCTCGATCTTCCTCACCGAATACGCCCCCAAGCGCCTCGTCGGACCGATCACCTACACCGTCGATCTGCTCGCCGCGGTCCCCTCGATCGTGTACGGCCTGTGGGGCATCCTCGTCCTGGGCCCCGCGTTGGTGCCGGTGAACGAGTGGCTCGTCGGCCACCTCGGTTTCCTGCCCTTCTTCCAGCAGCCCACGCAGGTCGCGAACATGTCCACCGGTGGCACGCTGCTCACCGCGGGCATCGTGCTGGCGGTCATGATCCTGCCGATCATCACCGCGGTCACCCGCGAGGTCTTCATGCAGACCCCCAAGGGGCACCGTGAGGCCGCGCTCGCGCTCGGCGCGACGAAGTTCGAGGTCGTCAAGCTCGCAGTGCTGCCCTTCGGCTTCTCCGGATACATCTCCGGTTCGATGCTCGGCCTCGGTCGTGCGCTCGGCGAGACGATGGCGCTGCTGCTGATCATCTCCACGGCCGGCCCGATGAACTTCAACCTGATGGAGAGCGGCGAGACCTTCGCGACCAAGATCGCCAACAACGCCGCCGAATTCGACTCGCCCGCCAAGACCGGCGCATACATCTCCGCCGGCCTCACCCTCTTCGTCCTGACCTTCATCGTCAACGCCGCGGCCCGCGCGGTCGTCGCCGGAAAGAAGTGACCATGACCGTCACAACGTCCTCCCGAACGGCCGACCCGGTCAAGAAGCCGTCCGGCTTCACCCCGCTCGCGAAGCGCCGGCGCCTGACAGACATGACCGTGAAGGTGTCGGTCCTCGCCGCCCTGCTGGTCGCGCTCGTGCCACTGGTGTGGCTGGTCGGCACATTGGTCATCCGCGGTATCGAGCCGCTGCTCGACATCGACTGGTGGACGCTGCCCGAGCGTAAGGGCGGCGCCGCCAACGCGATCGTCGGCACGCTCATGCAGACCGCGATCGCGGCCGTGATCTCGATCCCGCTCGGCGTCTTCGTCGCCATCTACCTGGTCGAGTACGCGACCAAGAAGTCGGTGCTGGCGAGGGTCACGACCTTCATGGTCGACATCCTCTCGGGCGTCCCCTCGATCGTCGCCGCACTCTTCGTCTACGCGGTGTGGCGCACGACGCTGGGCCTGCCCCGTTCGGGATTCGTCGTGGCGATCGCCCTGGTGCTGTTGATGGTCCCGCTGGTGGTCCGTGCCACCGAGGAGATGCTCAAGATCGTGCCGCAGGACCTACGTGAGGCCTCGTACGCCCTGGGCATCCCGAAGTGGAAGACGATCCTCCGGATCGTGCTCCCGACCGCCCTCTCGGGCATCGTGACCGGCGTGATGCTGGCCATCGCCCGCGTGATGGGCGAGTCGGCGCCGGTGCTCATCCTGGTCGGTTCGACGCGCGCGATGAACTGGAATCCCTTCGACGGCAACCAGGAATCCCTGCCGCTGATGATGGTGCAGCAGTACAACAACGGACCCGGTGCCCTCGACACGGTGTGGGCGGCCGCCCTGTGTCTGGTCATCCTCGTGGCCATCGTCTACTTCGGCGCCAAGGTCGTGTCGAAGATCTTCGCGCCCAAATCCTCCTGAGCCCGAATCACCGACCCCGAGCGGGTCATCACTGTAGAAACGGACAACGTCATGGCAAAGCGCCTCGACATCAAAGACCTGAACATCTACTACGGCGACTTCCACGCGGTGAAGGACGTGTCCCTCGAGGTGCCGCCGCGCTGCATCACGGCCTTCATCGGCCCGTCGGGCTGCGGCAAGTCGACGGTGCTGCGCACCCTCAACCGCATGCACGAGGTCACCCCGCGTGCGTATGCCAGGGGCAGCGTCCTGCTCGACGGCGAGGACATCTACGGCCGCAACGTCGACCCGGTCAGCGTGCGCGCCACCATCGGTATGGTGTTCCAGCGTCCCAACCCGTTCCCGACGATGTCCATCCGCGACAACGTCGTCGCCGGCCTGCGGCTGCAGGGTGTGCGCAACAAGGCCGAACTCGACGAGGTCGCCGAGCGGAGCCTGCGCGGCGCGAATCTGTGGGAAGAGGTGAAGGATCGCCTCGACAAGCCGGGCGGCGGCCTGTCCGGCGGTCAGCAGCAGCGGCTGTGCATCGCGCGGGCCATCGCGGTCTCGCCGGATGTGCTGCTGATGGACGAGCCGTGCTCGGCGCTCGACCCGATCTCGACTCTTGCGATCGAGGATCTGATGGGTGAGCTCAAGAAGGAGTACACGATCGTCATCGTGACCCACAACATGCAGCAGGCCGCCCGGGTGAGCGACCAGACCGCCTTCTTCAACCTCGAGGGCGTCGGTCAGCCCGGCCAGCTGGTCGAGATCAGTGACACCGAGACGATGTTCTCCAGCCCGACGAAGCGGGAGACCGAGGACTACATCTCTGGACGTTTCGGCTGACGCAGCCGCAATCCCTTCGAACAGAGCCCTTCTCGTACACCGAGGGGGGCTCTGTCTGTTCACATGTTGATCAGCAGGATGATCAGGAGGGCGGCGAGCGAGGCGATGACGCCGAGGTACGTGATGATCTGCCGTCGATGGGCGGCGGCCGCGACGTCCTCGTCGGTCATCGCATTGAAATCGGGTTCGATCGGCTGATGCTGGCCCATGTCCGCCACCATAACCGTGACCTGGGCAGGTGTGAAATCGTTCCCGGCCGCTAACGGCCCGGGATGTTCACTGACATGAAGAGAGGCCGAGTTCAGTTCAGGTGACTGAATTCTCGGCCTCTCGGATTGTGTGCTCGGGCTCGCTCCGGGGAGACGAGCGAGGAACATCACCCCACGTTCTGGAACTGCTCGGGGGTCTTGCCGGTGGCGGTGAACACCACCCGCCGACCGATCAGCACGGCGTGGTCGGCGAAGCGTTCGTAGTAGCGGCCGAGCAGGGTCACGTCGACGGCGGCGGCGACCCCGTGCTTCCAGTCGCGGTCCATCAGGACGGTGAACAGGTGACGGTGGAGGTCGTCCATCGCATCGTCGTCTTCCTGAAGACGCAGCGCGGCCTGGGGATCGCGGGTCACGAGGACCTCGTGCGCGTTCTTGGCGAGGGTCACCGCCAGCCGGCCCATCTCCGCGAAGTAGCCGTTGACCTCCTCGGGGAGGGCCTTCGCCGGGTGGCGACGGCGGGCGACCTTGGCCACGTGAAGGGCGAGGGCGCCCATCCGGTCGGCGTCGGCGACGATCTGGAAGCCGCTGACGACTCCGCGGAGGTCGCCGGCCACCGGCGCCTGGAGAGCGAGGAGAGCGAACGACTGTTCCTCGGCACGGGCCGACAACTGTGTCATTCGCTCACTGTCGCCGATGACCTCTTCGGCAACGGCGAGGTCGGCCTGCAACAGCGCCTGGGTGGCGCGGGACATCGCGGTACCCGCGAGTTCACACATCTCACCCAGGACGTTGGTCAGCGCCTCGAGTTGCTCTTGGTAGGCGGTACGCATGCCCCCAGGATACGTCGGGGATCGGTCTTCTCCGCTCACGACCGATGAACGCAGCGTGAACGCCGGGTGCAGAGACTTCGACGCGGTACCGCCCGGGACAGGTCGTCCCCGGCCGAATCGCCTTACGTGCAGGTCGCCTCAGGTGCAGGTCGTGTCGCCCGCGTTGGTGACGGCCAGGTCGTTGGGCAGATCGCCGGTGTTCTCTGCGGGTGCGAGCTGCTCGACGTTCACCGTCGCCCCGGAAGCGGGCACCGTCCCGAGTTCGCCGGTGAAGTCGGACCCGAGGATGATCTCGACACCCGACTTGACCGTCCGGTCGAGCTGGATCTCGGCGCCGGGGAACATCGCCGCGAGCGTCGCGGCCGCGTTCTGCTGCCCGGGTCCGTACCGCACCACGGTGTCGTCACGGTTCTCCGACGCGTCGGCGACGCCGCGGACGTCGAAGCCATAAGGCGTCAACTGGTCGGACACCTCGGCGGCGAGGCCCGTGGTGCTGGTGCCGTTGAGCACGCGGACTCCGACGTTGCCGGGGTTCTGTGCCGTGGCGTTGACCCGTCCGGGGGTCGTCGTCGAGTTCCTCGAACTCGGTGCGCGAGAAGGCGCCTTCGACGTCGGCTTCTTCTTCTCGACCTTCTCGCCGGGCAGCGGGAGGTCGTCGATGATCGCGTTGAAGATCGCGTCGATGTCGTCGGTGCGCGGGATCTCGTTGTTCTGACCGTCCTCCGAGGTGCCGGAGGTGGGGATGGTCAGGAAGGAGACGCGACCGGCCTCGATTCCCTGCATCGACTCGGCGAGATTGATCAGCGACTGGGTGTCCACACCGTCGACGTAGCTGTACTCGATGAAGGTGTTGACGATGCTGTTCAGCTTGTTGGGGCTGGAGAGCACGTTGCCCGACAGCGTCGACCGCAGGAGCGATGACATGAAGAGCTGCTGACGCTTGATGCGGCCGTAGTCGCCGTTGCCCTCCGAGGCGATGTTGCGGGCGCGGACGTAGTTGAGTGCGCGGCGACCGGTCAGCTTCTGCTTGCCGGGCTTGCGGAGGATGTGGCCGATCTCGTAGTCGTACAGCGGCACCGTCGAACACACCTCGACACCGCCGATCGCCCGCACGACCTTCTCGAATCCGTAGAAGTCCATGCCGATGAAGTGGTTGATGTTGAGGCCGCTCATCTCTGTGATGACCCGGACGAGGCACTGCGGGCCGCCGTAGAAGTAGACGCTGTTGAGCTTCACGCCGCTCTCGGCGGGCATCTCGGCGCCGTACTTGCCGGTCTCGTTGTCCCAGGAGTTGCACGCCGGGCGATCCACCTGGAGGTCGCGGGGGAACGACACCGCGACGACGCGGCTTCGGTTGGCCGGGACGTTGACCAGGATGACGGTGTCGGAACGGGCGCCCTCGGCATCGGCCGTGGTACCCGCGCCCACCTTCGCGTTGTTGCCGCCACGCGTGTCGGTGCCGACGATCAGGTAGGTCTCGTCGCCGTGCTGGGCGTCCTTGTTACGGATGTTCTTGTCTTCGGGGTCGACGGCGGTGACGTTGCGCCAGTTGCCGTTCCACGACTGCAGGTAGTTCCAGACGAACCCGGTGCCGACCAGGGCGGTCACACACGCGATGGCCACCAGGATGCGTCCGGTGGCGGTGGTCTTGCGGACGAGTGAGCCGCGACGGTCGTCGCCGCGTCCGGGGTGGCGACGGGGAGCCTGGCGGAGCTGCAGCGGACCGGTCAGGTCGGGGGTGCGCTCCAGCGGTTCACGCGGGGTGCTCGGCGCCACCGGGGGAATCGACGCGTCCTGCGCGCGCGATTCCTCGATGGCGCGCTGCGCGGTGGCCCGGTCGGACAGGTCGGGCGCGGAGTCGGGGGTCTTCTTGTCACCGATCGTGGGGATCTTCTGGGTGACGTCGTTGTCGAAGCGGTGGATCTCGGTGGGGCGATCGTCGGCCGCGGGCTGGCCCTGATCGCTCCGGCCGAGCGGGGCCGAGGGGTTGCGTCTGATTTGGCTGAGCCGGGTCGAAGCGGCGGGACCGCCCGCGCGTCGTCGGCGGGATGTTCGCGTACGGACCGGCCGGCGGGGCCTGATCCGGGCGGTCGGCGCGTCGGCTACGGCGGCCCGGGGGCTCCGCAGCGGACGCGGGAGGTGTCCGGGGTTCCTCCGCGTTCATCTGCTCCATGAGCTCGCGGACGGTCAGGCGTGTGCGCCCGCGGACGAAACGGTCGGAGGAACTCGGCTCACGAAGGCTCGGATGCGCGCCCGACGCGGAGGCGTCCTGGGCGCGGGGCTCCATCGGGGGTCGGCTGTCGCCGGCATCCTCCGGGCGTCCGGCACGACGGCCACGACGAGACCTGCCGGCCTCGTTGCCCGCCTCCGGTTCGTCCGGTCCCGATGTCCAACGACTCAACGCACGTTCCTCATGCCCCGAGGTCTCGAAAACGTATGACCGCGCGTCGGGGCTGATCGACGCGGTGCGCACGCATAGACGGACCCGGGTGGCCGGGACCTTCGCGTCATACTACTGACCACACCTGAGAAGCGACCTCAGCCGGAGGCTCGTTGTGACGGTTTTCGCAGAATGTGTCAGCCGCCGGAGTGCATGATCTCGGCGCCGGCGGGGACCACGTCCTCGTCGGGGTCGTCGAGCCAGCCGTCGGGGAGTGCGACCTTCGCCGGGGAACCCTGGCGGCCGCGCGGACCGTGTCCGTCCGTCGGGAACGGGGCGTCGGCGGGCAGTTCGGACAGCAGTTCGCGCAGCTCGTCGACGCTGCCGACGAGTGCCATCCGGCGTCGGATCTCCGAGCCGGCCGGGAATCCCCGTAGGTACCAGGCGACATGCTTGCGGATCTCGCGGCAGCCCTTCATCTCGCCGTGGTGGTCGACGAGCAGCTGGCAGTGCCGGACCATGATCTCGGCGACCTCACCGAGGTTCGGCGGAGTGGGTGCGTCGAATCCGTTGAGTTCGGCGGCGAGCTCGGCGAACAGCCAGGGGCGTCCGAGGCAGCCGCGGCCGACGACGACACCGTCGCAGCCGGTGCGGTTCATCATCGCCACGGCGTCGGCGGGTTCGAAGATGTCGCCGTTGCCCAGGACCGGCACCGAGGTGACGTGTTCCTTGAGGCGGGCGATCTCATCCCAGTCGGCCTCGCCGGAGTACCGCTGCGACGCGGTCCGCGCATGCAGGGCCACCGCGGCGGCACCCTCCTCGGCGGCGATCCGGCCGGCGTCGAGGTGGGTCCGATGGTCGTCGTCGATGCCGATGCGGAACTTGACCGTCACCGGGATGTCGGTGCCCTCGGTCGCGCGGACGGCGGCCGCCACGATCTTGCGGAACAGCGTGCGCTTGTAGGGGATGGCCGAGCCACCGCCCTTGCGGGTCACCTTCGGGACCGGGCAGCCGAAGTTCATGTCGATGTGGTCGGCGAGGTTCTCGTCGACGATCATCTTCGCGGCCTGGTACGTGTACTCCGGATCGACCGTGTACAGCTGCATCGACCGCGGGTTCTCGTCGGGCCCGAAGGTGGTCATGTGCATCGTGACCGGGTGGCGTTCGACGAGCGCGCGGGCCGTCACCATCTCGCAGACGTACAGGCCGGAGACGGTTCCGGTGCGCGCGAGTTCGAGTTCACGGCACAGGGTGCGGAACGCGACGTTGGTGACGCCGGCCATCGGCGCGAGCACGACGGGGCTCGCCAGCTCGATGGACCCGATGCGGAGCCCGCCGCTGCTCCCTGAGGTGTGAGCGGCAGCCTCGTTCTCGCTCCCTGAGGTGTGAGCGGAGCGAGCCTCGTTCTCGCTCCCTGAGGTGTGAGCGGAGCGAGCCTCGTTCTTGCTCCCTGAGGTGTGAGCGGAGCGAGCCTCGAAGGGAAGGGTGGTGCTCAGGATGCCTGCTGCTCCCGCTTCTTGGCCTCGCGGGCGAGCGAACGGTCGCGCATCTCCTCGAAGCGGATGGTGTCCTTCTCGAGCTGCTCGAGGAAGGCGGCGAGCTCCTCACGGGTCTTCTCGCCCTCGGCGGTGAAGTCCTCGCGCTCGAAGACATTCCACTTGCGCAGAACCGGCATGACGACCTCTTCGAGGTGCTGGCGGAGGTCGTAGATGCCGTGCTTGGCCATGAGGACCCCGTGGCGACGGAAGTTGGGCATGCCGGCGCCGGGCATCTGGAAGTTGGTCACGATGTCGGTGACCGCACGCAGGGTCTGATCGGGGGCGATGTCCATGCCCGCGCCGCAGATGTTGCGGTAGAAGATCATGTGCAGGTTCTCGTCGGCCGCGATGCGCTGCAGCATCTTGTCGGCGATCGGGTCGTTGCAGGCCTTGCCGGTGTTGCGGTGGCTGACGCGGGTCGCGAGCTCCTGGAAGGTCACGTACGCGACCGAGTGGAGGAGGCCCAGTTCGTCGGCGTGCTCCTCGAGCTCGTCGACGCGACCGGCGGCCGCCAGCATCGGGTCGTAGCCGTTGGTCATGTGGATCATCCGGGCCTCTTCGAGGGCGACGGGATCCACACCGCGGGTGACGACGAGGTAGTCGCGCATCACGATGCCGTGGCGGTTCTCCTCGGCGGTCCAGCGACCGACCCAGTGGCCCCAGGCGGAGTCCATCGAGAAGTTGTCGGCGATGACGCGGTGGTACGAGGGCAGGTTGTCCTCGGTGAGCAGGTTGGTGATCATCGCGGCCTTGGCGACCTCGTCGAGCTGCGACTGCTCGGGGTCGTAGTCCACGCCACCGAGGGCGGCGAAGTTGCGGCCCTCATCCCACGGGACGTAGTCGTGCGGGTTCCAGTCCTTGGCGGTCTTCAGGTGGCGGTTGACGTTGTCCTCGGCAACGGGGGCGAGCTCCTTGAGAAGCTCGAGTTGCGTCAGCTCGCGTGCCATATAGATGTCCTCCGAAACGGTGTCCGCGTGTGTCGTTCGTGTGTCGTCGTGCTCGCGCCCCGCGCCGGTGCCGCGGGTGTGTTCGCGGCGTCGTCGTGGGCGGGTCCTGCCCGCCTGGGCGGACCTTTGTGCGGTCTCGGGCGCGCCCGGAGCGGTCCGATCCACTGGTCAAAGCTCTAGCCTACGGCACTCGGAAGCGGGTCCCAAGTCCGTCGATGATGCTGTCGTGTCCCGATGGTGCCGACGTTACGGCCGCACCGGGTGGTGTCGGTCACGGCCTGCGCGGCGACCCGTTCCGCCGAACCGTTCGCTGGTCAGCGGGGTCGTCGGTGGGCGTCATCCCTTCGATCGCGGCCTCGCGAAGAAGGCTCCGGTGGTCTCCATCCACTGCGCCGCGGCGTCGTCGAGATTGCCGTGCTCGCGTGCTTTCTCACACCACCGCATGGCCGCCCGGCCGAACTCCATCGGGTTGTAGACGTCCTCCTCGCGGCTCCACAGGCCATCTCCCGCATAGGTGAGGATGGTGATGTTGGTGGCGGTGATCAGGCTCTGGTCACCGGGGTCCCGCATCGGGTTGTCGACCTCGCAGATCACCCGGGCGGTCGGGGCGTCGACGACGTGCCACAGCGAGGGGAACCCCGTCATGTGGCTGCCGGGGAAGGCGGTCATCGTCTTCCACGCCCAGGTCCGGATCTCCTCGCGGCCCCGCAACGTACCGAGCGCGTGCTCGACGAAGTCGGCATCCTCGGTGAACAGGTCGGCATAGCGGTCCCAGTCGCCGCTGATCGCGATCTCGGCGACCGTGCGCTGGAACCCGGCGAACGCCTCGTCGAGCTCGGCGGCGCTGAAGGTCCCGGCGGTGTCGGTGGGTTTCTCGGTGGATTCCATCGACGACGATCGTAGGGTTCGGACGGCGTACCGGGTCGGACTTTCGCGACACTCGGTAGCATTCGGTGCCTATGCATCCGCCCGAAAAGGGGTATCGGTGAGGACGTCATGTACCAGGTAGGGGACCTGATCGCGGGATACCGCGTCCTCGACGTGCTCGGACGAGGCGGGATGGGCGACGTCTACAAGGCCGCCCACCCCCGGCTCCCGCGTTCGGATGCGCTCAAGGTCCTGCGGTCGGGACATGCCACCGACCCGGTGTTCCGCGCCCGGTTCGAGCGGGAGGCCGACATCGTCGCGCCGTTGCACCACCCCAATGTCGTCACGGTCTACGACCGCGGGGTGTTCGACGGGCAGCTCTGGATCGCGATGGAGTACGTGCCCGGTATCGACGTCGCGCGGATGCTCGCCGCCGACGCGCCCCTCGACCCCCGGCTGGCGTGCACGATCGTCACCGGCGTGGCGGCCGGGCTCGACGCCGCCCACCGTCGGGGGATCATGCACCGCGACATCAAACCGGCCAACATCCTCGTCACCCCCGGTGCCGGCAACCCCGGCACCACGGGTTTCCTCGCACCGGAGGCCGTCAAGGTCACCGACTTCGGCATCGCGCAGGTGCTCGACGAGGTGACGAACCTGACGGGGACCGGCATCACGATCGGCACGATGCACTACGCGTCGCCCGAGCAGATCGAGGGCCGCCGCGTCGACGCCCGCAGTGACATCTATTCACTCGGGGCCACCGCCTACGAACTCCTGACCGGTGCACCGCCTTTCGACTCGCCGTCGCTGCACGGCCTGATGACCGCGCACATGTACCACGAACCGTCGCCGGCGAGCAGTCGCAACGGGGCTCTGCCGGCCGCGGTCGACGGGGTGCTCGCCCGGGCGATGGCGAAGAAGCCCGACGACCGGTATCCGACCGCGGGCGAGTTCGCCGACGCCCTGCGCAATGCCTTCGACACGCGTCAGACCCTCGTCGGTCCGAGCATGCAACCGGATTCCCGTGCGTACCAGGGTCCGTCGGCTCCGGCGGTGACGGCCGCCGGACCTCTGGCGCCATCCGGGGCGTCGCATGACCAGCCGACCGATCCGGCCGCCCGGGCGCGGCCGGAACAGTCGATGGTCTCGACCGAGACCCTGCACGGGTGGGCGCCCGTGCCGACCGCGCCACCCGCCCGCCCCGTCCGGCGTGGTGTCGGAACGGTCGTGGCGATCGGCGCGGCGCTCGCGCTGATCGCCGGAATCCTCGGCGCCGGTGCCGGATTCGTGAGCACCTCGGCAGGAGATCTCGAGACCCCCAACCCGCCCGACGCCGAGGTGTCGACGACCGCCGTCGAACTGACCTGGAGTCACGTCGACGACGCGACCAACTACGTCGTCACCCAGAACGACGAGGTGATCTACTCCGGGCCCGACACGAGGTTCACCGCACCGCGCCCGATCCCGGGGACGTACACGTACCAGGTCGCCGCCCAGGACGAGGACGGCCGTACCTCGGAGCTCTCCCGCAACTCCGAGGCCGTCGACGTGTTCATGACGTGGGGTGAACTACAGCCCATCGCCGACCTCTACCACGACCTCGTCCCGGCATCGCCGTTGAGCACCAACGGTTTCGACGGCATGCGGTGCTGGGGCGAGGACGGCGACCTCGCGTTCGAGTCCTCCAAGCGCACCGTGTGGTGCACCCGCTACACCGACGACGACGCGCAGACGGCCGATTACCAGGTGATCGTCGACGTGTACGACACACCAGAGGAGGCGCGGGCCGCGGCGGACGTGACCGCGTACAACCTGCGCGGCACCGGCTACACAACGGCCCAGGGGTACACCGGGACGCTCTATCTCTCGGACAAGCAACGCGACCAGGGGCAGGCCATCCTCGCCTACGACACCGGGGATCGTGCGAGGTCGGTGGTGTGGATCGTTATGCCCGGCAAGCCGGCCGCCGCCGCGGCCGATCTGCTGAAGAGGTTGCCGATCTGATGGCGCGACCGATGACCCAACCGCCCGGCACGCCCGCCGCCGCGCGCGAACCGCTGGTCCGACCGTGGACGATCGCGGTGATCGTCGCGGCCGTGTTGATGGTGGCGGTCGGCTCCTTCTTCTCCGTGCGCGCTCTCACCAGCATCGACGTGCCGGATGCTCCCACGGGCCTCACCGTCGACGCCGGGACCGGACGCCTCGTCGCGACCTGGGACTCGGTGCCCGGTGCGTCGGGTTATCAACTCGTCCGTGACAACGGCGTCGTCGTGTACCGCGGTCCGCAGACCGAGGCCGTCGACGCTGCCGTGCCGGCGGGTGAACACACCTATCGGGTGGCCGCGCTGGACGGTGACGCGGTCTCGCCGCCGAGCCCGCCGCAGTCCGTGCGGACGGGCGCGACCTGGGGCGTCTATGCGCCGCTCGTCGCGCAGTTCCCCGAACTCCTCCCCCAGACCCCCGACACCGCCGCGAAGTGGAACAACGCCGAGTGCGTCCGCCGATACGCCGGCGGCCGCGACGAGGTCGGACCGTCGGAGACCGGAAACGGCCAGGTGCGCTCCGTGTTCGTCGTCCGATGTGCCGCCGGGGCGGTCGACCGTCCGTTCGGCGTGTTCTGGTTCGCCTCCAAGGACGCCCTCAACGCCGAGTACTCGCGTTCGTCGGCGACCTCGCGTCCGGTGCGGTGGAAGCACGGCACCGGCCTGATCGACGAGAACGGCCGCGGCGTCTTCAAGATCACCGACGACCCGGCGCGGGAACTGGCGATGATCGTGGTGCTCCGGACCCCGGCCCAGGATGTCCTCGGGATGGTCGATTCGATGCCGATCTGAGTCCTGCCCGGTGGGCGGATGACAACTGGTCAAGCGTCTGAGACGAACACACATCCGGAGTCTCTCGTGTGCGGCATGATGACGTGGGGGCCGTGCGGGCCGGGAGACGAGAGGCTGGTGTCATGCAGCGGTTGAGTGGTCTGGACGCGTCATTTCTCTACCTGGAGACCCGAAGCCAGCTGATGCACGTCATCGGTCTCGTCGAGATCGATCCGAGCACCATGCCGGGCGGGTACGACTTCGCCGAGCTGCGTTCGGAGATGGAGCGTCGCGTCGCCGCGATCCCGGCCTTCCGCCGCAAGCTCGACAACTCGGTCTTCAACATCGACCACCCGGTGTGGATCGAGGACGAGGACTTCGACATCCAGCGGCACGTCCACCGCGTGGCGGTGCCCGCACCGGGCGGTGCCGGTGAGGTCGCCGAACTCTGCGGTCATCTCGCGGGACAGACCCTCGACCGCGGTAAGCCCCTCTGGGAGCTGTGGATCATCGAGGGACAGTCCAACGGCCGCATCTGCGCGATGCTGCGCATGCACCACGCCAGTACGGACGGCGTCACCAGCGCCGAGATGCTCGCCCAGATGTGCACCGTCACGCCGGAACCGCCGGAACTCGATTCGTCCAAGGTCCGTGAGACGGCGGGCCCCCCGTCGCGGGCGACGATCGCCGCGACCGGCGCGATCAACTACTTCGTCCAGCGGCCGCTGGCGATGGCCAAACTGCTGCCGCGGACGGTGACCGTGCCGGTCGGGTGGCTGCGCCGCGCCCAGAAGCAGTCGGCCATGCCAGCCCCGTTCATGGCACCCCGGACCCGGTTCAACTCGACGATCACGCCTCATCGCAGCATCGCCGTCAGCCAGTTGTCCCTCGACGACGTCAAACGGGTGAAGAACCACTTCGGGGTGAAGATCAACGACGTCGTCCTGTCACTGGTCGGCGGTGCCCTGCGCACCTACCTCGTCGAACACGACGAACTGCCCGACAAACCGCTCGTCGGGATGGTGCCGGTGTCGGTGCACGATGCCGACGAGTCCGATCTCGTGGTCGAGGGGACCAACAAGGTGACGGGGATGTTCACCCAGTTGTCCACCGACATCGACGACCCGGTGCTACGCCTCGAGAAGCAGGCGGAGTTCAGCCGTACGTCGAAGGAACACCACGCCGAGATCGACGCCAACATCCTGCGGTCCTGGGCGCAGTTCGCGCCGGGCACCACGCTGTCGACCGCGATGAAGGTCTACGGCAACCGGAAACTGGCGACGGCGCATCCGCCGATCTTCAACGTCCTGGTCTCCAATGTCGCCGGTCCCGACTTCCCGCTCTACTTCCTCGGTTGCCGTGTCACCGCTGTCTATCCGCTGGGCCCGATCTTCCACGGTCTCGGCCTGAACATCACGGTGTTCTCCGCCGACGGTCACCTCAACGTCGGGATCCTCGCGTGCACCGATCAGACCCCGGACCCGTGGGAGATCGCCAACGCCTTCGACGATCAGCTCAAGCAGCTGCTCGCCGCCTGCGACTGAGGTTGCCCTCTGCTGATTTCGATACGGCCCTCGCCCTTGGGGCTCGGACCTACTCAACCAGCAGAGCTGCCGCCCGCGAGCTGGTCGAGCCAGACCCGCGCCGACGCGTCGGACGGCGAACGCCAGTCGCCGCGCGGCGACAGCGAACCGCCCGAACCGATCTTCGGGCCGTTCGGCATCGCGGTGCGCTTGAACTGGTTGCCCATGAAGCGCTTGAGGAAGATCCCCAGCCAGTGCTCGATGGTCGCGGCGTCGTACTCGTTGCGCTTGTCCTCCGACAGCAGTTCCGACCAGGGGCCGCGCGAGCGGTCACCCCAGGCCTGCCGGGCGAGGTAGGCGACCTTCGTCGGCCGGAACCCGAAGCGGGTCACGTAGTAGAGGAAGAAGTCGTGGAGTTCGTAGGGTCCGACGGTGTCCTCGGTGGACTGGATCCTGCCGTCGTCGCCGGCCGGGACGAGCTCGGGGGAGATGACGTCGTCGAGGATCTCGGCGAGCACCTCGCTGGTCTCCGCCGAATGGTGGCTGCTGCTGATCATCCACCGGATTAGGTGCTGGATAAGGGTTTTCGGTACCGAGCCGTTGACGTTGTAGTGCGACATCTGATCGCCGACACCGTAGGTGCACCACCCGAGGGCGAGCTCGGACAGGTCGCCGGTGCCGAGGACGATGGCGCCGTGGTGATTGGCGAGCCGGAACAGATGCGAGGTGCGTTCCCCGGCCTGCACGTTCTCGAAGGTGACGTCGTAGACCTTCTCGCCCCGGGAGTAGGGGTGGTCGAGGTCGGCGAGCATCTGCTCGCACGACGGCCGGATGTCGATCTCCTTGCCGCTCACGCCCAGCGAGTTCATCAGGACGTGGGAGCGGCGCAGCGTCGCGCCGCCGGTGGCGAAGCCGGGCATGGTGTAACCCAGGATGTTGGTGCGCGGCAGGCCGAGCCGGTCGAAGGTGTCGACCGCGACGAGCAGCGCGAGCGTCGAATCGAGGCCGCCGGAGACGCCGATGACGATCTTGTCGATTCCCGTCGACCGCAGGCGCTGGGCCAGTCCCTGCACCTGGATGTGGCGGACCTCGGCGCAACGCTCGTCGAGATCGGCGGAATCGGCCGGGACATAAGGGAATCGGGGCACGACGCGACGCAGCACATCATCGTCGCCGCCGAGCTCCCCGAAAGAGAAACCGATGCGGCGCAACGACTTCAGCTGCTCCGAGTGATCACCGGCCTGGTCGCGGAGGCTGATCATCCGCATGCGTTCCTGCCGCAGCCGGTCGAGGTCGATGTCGGCCGAGATGACCTGATCGGTGGTCGCGAACTGCTGGCTCCGTGCCAGCAGGGAACCGTTCTCGGTGATGAGGGCGTCGCCGTCCCAGGCGAGGTCGGTGGTGGACTCGCCGTAACCCGCCGCGACGTAGACGTGCGCGGAGATGGTGCGCGCGGAATGCCCTGTGCACAGGTTCTTCCGGTAGGTCTCCTTGCCGATGGTGACCGGACTGCCGGACAGGTTGGCCAGCACGGTCGCACCGCCGAGGGCGGCCCACGTGCTCGGCGGGATGGCCACCCAGCCGTCCTCGCAGATCTCGACGTGCAGGGCGAAGCCGGGCAGATCGGTGGCCTCGAAGATCAAATCGGCCCCGAACGGGACCTCCTCGCCGTCGACGATCACGATGGTGGGCACGGCGTCGCGGGCGGCCGAGAAGAACCGCTGCTCGTAGAACTCGCGGTAGTTCGGCAGGTACGACTTCGGGACGACGCCGAGGACCGCACCGTCGCGGATCACGGCGGCGCAGTTGAACAATCCGTCGCCGACGACCATCGGCAGACCGACGACGATCAGCGGAGTGAGACCGCTGCTGGCGGCCACGATCTCGGTCAGCGCGTCGCGGCATCCCTCGATCAGCGCGTCCTGGTGGAACAGGTCGTCGATGCTGTAGCCGCAGAGCCCCAGCTCGGGAAGACCACGAGCGCGGCGCCGTCGCCGGCGGCCTGTCGCATCAGCTCGATGGTGCGTACGGCATTCGCGGCGGGTTCGGCGATCGTGAGCACGGGCACCGCACCCGCGACCCGAACGAAGCCGTTTGCGTAGACAGACACGTCGACAACAGTAAACGGCCTGGCACCCGAGCACTGCGCGCTGTGTACACGCGTCCGCGATGTGTGCCTGCTAGGCCCGCCACCAGATGTCGTCGAGTTCCACCGGCGTGGTGCGCTTGTGGCGGTTGCGATGCCACGCGGCCTCGATCTTCTCCGCGGTCTCGACGGGGACCTCGCGACCCTCGAGGTAGTCGTCGATCTCGTCGTAGGTCAGGCCCAGTTCGTCCTCGTCGGTCTGGCCCGCCTTCTCGTCGAGCAGGTCGGCGGTCGGGACCTTCTCCCACAGTTGCCGTGGCGCACCGAGGTGGCGCAGCAGCGACCTGCCCTGGCGCTTGTTCAGACCCGACAGCGGCAGGACATCCGCCGCCCCGTCGCCGAACTTGGTGAAGAATCCGGTCACGTTCTCTGACGCGTGGTCGGCGCCGATCACCAGCAGCCCGCGGTCCCCGGCGACGGCGTACTGCGCGACCATGCGGTGTCGCGCCTTGGCATTGCCCTTGGTGAAGTCGGTGAGCGTGGCGCCCGTCGCCCCGGTGATCTCGTCGTTCAGGGCGTCCACGCCCGGCGCCACGTTGACGGTCAGCGTCTCGTCGGCCGCCACGAAGTCGACGGCCGCGACGGCGTCGTGTTCGTCGTGCTGCACCCGGTAGGGGAGACGCATGCCGACGAACACCGCGTCGCCTCCGTCTTCCCGGACGCGTTCCACCGCGATCTGGGCGAGGCGCCCGGCGAGGGTCGAATCGACGCCGCCGGAGATGCCGAGCACGAACCCCGACGCGCCGACCGCGTCCAGGTAGTCGGCGAGGAACCGGACTCGTCGCTCCACCTCGTCGGCGGGATCTATGGCGGGGCGGACCCCCAGGGCGTCGATGATGGTCCGCTGGGTCTCACGCATACGCGCTCCAATGCTCGGTGTCGGGTCGAGCAGCCGCGGTCACTCCTCGCGGGGTATCCGGACGCCGACAAGGCGGGCGTCGGGGTCCGGGGCCATGCCGAGTCGATCCCACGGCTGCGACACGGTGAGTACCGCATAGGCGGATGTGGGAAACCGGTCGATCGGTCCGGCGGGATCGAGCGTCAGCGCGGTCTGCGGCATCCCGGGTTCGTGTCCGACGACGAGCAGGGTGGCCGCGTCGGCCGGCGCATGGATGCGGATGGTCTCCAGCACGTCGTCGGCGTCACCGCCGTAGATGTCCTCGACGTAGGTGACCGGCGCCCGGACGCCGGTCCGCTCGAGGGTCTGACGGGTCCGGGTGGACGTCGAGCAGAGCACTGCGTCGATACGGAGGCCTTCGTCGGCCATCCAGCGTCCGGCGAGCGCGGCCTGCCGGTCGCCGCGTTCGGCGAGTGGGCGGTCGTGGTCGCGCGTCGCCGGGGGATAGCCCGACTTCCCGTGACGCATCAGGATCAGGGTCCGTGCGTCGCTCATGCGGTTCCGGTCCGCCGGTGCTCCGCCGGATAGGCATCCGGATCGGCGGCGATGGTGCGGAGCAGGCGGACGGTGGCGCGCCAGGCCGACGCCTCCTGGCGCAGGAAGGCGGCGTGCTCGGGGTCGTCGAGCGCCTCGGCCTCATCGGCCAGCGCATCCAATTCGAGGTGTTCGTCGACCGCACAACCGATGAACTCGTCCAGCGTCGTGCAGTCGGTGCAGGCACGCTCGATCGCGGCTGCGTCGAGGGTGGCCAGGCGTTCCAGATCCGACCGATACCGCATGATTTCCGAATGTACGCCGTCGGTGCTGGTTACCGACGTTGCGACACCGGGTCGACCGTCTGCCGGTGATGCCCGATTCGGGCGTGGGGTCCGCGTCGCCCTTACCCTTGTGGGCGTGCACACCTGGGTACCCGCGCTACTGGCGGTGTTGGCGGCGCTGATGATCGCGGCCGGCACCGTGCTGCGTCAGCGTGCGTCCCGGGTCAACGGTGCGATCACGATCGGATGGTGGGTGGGCGCCGCCATCGCGCTCTGCGGCTTCGGGCTGCAGGCCTCGGCCCTGGGGCTGGGATCGATTCTGCTGGTGCAGCCGCTCGTCGTCCTCGCGGTCCTCTTCGCGCTACCGCTGGAGGCGTGGGCGGATCACCGGCACCCCGCACCCGTCGAGTGGGCGTGGGGTGGGGTGCTCGTCGCCTGCGTCGCGACGTTCCTGATCGTCTCGCGGCCGGAACCGTCGCTGAGACGCCCCGACGCGCTGCTGCTGGGATGCACCGTGGGCGCCGTCATCGGCATCGTCGTGGCGCTGGTGATCTGCGCCCAGCGCTCCAGCCCGCACTACAAGGCGCTGTTCTACGGACTCGTGGCGGGCACGCTCTTCGGGGTGTCGGCGCTGCTGGTCAAGGCCGTGATCTTCCAGATCACCCACGAGTTCTGGCGGACCTTCCTCCAGCCGGAGATCTACCTGTTCGTGCTGGTCGTGGTCTGCGCGGTGATCGCCCAGCAACTCGGTTTCGGGGCGGGCGACCTGCAGACGTCGTTCCCGTCCATGACCGTCGCCGAGCCGGCCGTCGCGATGGTGCTGGGCGTCCTGCTGCTCGGCGAGAACCTCAATGTCTCGGTGCCGACGGCGCTGTTCCTCGGCATCGTGCTCGCGATCATGGTCCGCGCGGTGTGCGAGCTGGCGAAGCTGTCGGCCGTGCGCGGATACGAGCAGGCCGTGGCGGCCGAGATGGAGATGCCGCCGGCCGAGGGACGGCCGGCGGCATAGATCAGCTGGTGCTGTCAGCGGGTGTGATCAGCCCTCGATCAGTTCGGCGATGCCCTCGGCCCATTCCTCGGCCTGCTTCGCGGGCTTGATCGACGACGAGTTGTCGTGGCGGGCGTGCTCGCCGACCTGGACGGCGCCGCGCTTCGTCAGCATCTCGGCGACGATCTCGCCGCCGCGGTTGAAGGTGTCGTAGATCGAGTCGCCGAGTCCGAACACCGCGAAGCGCAGCCCGCCGAGGTCGGGGTTGACGCTCTCGAGTTCGTCGGCGAAGGGCTCGGCACCGGTGGGCAGCTCGCCCTCGCCGTATGTCGAGCAGACGATCACCAGGAAGTCTTCGGGCACGAGGTCCTCGACCGCGTACTCGCTCATGTCATAGATCGAGGGATCGTGCTGGTTGAGCGCGTCCGCGATCGCGTCTGCGACGAGCTCTCCCGTTCCGGTCTCGGTTCCGTAGAGGATGACGACCGACATTTGCAGAACTCCTCTCGACGTCGGCTTTTCGCCAGCGAGGGTAACCTAACCCGCTCCCGACTGCTAAATCGCAGGTCGGAAGGGGTTGGAAGAAATACTTGGATGTCCTACTATGTTGTGACAGAGGCCATGACCCCGCATTCGGCAGATCGGGGTGCTCGCCGCCGGCCCGGACGCCGACGAGGCAGGCCCACGCAACCCCCGAATAGACGTCCCGCCCCGAGGCCGAGACCCCGACCCGACAACCCCGACAAGAATCAAAGGTGATCGAAGTGTCCGCTCCCGCAGTCCCGTCCATCCCGCACTTCCTGAACGGCAAGCGCGTCACCGCCGAGGGCGGTCGCTTCGCCAATGTCTTCAACCCCAGCACCGGTGCCGTGCAGGCGCAGGTTCCGCTGGCCTCGACCGACGAGGTCGCTGCGGCCGTCGCCACCGCCTCGAAGGCGCAGAAGGAGTGGGCCGCGTGGAACCCGCAGCGTCGTGCGCGCGTCCTCATGCGCTTCGTCGACCTGGTCAACAAGAACGCCGACGAGCTCGCGACCACGCTGTCGCTCGAGCACGGCAAGACCCACGCCGACGCCCTCGGGGACATCCAGCGCGGCGTCGAGGTCATCGAATTCGCCATCGGCATCCCGCATCTCATCAAGGGTGAGTTCACCGAAGGTGCCGGCAGTGGCATCGACGTGCATTCGGTCCGCCAGCCGCTCGGTGTGGTCGCCGGCATCACGCCCTTCAACTTCCCGGCGATGATCCCGCTGTGGAAGGCCGGTCCTGCCCTCGCCTGCGGTAACGCCTTCATCCTCAAGCCCAGCGAGCGTGACCCGTCGGTTCCGGTCCGCCTAGCTGAATTGTTCACCGAGGCAGGGCTTCCCGACGGCGTCTTCCAGGTCGTCCACGGCGACAAGGAATCGGTCGACGCGCTGCTCACCCACCCCGACGTCAAGGCCCTCGGCTTTGTCGGCAGCTCGGACATCGCGCAGTACATCTACTCGACCGCAGCCGCACACGGTAAGCGTTCGCAGTGCTTCGGTGGCGCCAAGAACCACATGATCATCATGCCCGACGCCAACCTCGACCAGGTCGTCGATGCGCTGATCGGTGCCGGTTACGGCAGTGCCGGCGAGCGTTGCATGGCCATCTCGGTCGCGGTCCCGGTCGGCGAGGAGACCGCAGATCGTCTGCGCGCCAAGCTGATCGACCGCGTCAACGCGCTGCGCGTCGGCCACAGCCTCGACCCCAAGGCCGACTACGGCCCCCTGGTCACCGCGGCCGCCCTCGAGCGTGTCCGCGGCTACATCACCAAGGGCGTCGAGGAGGGTGCCGAGCTGGTCATCGACGGCCGCGAGCGCACCAGCAACGAGCAGACCTTCGGTGATGAGGACATCTCGAAGGGCTACTTCATCGGACCGACCCTGTTCGACCATGTCACCAAGGACATGACCTCGTACCAGGAAGAGATCTTCGGTCCGGTGCTGCAGATCGTTCGCGCAGCCGACTACGAGGAAGCCCTCGCGCTGGCCACCGACCACCAGTACGGCAACGGCACCGCCATCTTCACCCAGGACGGCGACGCGGCCCGCGACTTCGCCGCACGCGTCGACGTCGGCATGGTCGGCGTCAACGTGCCGATCCCGGTCCCGGTGGCGTACTACACCTTTGGTGGATGGAAGCGCTCGGGCTTCGGCGACCTCAACCAGCATGGTCCGGCGTCGATCCAGTTCTACACCAAGACCAAGACCATCACCACGCGCTGGCCGTCGGGCATCAAGGACGGCGCCGAGTTCGTCATCCCGACGATGGACTGAGTGCGGCCCAGATGACCACACTTGCCGAGGCTGCGGTCGCGCGGCTCGACGGTGACGAACGCGTCATCGTCGAGACCGCGGCGGCCTTCGCGGCCAAGAAGCTGGCGCCTTATGCGCTGGAATGGGATGCGTCCAAACACTTTCCGGTGGCCGAACTCCGTGAGGCGGCCGAACTGGGGATGGGTGCCATCTACTGTTCCGAGGACGCCGGGGGCAGCGGACTCCGTCGCCTCGACGGAGTGCGGATCTTCGAGCAGCTGGCCTACGCCGACCCGGCCGTCGCGTCGTTCCTCTCCATCCACAACATGTGCGCCTGGATGATCGACCACTACGGCACCGACGAGCAGCGCAACAAGTGGGTGCCGCGGCTGGCGACGATGGAGACCATCGCGAGCTACTGCCTCACCGAGCCGGGCGCCGGATCGGACGCGGCCGCGCTCGCCACCCGAGCCGAACGTTCGGGTGACGAGTACGTCCTCACCGGGGTCAAGCAGTTCATCTCCGGTGCCGGGTCGTCGGATCTGTACGTGGTGATGGCCCGCACCGGCGACGCCGGTCCCAAGGGCATCTCCACCTTCCTGATCGAGAAGGACACCCCCGGACTGAGTTTCGGTGCGCAGGAACACAAGATGGGCTGGAACGCCCAGCCCACCGCGCAGGTCGTCCTCGACGAGGTGCGGGTCCCGGCGTCGAACCTCCTCGCCGAGACCGAGGGCATCGGGTTCGGCATCGCGATGAACGGCCTCAACGGCGGCCGGCTCAACATCGCCGCGTCGTCCCTCGGCGGTGCCCAGGCGGCCTTCGACAAGGCGGCCGCGTACGTCTCGAGTCGTCGTGCGTTCGGCAACTCGCTGCTCGACGAGCCGACCATCCGGTTCACGCTCGCCGACATGGCGACCTCGCTGCAGACCTCACGGCTGATGCTGTGGCATGCGGCGGCCGCACTCGACGACAACGCCCCCGACAAGGTGGAGCAGTGTGCGATGGCCAAGCGGTTCGTCACCGACAGCTGCTACGACGTGGCCGACCAGGCGCTGCAGCTGCACGGCGGCTACGGGTATCTGTCGGAGTACGGAATCGAGAAAATCGTCCGCGACCTCCGTGTGCACCGCATCCTGGAAGGGACCAACGAGATCATGCGGGTCGTCCTCGGCCGTTCGATCGCGTCCCGATACCGGGAGAGCTGACGCGAACTCGCTGCAACGCAATGGTTTTCGCAGGCAAACACTTTAGGGAGCAAAGACAATGACGACGATCGCTTTCCTCGGTCTCGGCAACATGGGTGGCCCGATGGCCGCCAACCTGGTCAAGGCCGGCCACACTGTGCGTGGGTTCGACCTGTCGCCCGACGCGGTCGAGACCGCCAAGTCCAACGGGATCGAGACGTTCCCCGCGGCCATCGAGGCCGTCTCCGGGGCCGAGGTCGTGATCACCATGCTGCCCAACGGCGGCATCGTGAAGAAGGTCTACGACGAGGTCCTGCCGGCCACCCCGACCGGTGCGCTCTTCATCGACTCGTCGACCATCTCGGTCGACGATGCGCGGGAGATCCACCGCCGCGCCGTCGACCACGGGTTCGCCCAGGTCGACGCGCCGGTGTCGGGTGGCGTCAAGGGTGCCACCGCGGGCACGCTGGCCTTCATGGTCGGCGGCGAGGACGAGGCCTTCTCCGCCGCACGCGGAACCCTCGATCCGATGGCGGGCAAGATCATCCACTGCGGTGCGGCGGGTGCCGGCCAGGCGGCGAAGGTGTGCAACAACATGCTGCTCGCCGTCCAGCAGATCGCGGTCGGCGAGGCGTTCGTCCTCGCGCAGAAGCTGGGCCTCGACGAGCAGGCTCTCTACGACGTGGTCACCGGTGCCACCGGTAACTGCTGGGCCATCGAGACCAACTGCCCGGTTCCCGGCCCGGTCCCGACCTCGCCGGCGAACAACGACTTCAAGCCGGGGTTCGCCACCGCACTGATGAACAAGGACCTCGGTCTGGCGATGGACGCCGTCGCCAGCACCGGTTCCCGCGCCCCGCTCGGAAGCCACGCCGCGCAGCTGTACCGCGGCTTCGCCGAGCAGCACGCTGATCTCGACTTCAGCGCGATCATCACCTCGCTGCACTAGTACCGCACCACCTGCAGTTCCGTATGACGTTGTGCCCGGATTCCGGGCACAACGTCATACTGTTTTCAGCTGGCAGCTCGGTGAAGTGCGCCCTTGACCTCCTCGACGACCTCGGTCGGGCGCTCGACGAGGTCAGTCCACGTGAAGTTGAGTACGGTCCATCCGTTCGCGACCAGCAGGTTGCGCTTCAACCGATCCCGCCGAAATGCGGTGGCGTCACGGTGGAACGCGAATCCGTCGATCTCCACCGCGACCTTCACGTGGGGGATCGCGAAGTCGATGATGTAGCCGAACGCGGGCATGTTCGCGATCCAGCCCGAGACGCCACCGGTCGTCAGCAGATTCACGGTGAGCCGCTCGGCTTCCGATCTCGCGCCGTCGCCGAGAAGTCGCAGATAGGAGGCCGCGCGTGTTGCGCGATGCCGCCTCGGGTAGCGGGTGTGCGCGGCGTCGAGTGCCTCGACGGTGACCCGTTTCGTCAACAGAGTCGAGTCGATGATGCTCATCCCGAGGTCGAGGGAGGCGTCCAGGACGGTCAGTGCCGGCTCGGTGACCCGAAGTCCCTGGTACTCCGTGATGTCCGCGTCGTGAAGGTGCCGGTATCGGGTCAACGCCGTCGCCGACGATCGGCGGGCGGCGCCCCGCGTCCTCGTGAAGACGATGTGTTTACGGGGTTCGGCATCGTGGAGGCCCAGCCACCAGGCGGCAGCCGCACCTCCCAGCACCGCATCGGTATGTACCGAGAGGACTGCGATCCGCGCCTGCGCGCGTGCCGAACGGGCATGTCCGGTGACGAGATAGACGCCGCGCGTCACCGCTCTCCACTCTCCGGCGGCCACCTTGCGTTGGATCGTCGACGAGCTGACGCCGCATTCGAGAGCCTCTCGGGCCGAGAACACGCCATCTCTGCGGACGGTCAGTTCGGTGATGTCCATGAAGATTCGACGCCGACGACACCAACTCGGTTCCAGCGACCGGAGCGCCGGTGTTCCGTATGACGTCGAACCCGGATTCCGGGCACAACGTCATACCGCTCAGAAATCCCCGTTGTGCTTCCGCAGCGACTGGATGGCGCCGACGAGGCCGGCCATCTCGCCGTCGGACATGCCGACGTCGGCGAAGACCTCCTCGTTGAGGGTCTTGGTGGCGTCCTCGACGGTGGAGCGGCCGAGGTCGGTGATCTCGACGAGGGTGGTGCGCCCGTCGGTCGGGTGCGGGACGCGGCGGACGAGGCCGCCTTCCTCGAGGCGACGGATCGCGTGGGTGACGCTCGTGACGTGGACCTGCAGACGATCGCTGGCCTTGGTGATCGGGAGTGCGCCCTGACGTGAGAATGCCAGGAGCCGGAGGAGTTCGAATCGGGAGAAGCTGAGATCGAAGGGGCGCAACGCGGCCTCGACGCGGGCGAGCAGGATCTGGTGTGCGCGCATCACCGAGGTCACCGCCACCATGCCGTCGGCGACGTCGCTCCATCCGGCTTCGGTCCAGTTGTCCCGTGCCTCGGCGATGGGATCGAAGTCCATGCTGCGCCCTGCCATGTCCACACCCTAATCGGCTCGTGGCGTCAGCGATCGACGGCGCGCCAACCGTCGATGACGGCGTACGTCGCGGCGACGGGATCGGCCCCGGCGGGGTAGTGGCCGGCGAGCAGGAGCAGCGCCGAACCGTGGACCTGGGCCCACAACGACGCGGCCACGGTGTCCACTTCCGCGTCGCGGAAGACGCCGGCTTCGATGGCCCGCGAGACGCCCTCGCGCAGCGGTCCGATCGCCCGCGCGGCGGCGGCCTTGGTCTCCTCGGTCGGTTCGATGCCGGAACGCGCCTCCCCGAACATCAACTCGTAGAGCCGCGGGTGCTCCAGCGCCCAGCCGACATAGGCGATTCCCAGACCCGTGAGATCGGCGGTCTCGCCGTCGGGGTCGGTGCCGTCGATCGTGGCGGTCGTCTGCGCGGCCTCGAAGGACGCGAATGCGCGGAGGAGTACCCCGCGGGCGAGGCCCTCCTTGCTGCCGAGCAACGAGTACACCGCGGACGTCGACGTGCCCGCGGCATGGGCGACGTCCCGCACCGACAACGCGCCCAACCCGCCGTCCTCGACGATGCGGACCGCTTCGTCCAGCAACTTCTCACGCACGTCGTCGGTGTGTACACGGGGTCTTGCCACGCGGATCATCGTTCCATAACATCGTTTCGTAACAGTGTTACAAAACCTTCGGAGGCAGACATGGCACGATCCACCGGTGCGCGACGACCCGGCGGGGCGCGGACGACCACCCTTTCTCCGCCGGAGGGGACCGCGCTGTTCCTGATCGGGATGCGGGTGACCCGTCCGTGGCGTGTACGTGCCTGGTTGGCCGTACTGGCCGCCATGCCGAAGATGCTCATCCACCTCCGGCGCAACCCGGAGGCGGGCCTGCTGTCGGCGCAGCTCTACCTGGGGCGCTCGCTCATGGTGGTGTCGTACTGGCGCAGTGCCGAGGACATCAGGCGCTTCGCCGCCGACGCCGGCGCGCCGCATCTCCCGGTCTGGCGGTGGTTCAACCGCGAACTCGCCGGCACCGACTCGGTCGGCATCTGGCATGAGACGTATGTGATCGGGGAGCACGAGACGATCGCGAGCGGCATGCCCCCGTCGGGTCTGGCGCAGGCGGTGGGAGCCTGCCCGGTCGCGGCCGGGACGACGACTGCGGCGCAGCGGCTGACGCGCAGTGGTCTGAACGGGTGACACCGACGAGTGACACAAGTCCCTCGGTGAGTGACACAAGGCCTACGACGCAGCGCGGGAATGTGATTGCCGCAACCGGAGAATCGACTCGAGCGGTGTCGTTTCCTGGAACGACACCACCCGAATCGAGACCTTCTGTCCCGGCTGGAATCAAAGATGGAGATTCGATATAGGAATGGTCACGGCGTCGTTAGGCTGATTCTCCATACCCATTAACTGTTCAAACTAAGCAAATCGCGTTATGTGGAAAATGGGCGATTTGCGAGCATTTACCGTCTTCGGTGGAGGACTGAAATCAGTACTCCAGCAGACGGTTTCGTGTCCGTACCCGGGGGTTTGTGAATCTGGATCCAAATCTGTTTTCACTTCGGGCGAGATGCAGATATCTGCGCGCAGAACAGGCGGTCCGGGGAATGTCATCCGATCGGACCAATTGTCTGATGACACCATTTTGAGACCTTTCTCGCGCGACCTTTACGAGTGATTTGTCTTCGCGGAAATCGTTGTGGCGGAAAGTTTCGCGAGAGTAGGGTCCGTTCTTGTCGGCGGGGGCGACAACTATCCAGGGGGGCTGCATTGCCCATTTCCGCTTCAGGCGCGGGAACGGCAATTTGTGGTCTGACGATTCCGCCCGGGCTCTGCCCCCAGGCTCGGCGGGTGCAGTCGATGAGGACGCATGGGGAGGCCGCGTGACCATCTCAGAGAAGAATTTCGAGACATCCTTCGACGATGTGTCGGGGGCTCGATCACGGGTTGGCACCCTGCCTCTGTCCGCGGCGCAGCGGGGGATCTGGTTCGCCCAGCATGTGGCAGGTGACCTGCCGATCTCGGTGGCGCAATACGTGGAGATCGCGGGCGAACTCGACACCGACGTGCTGGAAGACGCCGCACGGACAACCGGAAGAGAGTTCGGCTCCGGATATCTGCGGCTGATCGAGGTCGACGGCGAGCCGCGGCAGTACGTCGACGAGGCTCACGGCGCACCGGTGTACACCGTCGATCTGCGCGGGCAGCCCGACCCGATCGAGTCCGCCCATCGGCTGATGTCGGAGGACTATTCGCGGCCTCTGGACCTGCTCGTCGACCACCTCATGGCGAGCGTCGTGTACCAGGTCGGGACGAACCACTACTTCTGGTATCTGCGCGCCCACCACATAGCCCTCGACGGTTTCGGGGCGGTCACGATGGTCCGGCGGATCACCGAGCTGTACAACGCCGGTATCCGCGGCGAGGCTCCACCGCCTTGCAAGGCAAGCGATCTCGCCGACATCATCGAGCAGGACGCCTCCTATCCGGGGTCGACCCGCTACGAGAACGACCGCAAGTACTGGAGCGAACATCTCGAGGGCGCCCCGCCGGTGGTCAGTCTCGCCGGCCGGCTCGGCAAGCCCACGTTGCACCCGACGTTGGTGAGCACTCCGTTGCCCGCCGAGACGGCCCGGTTGCTCGACGACGCCTCGCACGACGGCGGCGTCACCCCGGTGATCGTTGCGGCCTTCGCCGCCTACCTCGCCCGGATGACCGGTAGTCCCGAGGTCCTCCTGAGCCTGCCGGTCTCGGGCCGGCACTCCGCGGTCCTGCGCCGCTCGGGCGGCATGGTCGCGAACGTCGTGCCCCTGCGGGTCCCGGTCGCGGGCCGGACGCTCAGCGACGTCGTCACCGCCGTGAAGAGCGAGCTGCTGAGCGCGCTGCGGAGGCAGCGCTACCGCCAGGAGGACATCTTCCGCGACATGGGGATCGCGCGCGACGAGGCGTCGTCCTTCGGTCCGGCCGTGAACCTGATGCTGGTCGACAGCGAGGTCGTGTTCGGTGACGTGGCGGGACGCCTGCACGTGCTGACGTCCGGCCCGACCTCCGACCTGTTCGTCAACATCTATCCCGGCGCGGGTCACGACAGCACGCACATCGACTTCCAGGGCAATCCCAACGTCTACACGCCCGCAGAGCTCGCCGACCATCACCGCAGGTTCCTGATGTTCCTGCACGAGTTCCTCGGTGGTGCGGAGGACGACCAGGTGGGGCGGCTGGAACTGCTCGACGAGCCGGAACGTGCTGCGCTCCTGCCGGTACGAGGTCCGGAAGGCGTTGCGCCACGGCTTCTCCCGGACATCCTCGCCGAGAACGTGGCCCGGCACGGTGACCGGGTCGCGATCTCGGCAGACGGTCGGCGGCTGACGTATCGGGAACTGGACGCCGTCTCGTCGCGGATGGCCCGGCGCCTGATCGACCTGGGCTGCGGGCCGGACACATCGGTCGCGATTCTTCTCCGACGGTCTGCCGAGTCCGTCGCCGCCGCGTGGGCGGTTGCGAAGTCCGGGGCCGCCATCGTTCAGGTGGACCCGGACTACCCACGCAAGCGTATCGAGCACATCGTCGCCGACAGCGGCGCCGCGGCGGCCATCACCGCCGACGGGTTCACCGACCGACTCCCGGAGTCGATGCCCACGGTGATCGTCGACGGTGAGAGCTCGCGAGGGGACGATTCTCGCGGGGAGGGCGGTCTCGGGGAGGGGGCCGCCCTCGCCCCGGACGCGATCGGGGACCTCGACCGCATCCGCCCGCTGCGCGCGGACAACGTCGCCTACATGACCTACACCTCGGGATCGACGGGCGTGCCGAAGGGTGTCCAGGTCACGCACAAGGGACTCGCGAACCTCATCTCCGACCGAACCGAGGCCTATGGCCTGGACGCGGAGTCGCGTGTGTCCTATGCGCTGTCACCGAGCTTCGACGCGTCGATGGAGCAGCTGCTCACCTGCTTCGCGAACGGCTCCGCGCTGGTCGTCGTACCGCCGGACGTGATCGGCGGCGAGCGGCTCACCCGCCTGCTGGCAGATGAGGGCGTCACCCACCTGACGCTGACGCCGGCGATGCTGGCCACCGTCGAACCGGAAGTCCTGCTCGACCTGCGGGCGGTCATGGTCGGCGGCGACAAGACCGCGCCCCGCATGGTCGAACGCTGGACGCGGTGCGCCCGGATGATCAACGAGTACGGGCCGACCGAGGCGACCATCACCGCCGCGAGCGGGGTCCTCGACCCTGCCGAGGATCTGACCGTCGGCCGTCCGGTGCGCGGGGCGTCGATGATGATCCTCGACCCCGCGTTGCAGCCGGTTCCGATCGGCACCGCGGGCGAGCTGTACCTGGCGGGACCGGGCCTCGCCCGCGGCTATGCGAATCTCCTCGCGCAGACCGCAGGCCGGTTCGTCGCCGATCCCCACGGGGAGCCCGGCGAACGGATGTACCGCACCGGCGATCTCGCACGGTGGATCGGGGATCCCTCCGCACTGTCGCTGGAACTGTTGGGTCGCACCGACTTCCAGCTGAAGATCCGTGGATACCGGATCGAGCCCGGCGAGATCGACACGGCCCTCATCGGCCACCCCGACGTCGAGGCATCGATCACCGTGCCGGTCCGCAACAACGCCGGCGCGACCGTCCTCGCGTCGTACGTGGCGGCCGTCCGCGACCACCGGATCGATGTCTCCGAGTTGGGTCGATTCGCCCGTGAATCGCTTCCGCCGCACCTGGTCCCGGCGGTGATCACCACGCTGGACGCGCTGCCGCTCAACGCCTTCGGCAAGGTCGACCGGAAGGCCCTACCCGCCCCGGTCTTCGCGGCCGCCCGTACCGGACGGCCGCCGTCGACGCCGGGGGAGTACCGACTGGCACAGCTGTTCTCCGAGGTCCTCGGGGTCGACGAGGTCGGGGCGGACGACAGCTTCTTCGTCCTCGGCGGCGACAGCATCTCCTCGATCGAACTCGTGGGCCGGGCCAAGGCCGCCGGACTGGCGTTCTCGACCCAGGACGTGTTCGAATGCAAGACCGTTGCAGCACTGGCGGTTCGGGCCACCGACGCCTCCCGCGACGACACCCTGCACGAACTCCCCGGGGCGGGCGTCGGATCGTTCCCGCTGGCCCCGATCATGCACGCGATGCTCGATCGGGGGCACATCGACCGTTTCGCGCAGGCCGCACTCGTCGAGCTCCCGGACGACCTCGAACGCGCCGACCTCGTACGCGCACTGGACGCACTGATCGACCGTCACGACATCTTGCGCGCGGTTCTGCGCGACCACTCCGGAGAGGGGTTCGTCGAGGTCCGCGAATCGGGGTCGGTCGACGTCGAGGAGTCGCTGACCGAGGTGTGGCTCGACCGTCGCGATGCCGACGAGATCGACCGGCACCTGCAATCGGCCGCCGACCTGCTGGACCCGCGGGCCGGACTGTTGACGCGATTCGTCTGGCTGCGGGACCGGACCGGCACGAAGCCGGATCTGCTGTGGCTCGTCATCCACCACCTCGCCGCCGACGGGGTGTCGTGGCGAATCCTCCTGGGCGACCTGGCGATTGCCCACGGCCACATCGCCGCGGGCGTCGATCCGCAGCCGGGCACTCCCACGACCTCCGTGCGACGCTGGGTCCACGGCCTGGTCGAGCGGTCCTCCGGACGTACCGCCGCCGAACTCGATCTGTGGTCGGACATCCTCTCGGCCGGCGACCGCCCGCTCGGGACGCGCGCGCTGGACCCCGACCGCGACATCACCGCCTCCGCGGGACGCGTGCGCATGCGCATCCCGGCCGATGTCACCGAATCGGTGGTCACCACCATCCCCGGCCGGTTCCACGGCAGCCCCAACGACCCGCTGCTCGCGGCACTGGGACTCGCCCTGGCGCGCTGGCGGTCGCTGCGCGGCGAGGCACCGGACAGCGAACTGATCGCGCTCGAAGGACACGGCCGTGAGGAGTCGGCCGTCCCCGGCGCCGATCTGACCGCCACGGTCGGCTGGTTCACCTCACGGTTCCCCGTCCGTCTCGATCTGGCGGACATCGACCTCGACGACGCCTTCGCCGGCGGGCCGTCCGCCGGTACGGCGATCAAGCGGGTGAAGGAGTTCCTGCGCGCGGTGCCGGACAACGGCATCGGCTACGGCATGGTCCGGCATCTGGACCCGGTGGGCCGCAACGAACTGGAGAACCGTCCCGAACCGCAGATCAGCTTCAACTACCTGGGCCGCGCGGGCACGCGGGACGTATTCGGACCGTGGACGCCCTCACGCGAGTTCGATGCGCTGGCCGGCACCGCCGATCCGTGGATGGCACTCCCGGCGATCCTCGACATCAACGCGATCGCCGAGCCGGGCCCGGACGGTCTCGAACTCGATGCGGTGTGGGAGTTCGCCTCCCTGGTACTCGATCGCGACGAGGTCGAAGAACTGTCGCGGCTGTGGGTGCAGGCGCTCGAAGGCCTCGCACGGCACGCGCAGGCCGACGACGCCGGCGGGCACACGCCGTCGGACTTCCCGCTCGTCGAGACCACGCAGGACGAGATCGACGGCTGGCTGCGCGACCACCCGTCGATGGTCGACGTCTGGCCGCTCACCGCGCTGCAGTCCGGTCTGCTGTTCCACGCCACCTACGACGGCATCGATGCCCGGAACAGCGCGGGAGGCGCCGGTGGCGCCGGTGGCGCCGACGGCTACGTCGTGCAGGCCGAGGTCACCCTCGGCGGCTCCCTGCGACCCGAGCGGATGCGGCAGGCGGCGCAGGCGCTCATCGACCGCCACGACAGCCTCCGGGTCGCCTTCGTCGAGACCAGCACAGGTCCACGCCAGATCCTGCTGCGCGACGTGCCCGTCGACTGGACCGATTCCGACCTCACCGGTATCGCCGACGCCGAGGAGCGGCATCGTGAACTGCGTCGGCTGATCACCGGGTCGGCGGCCCCCTTCGACCTGTCCCGGCCGCCGCTGGTGCGGTTCCACCTGATCCGCGTCGACGACGACGAGTTCCTGCTCCTCCTGACGAACCACCACATCGTGCTGGACGGCTGGTCGATGCCGCTGCTCGTCCACGACCTGCTCGCGCTGTACATCGCCGACTCCGCGGACGGCGGAGCGGCCGGCCTGCCCACGGCGCGGTCCTTCCGGGACTACCTGCAGTGGTTGGACTCTCACGACCACGACGCGACGACTGCCGCGTGGGAGGAGATGCTGGCCGACATCGAGAGCCCGACGCGACTGACCGGCAACCCGGACCGGGTCGCCGCGGACGACGTCGCGCAGGTCGACCTCGATCTCGACGTGGCCACCACCGACGCGGTTCTCGGACTCGGCCGCGCCCACGGCGTCACCCCGAACACCGCCATCCAGGTGGCGTGGGCACTGCTGCTCTCCGCCATGACGGGTCGTTCGGATGTGGTGTTCGGCAACACGGTCTCGGATCGGCCGGCGCACATCGCGGGCATCGAGCGGATGATCGGCCTGTTCATCAACACCCTGCCGGTGCGGGTCCGGCTCGATCCCGACGAGACCGTCACCGAGCTGCTCGCACGGGCGCAGGCCGAACAGGCCGCGATGCTCGACCATCGGAACATCGGGCTCGCGGGCCTCCAGCGCGCCGCGGGGATGGCCGACATCTTCGACACCGCCACCGTTCTCGAGTCCTATCCCATCGACGCCGAGGGTGTCGCGGGCGCACTGGCAGAGGCCGGGTTGCAGTGGAAGGGCATCGTGGCCCACGACGCGACCCCGTATCCGGTCAGCCTGCAGGTCACCCCGCCCCGACCGGTGACCGCCGGACGCGGGGCGGGTGATCCGGGTCGATACGAGCTGATCCTGAAGTACGCCGCCGATCGTCTCGACGCGCAGGGTGCGGCGCTCCTGCTCGAACGTTTCGCGATGCTGCTGGGGCAGATCGCGGCGGACCCGGGCCGGAAGGTCGCGACGGTCTCCCCGTGCTGGGACATCGAATGGGCCGCGCTGTCCCGCGTCGAGGGCCCGCCGGCCATGACACCGCGGACGCTCCGGGGCATCCTGTCGGACACCGCGCGCCGCCACCCCGACATGCCGGCCGTGCGTTCGGGAGAGGGCACGCTGACCTACCGGGAGCTCGACCGACGGGCCGATCGTGTCGCCCGTGAACTCGTGCGCCGCGGCGCCGGGCCCGAGGGGTTCGTCGCGTTGGCGCTCCCGCGGTCGGTCGAACTGATCGTCGCCATCTGGGCGGTGGCCAGGTCGGGCGCGGCCTTCGTCGCCCTCGATCCCGGCAACCCCGCATATCGCCTGGCCGAGTTGCTGGCCGACTCGCACTGCACGCTCGGCATCACGGTCGAGGAGGTCACGAAGAACCTCCCGGATTCCGTCGAGTGGCTCGTTCTCGACGCCTCCCAGGCGGATGACGAAGGGGTGGAAGCGGACTGGTCGACGACCACGGTGGAAGCCGACAGCAGTGCGTACCTGATCTTCACCTCCGGATCGACCGGACGGCCGAAGGCGGTCCACATCGATCACCGGGGCCTGCGAGACCGGGTCACCGCGCTGGGCGACTACTTCGGCGTGCAACCGGGTTCGGCTGTGCTGCAGGTGTCGTCGCCGGGCTTCGACGCCTGCGTCTCCGAGGTCCTGCTCGCTCACGGCAACGGGGCGTGCCTGGTGGTGGCGCCCCAGGACGTCTACGGCGGAGCCGATCTCGAGGAACTGGTGCGGGCCGAGCAGGTGTCGCACGCCATCATCACCCCGACGGCCCTCAACACCATGGACCCCGCCCGCGTACCGTCGCTGGCGACGATCGCCGTGGTCGGCGAGGCGACCGGCCTGGACATCGTGAACCGCTGGGCGCCCGGCCGTCGTCTGATGAACCACTACGGTCCCACCGAATGCACCATCTGGGCCACCGCGGCCGACGACCTGCAGCCCGGGCGGCCGGTCACCATCGGCGAGCCGGTCCGCGGTGTGTGGGCGGTGGTCCTCGACGCGTGGCTGCGGCCGGTCCCGGTCGGCGTGGCCGGTGAACTGTATGTGGGCGGACCGGGTCTGGCCCGCGGGTACCACGACCGGCCCGGCCTCACCGCATCCCGTTTCATCGCAGACCCCCGGTCGACGACCGGCGAACGCATCTACCGCACCGGCGATCAGGTGCGGTGGATCCGCGGGCGTGACGGACTCGAACTCGACTATCTGGGCCGCAACGACCAGCAGGTCAAGATCCACGGTCTGCGGATCGAGGCCGGGGACATCGACGCACATCTCGCCCGACACGACGCCGTCGCGCAGGCTGTCACGCTGGTCCAGCCGGGTCCGGCCGGCCAGCCGGTCATCGTCTCCTATGTGGTCGGCACGCCGGGGGAGGGCCTCGACGTCACCGCGCTCCGTGAGGATCTCGCGGAATCGCTGCCGCGCTACATGATTCCGACCGCAATCCTCGAGCTACCCGCGATGCCGGTCACCCGCACCGGCAAGGTCGACCGGAAGGCGCTCCCCGCGTGGGACTTCCGCACCGAGAGCGCGGGCGGCCGAGAACCGTCGACACCCACCGAGGAGCTGTTCGCCCGGCTGTTCGCGGAGGTCCTGAACCTCGACGCGGTCACCGCCGACGACAACTTCTTCGCCCTCGGCGGTGACAGCATCGTGTCGATGCAGTTGGTGGCGCTGGCCAAGTCCGCCGGACTCACCATCACCGGCCGCCAGATTTTCGAGGCCAAGACGGTCGCCGCACTGGCGGCGCTGGCCGACCCGGACGGATCGATCCCCGCCGGCCCCGGCCCGGTCTCCGAGGAGACGGCCGACCGCGCCGCGGGCCTCGGTACCGTCGCCGACTTCGGCAGCGTGTCCGACACCGATGCGGAGCTCCTCGCGCACCGCTACCCGAATCTGTCGGAGGTCTGGCCGCTGTCGCCGACGCAGTCCGGCATCCACTTCCATTCCACCCTCGATCCCGACGCGGCGGACAACTACACCGTCCAGTCGACGGTCGGACTGTCGGGACGCCTCGACGGCGCCGGGTTGCGCCGCGCCGCACAGGCACTGGTCGACCGTCACGACATCCTGCGCGCCGGTTTCGTGGAGACCTCGCGGGGCCCGCGTCAGGTCGTGGTCGCGCACACCGAGGTCGCCTTCCGCGAGATCGACCTCACCGATCGCCCCGCCGAACGGGCACGGGAGGAGGCCGAACGCATCGCCGCCGAGGACGCCGCCGCGGGCTTCGATCTGAGCATCCCGTCGCTCATCCGGTTCACCCTGGTCCGTCTGGACGCCGAGGCGTTCGCGCTGCACATCACCAACCACCACGTGATCCTGGACGGCTGGTCGATGCCGCTGCTCATCGGCGAACTCCTCGAGTTCTACGGCGATCCGGAGCGGATCGGGATCGCCGGTCCGGCTCCCTCCTACCGCGACTACCTCCGCTGGCTGGCCGAACAGGACCAGGAGGCGTCCATCGCCGCCTGGACACGGGCCTACGCCGACGTCGACGCGGCCACCCGCGTCAGCCGGAGCGGTGCCGCGATGTCCGGCGACTTCGCCGGCGAGGTCGGCGCGGAGTTGCCCGCGCAGGAGTACCTGCGGTTGCGTTCCGTGGCCGCGGATTCCGCGGTCACCGTCGGTACCGCGCTCTCGACGGCGTGGGCACTCGTCCTGCGGGTGCTGACCGGTGAGACCGACGTGATCCTCGGTTCGGCCGTCGCCGGCCGGCCACCGGAACTGCCGGGAGTCGGGCAGACCCTCGGGATGTTCCTCAACACGGTGCCCGTTCGGGTCCGGCTCGAACCCTCGGCGTCGTTGCGGGAGTTGCTGATCGGCACGCAGGATCGCAACTCCGAACTGCTCGACCACCACTACGTCGGTCTTCCGGCCATCCACCGCGCGGTGGGGATGTCGGACATGTTCGACACCGCGCTCGCCTTCCAGTCCTTCCCGCTGCGCGAGTCGACCCTGCAGGACCTCGTCTCGTCGGCGGGCCTCCGCGTCGACGAGATCACCGGCGTCGACGCCACCCCGTATCCGCTGAGTCTCGTCGTGGCACCGAAAACCGATGCCGTGGACGGGGAACCGGGTCTGTCCATCACGCTCCGCTTCCGCCGCAACGACTTCGACCCCGCTCGGGCGCGGGAGATCATCGATCTGTTCGTCGAATGCCTGGCGCGGATCGCCGACGACCCGGACACGCGTCTCGGCATGCTCGCGCACGGCGGTGGCGAGTTGGACCTGCCGGCGTCGCTGCGGCATCCGCAGCCGGAGACGTTGCCCGACATCCTCGCCGCGTCCGTCGCACGCCACCCCGACTCGGTCGCGGTGACGTGCGGCGCCTCGGTCTCGTACCGCTGGCTCGACGAGCGGTCGAACAGAATGGCCAGACTGCTTGTGCGTCATGGAGTCCGGCCACAAGATGTGGTCGCCTGTGTGTTGCCGAGGTCCCTCGACGCGATCGTCGCCATCTGGGCGGTCGCCAAGACGGGCGCGGCATTCCTGCCGGTGGACCCGGCCCTGCCTGCTGAACGGATCGGATACCTGCTCTCCGATGCCGATGTCAGGTTGGGTCTCACGCACGCCGGGACCGCTACCCTGGACGGTCCCGGCGTGCCCCCCGGCCTCGAGTGGCTCGAACTCGACGACGAACGGCACCTGTACATGCTCGACGCCGAATCCGCCGAGCCGATCACCGACGTGGAACGGGGTGGTCCGATCCGGATCGGACAGACCGCCTACGTGATCTACACGTCGGGCTCGACCGGTACGCCGAAGGGGGTGCTCGTCAGCCACCGCGGCGTGGCGCGGGTCGTCGAGGCGCAGCACCGCGTCCTCGGCTGCGACGACGCGTCGAGCGTCCTGCAGGTGGCCTCGCCGAGCTTCGACGCCTCGGTGTTCGAGATGCTGATGGCGCACGGTTCCGGTGGCCGCCTCGTCGTCTCGCCGCCCGACGTCTACGGCGGCCCCGAACTGGCCGAGCTGATCCGCCGCGAATGCGTGTCGCACGCGGTGGTGACACCATCGGCGCTGTCCACGGTCCCCGACGCAGGCCTCGAATCCCTGCGTGTACTCGCAACCGCGGGTGAGGCCGTCGGCCCCGAGCTGATCGGCCGGTGGGCGCCGGGACGCACCATGATCAATCTCTACGGCCCCACCGAATCCACCATCTGGGCCACGGCGAGCGAACCCCTCGAGCCGGGGGCCAGGTGACGATCGGCCGCGCGGTGGGCCCGGTCGCCGCGGTCGTGCTCGACACGTGGATGCGCCCGGTGCCCCAGGGCGTCGTCGGCGAGCTCTACCTGTTCGGCCCCGGACTCGCCGACGGTTACGTCGGGAACCCGTCGACCACCGCGGCCCGGTTCGTGGCCTGCCCGTTCGGCGAGGCCGGCGACCGGATGTACCGGACCGGCGACCTGGTCCGGCGCACCGCCGACAATCACCTCGAGTTCCTGGGGCGCAACGATTTCCAGGTGAAGATCCGCGGCACCAGGATCGAGGTCGGCGAGATCGACGCCCTCCTCGGCGACCGGCCCGACGTCGCCTATGCCGTCACCGTCGCACGCAGCGACAACGGGATGCCCCGGATCCTGGTGTCCTACGTCGTGGCCGTGCCGGGTGAGGAGCTGTCCGGCGGGGAGCTGCGGGACATGTTGTCGCAGAGCCTGCCCGCGTACATGGTCCCGGCCGCGGTCGTCGTCCTCGGCGAGATCCCGCGGACCCCGACGGGCAAGCTGGACCGGAACCGGCTGCCCGAACCGGTGTTCGCCGCAACCGAGTTCCGCGCACCGTCGAATCCCGCGGAATCCGCGGTGGCCACCGCCTTCGAGGAGGTCCTGGAGATCGAACGCGTCGGTGCCGACGACGACTTCTTCGCTCTCGGCGGCGATTCGCTGAGTGCGTCGGTGGTGGCGGCGAGAGTGGGTGCGGCGCTGGGTGTCCGCGTCCCGGTGCGCGCCCTGTTCGAGGCGCCCACCGTGTCGAGTCTCGCCGCGCTCGCCGGATCGCTGCACGAGGGGCAGCGCGCGCCGCTGATCGCGGGCCCGCGCCCGGAGCGGCTGCCGCTGTCGCTGGCGCAACAGCGCATGTGGTTCCTCAATCGGATGGAGCCGGAGTCACCCGCCTACAACATCCCGGTGATCCTGAAGCTGAACGGGCGCCTCGACATCGCAGCGCTGGAGCAGGCGCTCGCCGACGTGATCGGCCGGCACGAGGTGTTGCGGACGATCTACCCCGACGACGCCGGCGAGCCGTACCAGCTCGTCCTGGACCACGTGGCCGCCGCCGTCGAGGTGCGGTACGTGCCCGGAGGCGCCGTGGAAGAGGTGGTGGGCGAGTTCGTCCGCCGCGGATTCGACGTGACCACGAGGGTGCCGATCCGCGTGGGACTCCTGCGCATCGACGAGCCCGGGGCGTCCGGCGGCGGTCAGTTCCTCGACCGGGCCGGAGAGTTCCTGCTGGTCCTGGTGGTCCACCACATCGCGGGCGACGGACAGTCCATGGCGCCGCTGGCGCGAGATGTGATGTCCGCCTACGCCGCCCGCCTCGCCGGGCAGGAGCCTTCCTGGGAACCGCTCGAGGTCCAGTACGCCGACTACGCACTGTGGCAGCGTCGGGTCCTCGGCGAGCCCGACGATCCGCAGTCCCTCATGCACGCACAACTGGACTACTGGCGGTCGAGGCTGGCCGAGATCCCGGATGTCCTGGATCTCCCCACCGACCGTCCGCGCCCCGCGGTCGCGAGTCTGTCGGGCGGCCACGTCCCGGTGGAGATCGATGCCCGGCTCCACGGCCGCCTGCTGGAACTGGCGCGGTCGCGGAACGCGTCGCTGTTCATGGTCCTGCACGCCGCGCTCGCAACGCTTCTGGGCCGTTTGAGCGGTGGGGACGACATCGTCGTCGGCAGCCCGGTCGCCGGCCGCGGCGAGCCGGGACTCGAGCCGCTGGTCGGGATGTTCGTGAACACCCTCGCCCTGCGCACTCCTCTCGACCGGGAACAGTCCTTCGTCGAACTGCTCGGCCAGGTCCGGGACACCGACCTCCACGCCTACGAACACGGCGACGTCCCGTTCGAGCGGATCGTCGAGGAGCTCAACCCGCAGCGCTCCACCGCACATCACCCGTTGTTCCAGGTGGCGCTGGCCTTCCAGAACCTCTCGAAGGTCGACGTGCAGCTGCCCGAGGTGGCCGTGTCCCGAGCGCAGGCCGACACCGGTGTCTGCCAGTTCGACCTGCAGCTCGTGGTCGCCGACGCCTACGGCGACAACGGTGCCGCCGAGGGCATCACGGGCGCGATGATGTTCGCCCACGACCTCTTCGACCCAGCGACGGTCGAGGGCTTCGTCCGGCGACTGAACCGGCTGCTCGAAGCGATCGTCGACGATCCGGAGACACCCGTCGGCGAGATCGACTGGCTCGACGCGGCGGAGCGCACCGAACTGCTGTCCCGCGTGGGCCGCCCGCGGCTCGCCGATGCGGAGGCGCCGGCACCGGTGCTCCTGCCGGAGGTCTTCGCCGCGGCGGTCCGGCGGAATCCGCACGGACCCGCGGTGGTCGCCGGCGGCGCCGAGATGTCCTACACCGAACTCGATCGCCGTTCGAATCGCCTGGCACGCCACCTCATCCGACTCGGCGCGGCACCGGAACAGCCGGTGGCCGTCGCGGTCGAGAGGTCCCTGCAGTCCGTGGTCGCCTGGTGGGCCGTGGTGAAGTCCGGTGCCGCCTATGTGCCGGTCGATCCGCACTACCCGACCGCCCGGATCGACCAGATGGTCACCGATTCCGGTGCGACGCTGGGCATCACGACGCTCGGCGCACGTTCCGGACTCCCCGGGACGATCGACTGGGTCGTCGTCGACGATCCCACCGACGCCGCCCGCATCGATGCGGAGGACGACGCCGAGGTCGAACAGGCCGAACGGATCCGGCCGGTGCGCGCCGCGAACACGGCCTGGGTCGTGTTCACCTCCGGATCGACCGGGGTGCCCAAGGGCGTCGCGGTGAGCCACGCGGGGATCGCCGACTATCTGACCTCGCTCTTCGTCGATCCCGCGAGTGGCCCCACATCCCGGGTGCTGCACTTCGCCTCGCCGTCCTTCGACGCCTCCCTGCTCGAGATCCTGCTGTCGATCAGCTCGTCCTCGGCACTCGTGGTGGCACCGACCGACGTCCGCGGCGGCAACGAACTCGGGGACTTCATGCGCGACCAGCGCATCACCCACGCGTTCGTGACCCCCGCCGCACTGGCGTCGGTCGACCCCCAGGGCCTCGACGACCTGCGTGAGGTGATGTCCGGCGGCGACGAGGTGCCGACGGATCTGATCAGCCGGTGGGTCGGCGACGATCCGGCCCGCGCACGCCGATTCCGCGTGCTGTACGGACCGACCGAGACCACGATCGTCGCCACCGCGACCGAGCCGCTGAACGCGGGGGAGCGCTCGACGATCGGCACCCCGATGTCCGGGATGCAGGCCCTGGTCCTGGACGCGCGGATGCAGCCGGTGCCGGTCGGGGTGGCCGGCGAACTCCACCTGGCCGGCCCGGCGCTGGCCCGTGGCTATCTGAATCGTCCGGGCGTCTCCGCGTCGCGGTACGTGGCCAATCCCTTCGGCCGGCCCGGGGAACGGATGTACCGCACCGGCGACGTCGTCCGCTGGAATGCGGCCGGATCGTTGGAGTTCCTCGGACGCAACGACTTCCAGGTGAAGATCCACGGCTTCCGGGTGGAGCTCGGCGAGATCGACTCGGCTCTGGGGGAGCACCCCGGGGTGTCGTTCGCCGTGACGGTGCCGCGCCGCGACAGCGGAGTCGGCATGCGGCTGGTCTCCTATGTGGTGCCGGCACCCGGCGAGGTGATCTCGGGCGAGAAGCTGCGCGCCCTGCTCCTGGATTCGCTGCCGCCGTACATGGTCCCGGCCGCGGTCATGGTTCTGGACGAGATCCCGCTGACACCGAGCGGCAAGCTCGACCGCAAGGCCCTCCCCGCTCCGCTGATCACCACCCGGCGGTTCCGCGCCCCGGCGTCCCCGGTGGAGGAGATCGTGGCGGGCGTCTTCGCCGACGTCCTCGGGATCGAGGGTGGAGTCGGCGCCGACGACGACTTCTTCGACCTCGGCGGCAACAGTCTCGCGGCGACCCGCGTGGTGTCGAGAATCGGTGCGGCCCTGGGCACCAACGTCGGAGTCTCGATGATCTTCGAGGCGTCGACGGTGTCGAAGCTGGCGGCGCGAGCCGAATCCCACACGGCGATCGGCCGGATTCCGCTGGGCGCGCTGGAACGGCCGGAGCGCATCCCGCTCTCGTACGCGCAGCAGCGCATGTGGTTCCTCAGCCGGATCGAACCGGAGTCGCCGGCGTACAGCATCCCGATCGTCGTGCGGCTGTCCGGACATCTGGACGTCGACAACCTCAGGGCGGCGATCGGGGACGTCGTCGACCGTCACGAGATCCTGCGCACGGTCTACCCCTACGTGGATGCCGAACCGACGCAGGTGATCCTGCCGCCGGCCGCCGACCGTGTCCCGGTGGTCGTCACCGCGGTTCCCGAAGCGGAGATGCCGCGGGCGATGTCGCAACTGCTGGCCAGGCCCTTCGACGTGACGTCCGAGGTCCCGGTGCGGATCAGCCTCTTCTCGCTCGGCGACGACGAGTGGGTCCTCGCGGTGGTCATCCATCACATCGGTGCCGACGGTTCGTCGTTGACGCCACTCGCCCGGGACCTGATGAACGCGTACGCGGCCCGGACGAACGGTGGCGAACCCGGTTGGGAACCGCTGCCGGTCCAGTACGCGGATTATGCGATCTGGCAGCGGGTGGTCCTCGGTACCACCGAGGACCCCGACTCGCTCCTGCACGCGCAGATCGACTACTGGTCCAAGCAACTGGCAGACGCACCCGCGCTGCTCGAACTGCCCGCCGACCGTCCGCGGCCGCCGACGCAGTCCTACACCGGCGGCAACGTCCCGCTGGCCGTCGACGCCGATCTGCACGCCGCACTGCAGCAGGTCGCCCGTGCGCACAACACGACGCTGTTCATGGTCTTCCATGCGGCGCTGGCGGCACTGCTGGCCCGGCTCGCGGCGACCGACGACGTCGCGATCGGCACCCCGTACGCCGGACGCGGAGAACGTGAACTCGACGATCTGATCGGCATGTTCGTCAACACCCTGGTCCTGCGCACGCAGCTGCGTCCCGACATGTCGCTCGGTGAACTGATCGACGACGTGCGGGACACCGATCTGGCGGCCTTCGGACATTCGGACGTCCCGTTCGAGCGACTCGTCGGTGAGCTCAACCCGGTCCGGTCCGACGCCTACAACCCGCTCTTCCAGGTGATGCTGGCGTTCCAGAACATCTCCTCGGCGGACATCGAGCTGCCGGAGCTGTCGGTGTCGGCCGTCGAACCCGACACCGGGATGTCGCTGTTCGACCTGCAGGTGACGGTGTCGGACACCTATGACTCGAGCGGTGCGCCGGCCGGCCTCCGCGGCGGGATCACCTTCGCCACCGACCTGTTCGACGCATCGACGGTCGCCGGCTTCGGTGAACGCCTGGTGCGGATGCTCTCCGCCCTCGCCGAGGATCCCGCGCGCGGAGTGCACGAGGTCGACCTGCTCGACGACACGGAACGGGACGCGGTGCTGGTGCGGTGCAACGAGACCGCCCGTGCCATCGATCCCGCCGAGACGCTCCCGTCGCTCTTCGCGGGTGCCGTTGCCGGCTTCGCGGACGGTCCCGCGATCACCGCCGGCGAGGTCACCCTGACCTACGCCGAGTTCGCCGGCCGCGTCAACCGGTTGGCCCGGTGGCTCGTCTCCCGCGGAGTCGGACCGGATTCCCTGGTGGCGCTGCGGATGCGGCGCTCGCTGGACCAGGTGACCGCGATGTACGCGGTGCACGCCGCCGGCGGTGCGTACGTGCCGGTCGATCCCGATCACCCGGCCGAGCGCATCGACTACATGCTGGAGTGCGCCGACCCGGTCGTGGTCCTGACATCGCTCGACGGTGTCGAACTCGACGCCTTCGACGACACACCGCTGACCGACGACGACCGGCTCGGCCCGCTGACGCCGGACAACCTCGCGTACGTGCTCTTCACCTCGGGGTCCACCGGCAGGCCGAAGGGTGTTGCCGTGTCCCACCGTTCGGCGGTGAACCAGGTGCGCTGGATCAGCGACGAGTACGACCTGAACGTTGCCGACGTCGTCCTGCAGAAGACGCCGGCCACCTTCGACGTCTCGGTGTGGGAGCTCTTCGCCACTCTCGCGGTCGGAGCGCGCCTGGTGATCGCACGGTCGGACGGGCACACCGACCCCGACTACCTCGCCGACACGATCGCCCGGGAGCGCGTGACCATCACCTCGTTCGTGCCCTCGATGCTCGCGGTGTTCGCCGGCTCCGCGACCGCCTGTTCACCGGAGTCGCTGCGGGCGCTGCTGGTGGCGGGCGAGGCCTTCGGCCCGGACGTGGTCGGCGCGGCGCGCCGGATGCTGCCCGGGGTGGAACTGCACAATCTCTACGGTCCGACGGAGTTCACGGTGCACGCCACCGCCCGTGCCGTCCATCCCGACGACACCGGGTCGGTGCCGATGGGCAAGCCGGTGTGGAATGCCCGTGCCTACGTGCTCGACTCGCGGCTGCAGCCGGTACCGATGGGCGTCACCGGAGATCTGTACCTGTCGGGGACGCAGGTGGCCCGCGGCTACCACGGACGGCCCGGCCTGACCGCGGAGCGGTTCGTACCCGACCCCTTCGCGCCGGGCGAGCGGATGTACCGCACCGGCGACCTCGTGCGCAGGCGGCCGACCGGGGACCTGGAGTACCTGGGCCGCAGCGACTTCCAGGTGAAGCTGCGCGGCCTGCGGATCGAGCTCGGGGAGATCGAGGCGGTGTTCGCCGAGCACCCGAAGGTCGCCCGCGCGATCGCCACGGTCACCTCGACCGACACGGTCGAGTTCCTCGCGGTCTACCTCGTTCCCGCCACCGGGGCGGCCGATGCCCTCGACACCGACGAGGTGACGGCCTTCGCGTCGACGGAACTGCCGGGCTACATGATGCCCACGGCGGTGCTCGTGCTGGACACGGTGCCGCTGACCGCGTCGGGCAAGCTCGACCGGAAACGACTGCCGAAGCCGACGCTGAACACCGCGGAGTTCCGTGAACCGTCGACCTGGCTGGAAGGCGAGATCGTCCGCACCTTCGAACACGTCCTCGGCGTACCGCGGGTGGGGGTCGACGACGACTTCTACGAGCTCGGCGGCAACTCGTTGCGGTCGGTTCAGGTGGTCAACGACCTGAAGAGCGAACTGCACATGGACATCCCGGTCCGGTGGATGCTGTCCGCCTCGAGTCCGGCCGACCTGGCCCGACGGATCGAGGACTGGATGGGACGCGGCGAAGACGCCGACCAGTCCATGGAGTTCGATGCGCTGCCGCCGCTCGGGCTCGACGTCCTCCTGACGATCCGGCCGGGCGGGGAGCGCCCGCCCCTGTTCTGCGTCCATCCCGCATCCGGACTCTCGTGGGCCTATCACACGCTCGGCCGGCATCTCGCGTCCGGACGGCCGGTGTACGGGCTGCAGGCACCGCAGATCGGTGGGGAGAACGACGGTCCCACAACGATTTCCGGACTCGCCCGCCGGTACTTCGACGAGATGCGGACCGTGCAGCCGCATGGGCCGTACCACCTGATGGGGTGGTCGCTGGGCGGCACGATCGCCCACGCGGTGGCTGCCGAGATCCGCGCGGCAGGCGAGGAGGTAGGACTGCTCGCGATGCTCGACACCGAGGCCGACGCGGTCGACACCGATGCGATCACCACCATCACGGCCGGCGAACTCATCAGCAACCTCGGACCGGTCCTCGGCATCGACTTCGTCAGTGCCGACGCGACCGCCGAGGAGGCGGCCGAACAGATCGCCGCGCGTCTCGGCGGTGGACTCGGCATCGACGCCGAATCCATCGAGAACCTCACCGAGGCATACAACATGCTGATCCGGGCAACCGGTGACTGGCAGCCACCCGTCGTCGACGTCGACCTGCGGTACTTCACTGCGGTTCGCGACCGGCGCGCGGATGCGGTCGGTCACGACGGGTGGGCACCCTACGTCCGCGGGGACATCTCCAATGTCGACGTCGACGTACACCACCTCGGAATGACCGAGAACGAGGCGATCATCCGGATCGCCGGGATTCTCGACGAGTACATGACTCGCGATGACGGCCACGAGCACGGCCTTTCCGGGTCCAGGGATTTCAACAATGGGAGATTCACCATCAAGAAATGAGGTAGTCCATGAGCAGGTCAAGGACTTCGACCGAGCTACGCCGAACGCGCTTCCAGGGCTTGCGCGTTCGACGCCCAGCGGTCGCGATGCTGGGTTGTGCGATGGCCGCGTCTTTCGCGGTCACCGTGCCTGCCCACGCCGCCGCCCCCGCGGCCGGCCCGCCGACACCGGGTATCGCCACCGTGGGGATTCCCACGATGGCGTTGCCCGCCGGGACACTGCCGGATCTTCGTCCGGTGTCCCAGGTGGTGCTGTCGAAGACATCTGCCCCCGAACAGGGATCGGTGGTGACATCGTCCTGGCCGCGGGTCATGGCCGGTGACACGGCGATTCGTCCGACCCCACTGGGCCCGGCCCGCCGCGTCGCCGATCGGACTGCGGCGACCGGAGACATCGTGCGGATCGGGAATCTCGAGCTCAGCCGACCGCGTGCCGTGTCCAAGCAGCTGGCCGCCGACATCACCGCGGGCTCGGGTGAACTGGTGGCCGGTATCTCCGATGTCCTTCGGAGCAACGGGGTTTCGACCGCCCGTGCGGACAAGGTCGCCGAACAGATGGTCGGTGACGCCGCCGTCGGTGGCGTGATCGGCGTCGGAGTGGCGGCGCCACTCGCCCTCGCCGTGGGCGGTGTCGTCGGCGGCGGACTCGGGCTCCTCCTGACGCTTCCGCTCTGGCCCACCGGTCTGGTCTTCGGGCCGCTGATCGGAACGGCCGTGGTCGCAACGCTGGTGGCGCTTCCGGCGGTGGCCGCCGGCGTCGCCATCGGCGCGGCGCACGGCTACGACAAGGGATGGAAGGTGCCGCTCGACCGCAAGCCCGCCAAGCGGCCCCAGCCGACGTCTGTCTCGCTCGACCGGGCTCCGGTCCGGGTGGCCCCGCCGGTACCGGCGACCGCCATCAAGCTGCTGACCCCGGTGCCGACCGTCAAGCAGGTTGCTCCGTCGCCCGCGGTCGAGCGCGTGACACCGACACCGGCGGTCAAGCAGGTCGCGCCGTCACAGCCTGCCCGTCGTGATGCGGTGCCGTGCACGTGGGCACGGATGGCCGAGGTCGCACTGCAGGGAGGTGCCATCGGCAGCTGCTGAGCGCAACCGAAGGATCGGCCCTGGCGCAGTCGCGGACGGCGTCAGGGCCGATGTTCTGTCAACATCCGGATCGCGCCGACGATCGTGTCGACGAGTCCCTCGGCGGTGTGTCCGCCGAGCTCGCCGCGCTGTTCGTCGGCGCGCATCATGATGACCGACTCCACGAGGCGGAACGGCAGCAGACAGCGCTTGTCGGCCGGATCGCCCAGGGCCGCGGACGTCAGTGCCGAGTATGCGGCCGCGAGTTCTTGTCGGGCGGAGCGGAATTCGGCGAAACGGGGTTCGCCCACCTCGGGCAGAAGGTAGAGCGCCCCGAGGTTCCAGCGCGCACGGGCGAGCTGTCCCACGTCGAAACGGGCCAGGGTGAGCAGCCGCTCCAGAGCCTGCCCCTCGGCGTCGAGCAGCGCGCGGGCCTGCTCGACCGAACCGAGGACCGTCGTCTCCAGCAGGTGCGCCAGGATGTCGTCCTTGGTGCCGAAGTAGTGGTACATCGAGGCCTGCCGGATTCCCACGGCCTCGGCGATCATCCGCGTCGACGTGCCGGTGTAGCCATGGCGGGTGAAGAGTTCGGCTGCGGCGTCGAGGATCTCGTCGCGGGCGGTCTCGCCCCGACGTCTCGCCGGCACCAGACGTGGGCGCCCGGGGCCGCCGGATGTGGTGGCCGAGCGAGTGTCGGTCGCCATGATTCCTCCTGCGTTGGTGGATGTTCCCGACCAGTTGACCATGCCTGAGGGCCTCCGGATGACGGTGCGAACCCGCGACCTGCGTCGATTAACGCACTCGTTACCTGCGTTTTCGCAGCCGGAACAAAACTGTCAATCGAAAGAAACGTGCGTTCGCTTATCTATCACCTGACAGATACGCGCTCAACGAGGAGCTCCTCGACAAGAAAGAACGCACATGACCTCAACCCCGGAAAAGACCGTCGCGCAACCGGCCACCGCCCCGGCGGGCGACCACGACGCCGACGACCTCTCCGAATTCGGTTACGAGCAGCAGTTGCACCGCTCGCTCGGCAAGTTCGCCTCCTTCGCCGCGGGCTTCTCGTTCGTCTCGATCCTCACCACGATCTTCCAGCTCTTCGGACTCGGCTTCGGGTTCGGCGGCCCGGCCTTCTTCTGGACCTGGCCGATCGTCTACGCGGGCCAGTTCCTGGTGGCGCTGTGCTTCGCCGAAATCGCTGCGCGCTACCCGATCTCGGGTGCCATCTATCAGTGGTCCCGTCGCATGGGCGGCGAGGTCATCGGCTGGTTCGGCGGCTGGTTCATGATGATCGCCCAGATCGTCACGGCCGCCGCCGCGGCCATCGCACTGCAGGTCGTGCTGCCGGCGGTGTGGATGGGATTCCAGATCGTCGGTGACGACCCAACTCTCACCAGCACGAGCGGTGCGGCCAATGCGGTGCTGCTCGGCTCGATCCTGCTGGTCATCGTCACCGCGATCAACTGTGTCGGCGTCACCTGGATGAGTCGCGTCAACAGCATCGGCGTCGTCTGCGAGCTCGTCGGTGTCACCGCGGTGATCCTCGCGCTGTTCACCCACGCCCGCCGCGGCCCCGACGTCGTCTTCGACACCGGCGTTCCCGGACAGCAGCCCGGGTACATCTGGGCGTTCATCGTGTCCGGTCTGATGGCCGCCTACGTGATGGTCGGATTCGGCTCCGCGGGCGAACTCGCCGAGGAGACCAGGGATCCGCGCCGCGTCGCTCCCCGCACCATCCGGATGGCGCTGACCGTCTCGGCCATCGGTGGTGGCCTGATGCTGCTCGGTGCACTCATGGCGGCACCGACCCTCGGTGAGGAACTCGCCGTCGGTGGCCTGCCCTACGTCCTGGACTCGGTGCTCGGCAGCTTCTGGGGCAAGGTCCTGCTGTGCGACGTCGCGGTGGCGATCTTCATCTGCACTCTCGCCATCCAGACCGCGTGCTCGCGTCTGATGTTCTCGATGGCCCGCGACGGCCGACTCCCGTTCTCGGCGCAGCTTTCCCACGTCAACAGCCGGACCGGTACCCCGATCGCGCCGTCGATCCTCATCGGCGTGCTCTGCATCGGCATCCTGCTGGTCAATGTGGGCAACTCCGCGATCTTCGCCACCCTCGCCAGCGTCTGCATCATCCTGATCTACCTGGCCTACCTCGCCGTGACCGGGCCGATGCTCTACCGCCGCCTCCAGGGCTGGCCGCACCCGGGCGGGGTCGACGCGGGCGGAAGAAAGCTGTTCAGCCTGGGCAGATTCGGGATCGTCGTCAACGCTCTGGCGGTGCTCTACGGCGGACTCATGGTGATCAACCTGGCGTGGCCCCGCGCCGAGGTCTTCGACCCCGCCGGCGAGATGCCGATCCTGCGCTGGGCCGGACCGATCTGCATCGCCGTCACCGTACTCGTCGGCATCGCGTGTTTCCCACGCGGCAAGGAACATCCGAAGCCCGTCACGTTCCCCGCCGGCCCCGCCGCCTGAGGCGAAAGAGCGCGACGCACCAGGTCCGCTGCCTGAGGTGAAAGAGCGCGACGCACCCAGGTCCGCTGCCTGAGGTGAAAGAGCGCGACGCACCAGGTCCGCTGCCTGAGGTGAAAGAGCGCGACGCACCCAGGTCCGCTGCCTGAGGTGCGAGGAGCGATAGCGACGAGCCACGAAGGCCCGGTGACCCGAGCTCCACAACCGCAACCGCAACCACATTCAGAGGAGTCACCAGAATGACCACCATCACCGCCGCCGGCACCGGGACCACCGCGGGTGCCCGCGAACATGCCCGGTCGCAGGCCGGCACCATCACCGACAGCATGCCGGTCGTCCCGGCGTCGAACTGGCCGAACCCGCCCGCCGACGTCGACCCCGCGGACCTCACGTGGGCCGAGACCGTGCCCGGCGGGCGTTACACCAGCAAGGTCCTGGCCCGCGGTACGCGCCTGCGCCTGACCGACGTCGCCGGTTCGGCGTGCGCCCACATCCTGCTGTGGCGTGCGGACGCGCCGTGGGAGCGGCTCAATGTCGCCGACACCGTGAAGGTGCCGTGGCAGGCCTATCTCGGTGCGGGGCATCCGTTGCTGAGCGACCAGGGCCGGGTCCTGGCGACGATCGTAGCCGACGGATCCGGACACCACGACGCGCTCTGCGGCACCACGAATCTCGCCGCCAACACCGCGAAATACGGTGATGGGCAAGTGCATTCGGACAGTCCCGCGGGACGTGAGCTGTTCACCCTCGCCGCTGCCAAGCACGGACTGACGCCGACCGACGTCGCACCCTCGGTGTCGTTCTTCCACGGTGTGAAGGTCGACGACGACGGATCGTTGCGCTCCACCGGGTCCGCCGGCGCCGGCACGTCGGTCGACCTCGTCCTGCATCTGCCGTGCGTCGTGGCGATCGTGAACACCGCACATCCCGTCGACCCGTCGCCGACTTTCGACACCACCTCGCTCGAGGTGCTCGCGTGGAAGGCCGAACCCGATCTCGGTGCGCTGCTGGCCGGCGTCGCGGACACCGATCCCGAATACCAGCGGGCCGTCGCCAACTCCGAAGACGTCTGGGCCGCAGCTCGTTTCTCCAGCTCCCCCTCCCGATAGGACGAACACTCATGACCACCACCATCGACTTCGCCGCGGCGCCCGCCGCCGACCTCGCGCTCGTCACCGGCACGGTCGTCTACGACGCCACGGTGGGTGACCGCGGACCCTGGTCGGGCGTCGTCGCCGCCGGCGACGTGCTCACCATCGTCGACCTCCACGGCAACCAGGCCGTGGACACCCTGTTCTACGGTGCGGGCGACCACACCAAGCGCTACTCCGCGCAGGCCACGATCGCCGCACAGGGCAACATCTTCCTGACCACCGGCACCGTCATCCGTGACCAGGAGGGCGATCCGCTGATGACGATCGTCGCCGACGAGGTCGGCAACCACGACACGGTGGGCGGCGCCTGCTCGCAGGAGTCCAACACCCTTCGCTACGGGCACCACACCAAGCACCAGCACGCCTGCGTCGAGAACTTCCTGATCGAGGGCAGCCGGCACGGACTCGGCAAGGCCGACCTGGTCGGGAACGTCAACTTCTTCATGAACGTGCCGGTCGACCCGGACGGGTCCCTCGGCATCGTGGACGGTCTGTCGGCGCCCGGGAAGCGACTCGCCCTGCGCGCCGAGGCCGACACCCTGGTGCTGATCTCCAATTGCCCGCAGATCAACAACCCCTGCAACGGATTCGACCCGACCGCGGTCCGCGTCATCGTGACCGGGCCGTCCGCCTGACACGCGTCGATCCGTACCCCGCTCACCGACTCACCGAGGAACCACACCATGTCTGCCTCCGCTGGGGCCTCCACGCCGGCCCCCGTCACCGTCATCCGATCCGGCCCACTCACCACGATCCAGGACTGGCCCGGTCGTATCGGGTATTGGAAGGTCGGTGTCCCGCCGTCCGGACCCATGGACGACCTGTCGTTCCGGCTCGCCAACCTCGCCGTCGGCAACCCCGAGACGGCGGCCGGCCTCGAGGTCACCCTGATGGGTCCGGCACTGCGATTCGACGAGGAGGCCGTCGTGGCGGTCACCGGCGCGCCGGTCACCGTGACCCTCAACGGACGGGTTGTGCCGCAATGGGTTCCGCTGTCGGTGTCCGCCGGTGACGTCCTCGACGTGGGTACCGTCGGGTCGCTCGGCATGCGGGCGTACATCGCGGTGTCGGACGGCCTCGACGCCGAGGACTACCTGGGCAGTCGCTCGACCTTCACGATGGGCCGCTTCGGCGGACTCGACGGCCGCGCTCTCGCGGCGGGCGATCAGCTCGCCCTGCTCGGTGGTCCGACCACCTCTGCGCGTCGCATCCTCGGTGACGAGCAGCCCGCCTTCACCAACACCTGGCAACTGGCGGTGACCGTCGGACCGCACGGGGCACCGGAGTTCTTCACCGAGGCCGACATCGCCGACGTGTTCGCCACCGACTACGAGGTGCACTTCAACTCCGACCGCACCGGCATCCGGCTGATCGGTCCCAAGCCGCGATGGGCGCGCAACGACGGCGGCGAGGCCGGTCTGCACCCGTCGAACATCCATGACAACGCGTACTCCGTCGGAGCTCTCGACTTCACCGGCGACACCCCGATCCTGCTCGGACCCGACGGGCCGAGTCTCGGCGGGTTCGTGTGCCCGGTGACGGTGGTGACCGCCCAGCGGTGGAAGCTCGGTCAGCTCAAGCCCGGTGACACGATCCGCTTCGTGGCCGTGCGCAGCGAGGAGACCGCGTCGCCCAAGGAGACCGGCCTCGGCCGGCGCGCGAGTTTCGTCGACGTGCTTTCCTCCGGCGGCGACGCCGACAACGGCATCCTCGGCTCGACGACGACCGCCGACGGTTCGACGGCGGTGACGTACCGCCGCTCCGGTGACGACAACATCCTCGTCGAATACGGCGACATGCAGCTCGATCTCGCACTCCGGGCGCGTGTGCACGCCCTGAGTGAACGCATCGCCGCCGAAAAGCCGCGCGGCCTCGTCGATCTCACGCCCGGAATTCGTTCGTTGCAGGTCAAGGCCGACCCGGACGTGTGGTCGCAGACCCAGATGCTGGAGTGGCTCACCGAATGTGAGAGTCAGCTGCCCGCCGCCGAGGACCTCGTGGTTCCCAGCCGAACGGTGCATCTGCCGCTGTCGTGGGACGACCCGGCCACCCGCGAGGCCATCGAACGCTACATGCTCGGTGTCCGTTCCGACGCTCCCTGGTGCCCGTGGAACATCGAGTTCATCCGCCGCATGAACGGTCTCGACTCCGTCGACGACGTCTATCGCACCGTGTTCGACGCCGGCTACCTGGTGCTCGGACTGGGCGATGTGTATCTGGGTGCGCCGGTGGCGGTTCCGCTGGATCCCCGGCATCGGCTCGTCACCACCAAGTACAACCCCGCCCGGACCTGGACCCCGGAGAACGCGGTCGGCATCGGCGGTGCGTACATGTGCATCTACGGCATGGAGGGGCCCGGCGGTTACCAGTTCGTCGGACGTACCACGCAGGTGTGGAACCATCGTCATCCGCAGCCGGCGCCCGGTTTCGATCCCGAACACCCCTGGCTGCTGCGCTTCTTCGATCGCATCCACTGGTACCCGGTGAGCGCCGAGGAACTCCTCGACATGCGCGCGGACGTCGCCGCCGGACGAGGGGACAGCACCAAGATCGTCGACGGTGTCTTCTCGCTGGCCGAACATCAGCGATTCCTCGACGAGAACTCCGCCGACATCGCGGTCCGGCGGGAGAAGATGGAGATCGCCCGGGCCGAGGAACGTCAGAGGTGGTCTGCTCAGGGAGAGTTCGCCGCCGAGGTGGCCGAGAACGAGGAGCGAGTGGCATGAGCAAGGTCGAGGAGATCTACGCGCGGATCGCCGAGGCGGACCGTCCGGAGGTGTTCATCGCGTTGCGTCCGCAGGACGAGGTCGCGGCCGATGTCGACGCGTCTCTGGCGTCCGGCGGGCCGCTGGCCGGCACGATCCTCGCGGTGAAGGACAACGTCGACGTCGCCGGGCTGCCGACCACCGCGGCCTGCCCGGGCTACGCGTACACGCCGGCGGCAGACGCGCCCGTGGTCGCGGCGCTGCGGGCCGCCGGTGCCGTGGTGATCGGGAAGACGAACCTCGACCAGTTCGCGACCGGACTAGTGGGAACGCGCAGTCCTCATGGAGCCGTGCGTGATTCACGACGTCCCGAGCGCATCTCGGGCGGTTCGAGTTCGGGTTCCGCGGTGTCCGTCGCGTTGGGTTTCGCCGACATCGCGATCGGCACCGACACCGCCGGATCGGGCCGTGTGCCCGCCGGCCTCCAGGGCCTCGTCGGTATCAAGCCGACGGTCGGGGCGGTCTCCACCGAAGGTGTCGTACCCGCGTGTGCGAGCTATGACACCGTCACGATCTTCGCGGCTGACCTCGCGTTGGCGAACCGGGCGATGGCGGCGATGGCCGTCGCGCCGGGGCCGCGACCGTTCGGCCCGTCGGCACCGTTGGCCGCGCCGGAGCGTCCCGTCGTCGCGGTGCCCGCCGAGCTGCCCGAGCTCGACGAGGCGTGGCGCGCCGCTTTCGCCGAGGCGGTCCTGCGGGCCGAGGCCGCCGGACTCGTGATCAAGACCATCGATCTGTCGCCGTTCCTGGCGGCCGCGAAACTGCTGTACGAGGACGCGCTCGTGGCCGAACGGCACGATGCGGTCGGCGACTTCCTGGACGCGGCGGACCCGGATGCCGTCGGCCTCGATCCCACTGTCGCCGGGATCATCGGTGCCGCTTCCCGATTCACCGCCGTCGACCTGCTGCGCGCACGCCGGCGCCTCACCGAACTCCGTGCGGAGGCCATGGGGGAGTGGGGCGACGCGACCGTGCTGATGGTCCCGACCGCGCCGGCGCACCCGACGATCGCGGAGGTCGCGGAGGACCCGGTCGGCGTCAATTCGCGGCTGGGCACCTACACCAACTTCTGTAATCTGTTCGACCTCTGCGGTCTCGCCGTCCCGAGCGGCGTGGTATCCGAAACCGACGGCACCGAAGCACAATTCGGCGTCACCTTCCTGGGCGCGGCGCACGAGGATGCGGTGCTCGTCGATGTGGCGGGCCGGTTCCTCGGCGACCACGACGTCCCGGCGTCGTGGATCGAGACCGAGGATTCGATCGAGCTCGCGGTGTTCGGTGCGCACATGCGGGGCGGGCCGCTCACTCATGAGCTCAGCGAGCGGGGCGCCCGATGGGCGGGGGAGATCACGACGACCCCCGCCTACCGGCTCGTCGCCTTGGACACAACGCCGCCGAAGCCGGGACTGATCCGCGATCCTGGTGCGGGGCGGGCGATCCGGGGTGAGATCTGGCGGTTGTCGCCGGCCGCGCTCGGCGCGTTCCTCGCTGCGCTCCCCGAACCGATGATGCTGGGCAAGGTCGAGGTGACCGCCGGGGAGACCGGGCCGGCACGGTGGATCGTCGGCTTCGGCTGCGCGGCCGACGCCGGTGCTGCCGGAACGGAACTCGACCGCGACCGCTGGTAGACCGCCGAATCCGAATCCGTTCCGTATGACGTCGAACCCGGAAGCCGGGCTCGACGTCATACGGATTCGAGCGCTCTCACACACCACGTGCCCGCGCCCGACCTGGTCGTTTGTCCAGGCGAGCCGAATTCGTGCCGTTGCGTCCGGTTGGCTACCAATTTTCGATCCCCAATGCTTAACTTGCTCAGCGCAAGGGGTCGGGGAGAGGAAGTTGGACGGGTGACCAGCATGGGGCGGAACGGGATTCAGCGTTCGGAGAAGGTCGCGCGACGCGCGGACCGCAAACAGAAGCGTCAACACCGCGTCGTCGCGGGCGCGGCCGCGCTCGCCACGGTGGCGGCAATCGGCGCCGGGCAGGCGATGGAGCCGGCTGCGGCCGAGGCGGCATTGCTCCCGGACTCCATACAGAAGCTGCAGACATGGTCGAACGGCTTCAACACGAGCAACCCTCTCGGAGAACTGGTCAGCGGTATCGGCAACGGTGCGCTCGCTGACATCGCCGAGAAGTGGCGAATCGAGTCCTGTGTCTCCGGCGGCGAACGCGGCGGCGCCGACTGCTCGCAGTCGAGCACCGACTTCGGCGGGATCGGTATCGCCATCGTGCTTCCCGACCGGATCGAGGTCGTGCCAGTCGGCATCTACGACCCGGTTAAGGGCACCATCGAAACGATCTCCAATTCGATCCTGGGCGACATCGCGCGGTGGATCGGCCTGAACATCCCGCGCTCCATTGCCGACGCCCCGGACACCAAGGGCTCCGCGAAGGTCATCGGCAACGGTTTCCAGCTCGCCCTGGCGTTCCGCGAAGGCGACGCGACAGCCATCTCGTACCTGCCGCTCAGCATCGCGACCGCGGGCGCGAGTGACGGCCGCACGGCCAAGTCCTTCGCCCTCCTCGGCATGGCGCACGCCTGGAACACCGATGCGCTCGACGTGACTGTCCTTGGCCAGAAGGTCACGTCCATCCCCGGCATCAAGGGCGTCGGCTGCTACGGCGGCCTCACCGGTGCCTACGCCGACGGCGTCGGAGCATGCGCGAATGTGCTGGGCACCTTCGATTTCCGTTACCAGCAGCCCAACGGCGAGCTCCAGTTCGCGCTCACCGACCCGACGGCACTCCTCTCCGATCCGACGGGTGTCCTCGGTGACGCCGGGCAGGAAGCGCTGCAGGGGATTCTCGCGGCCATCCTGAGCGGTACCGGCGTCGACTTCGACGGCGACTGGATGTCCCTCTCCAAGGACTTCTCGCGCCTGAGCATCGGCGGCGACTACGACCTGTTCAGCGGCAACTTCCTCCGCCTCACCAGTGACTACGGCTTCACCGGGCCGATCACCGTCGAATGGCTGGGTTCGCAGGTGACGTTCCGCCCGCTGGTCGAGGTGAACGGCGAATGGCGCCCGAACCGTCTCGGCGTCCCGGTCATCTCCTTGGGCCAGCTCGACACCGGGCAGATCGTCCCGGTCATCCGCATCCCGAGCTACGAGTTCCCCTTCGGCATCCCGGCGACCGACGACGCGGTGATCCCGCAGCAGAACACCGTCGCGCGGGTCGCGGCCTCGGCTCCCACCGAGTTCGCGGCGACGACCTTCGCGGACACCGACGCACCTGAGGTCACCGCGGACGACGCGGACGACTCGGGCAGCGACGTGGCCGGCGAGTACGTCGGCAAGCATCGTGCCGCCGACGACGGGTACGAGGGCAAGCACCGCGCGCCCGACGCCTCGGTCGACGAAGGTGGCTCCGACGCGGGCTCCGACGCCGGTGCGGACAACAGCGACGGCGGTGACTCGGACTCCAGCGGCTCGGACTCGGGCAGCGGTTCCGGCTCCGACAGCGGCAGCGGCAGCGGCTCCGGCTCCGGCTCCGGCTCCGGCTCCGGCTCCGACAGCGGCAGCGGTTCGAGCAGCGACGCGGGGTCGGACTCCGGCAGCGACTCCGGCTCGGGTGCGGGCTCGTCGAGCGACTCCGGCGCCGAAGCGGCATAACACCTGCCGCCCCACAGACCGGCGCCCCGGCATTGGACTTGATCCGTGCCGGGGCGTCGACCATTTCCGGGGCTCTGTCGGTCGTGGGATCGACCCCCGACCGATGCCGACGAACAGTGACTAGGCTGGACGAAGAGCAGGGCTGGACGAAGAGCAACGCTGGACGAAAAGCCGAGCCGACCAGGGAGGCCGTGATGGCGATCGATCGCGACAGAAGCAGAGCAGTGTCGGAAGTCGTCCGGCAGCATCCGGTGATGAGTCTGGTCGCGGTCTCACCGGGCATCGCCGTGTTCGTGGTCCTGCTGTTGCTCGACCAGACATTTCTGGCGATCCTGTTCGCCATCCTGGCCGTCGGCGGCGGGGTGTACCTGTTGAGCCGTAAACGCTGAGCACGACGCCCGCGCGGTGAACCTCGACTCGGCGACGCGCGCGGCTACAGTGGTGGCCAATGAGCTCGACCGCATCGCCGCGCGCGGTGCCGGCGGGCACATGCGGGTGAAGGGAGTGCAGGCGCATGATCGACGATTCGGGTCGTCACCACGGCCGGGCGGCCGGGCGGCCGGGTCGCTGACGATGGCCACACGCGTCGACGCCTACATCTGGGCGATCCGCCTGACCAAGACCCGATCCGCGGCCGGTGCCGCGTGCCGAGGCGGGCATGTTCGAGTCAACGGCATCACCGCCAAGCCTGCACAGCCCGTGGTCCCGGGAGACGAGATCCGTGTCCGGCTCGCCGGACACGAACGCATCGTCGAGGTCACCAAGACGATCAACAAACGGGTGTCCGCCCCGCTGGCCGCCGAGTGCTTCATCGACCGTTCGCCGCCGCCTCCCCGAAGGAGATCCTGGCGAGCCAGCCGCGTCGTGACCGTGGCGCCGGGCGGCCCACCAAACGTGAACGGCGACAACTCGATCGACTCCGCGACTCGAGCCTCCTCGTCGCCTTCCTCGCCGCGGTCGTGTTGCTGGTCGGCGGCTGTTCGGACGACCAGCCGGCCGACCCGAACAAGCCGAACACCCCCGAGGCCCCGGCGCAGGCGGGCTCCGGTCCGTTCTTCGGGAAGTGCGGCGGGGTGACGCTGGAAGAGGTCAACCGCATCACCGGATTCGGCGGACTCACCGAGACCGTCAACAACACCTCGGTCTGCGAGTGGGACACCACCGGCTCGCGGACGGGCGCCGTCGCGTCCTTCAACTGGTACCGCGGCTCGCCCATCGGGCGTGAAGAGGCCAACGTCAAGTTGTCGCGCGACGTCACCAACAAGCTCGAGATCGACGGACATCAGGGGTTCATCGGATACACCCAGTCCGGTCAGATCTGTGAGGTCGGTATCGGATTCGGCGCCGACTTCTTCGAATGGTCCATCCGGGGCGATGCGGCGCAGGCCCGGCCCATCGAGCAGATCTGCGACGCCGCACGGGAGTTGGCGACACTGTCCATCGAGCGTGCGTCATGAGGCGCCTGCCGGCGATGCTCGTCGCCCTTCTCCTCGGCCTGACCGCCCTCGTCGGGTGTTCGCGGACGGTTGACGGTGAGCCGGTGCCGGTGGGCGCCGCCGGACAGTCCGGCAGCAGCGACATCGACACCGATCAGTTCGACAAACTGCTCCTCGAATGCGACGTGCTGCCCGACGCCATGATCGCCGACGTCGTCGCCGGTGGTGGGTTCGCCGAGCGATCTTTCAGCGGCGCCATCTGCCGGTGGTTGGTGTCCGGTGCGACCGACGTCGTCAGCGTGACGTTCAACTGGTTCGAGTGGGGCAACGTCAACCTCGAGAAGGAGACGGCGAAGAAGCTCGGTTTCCAGACCGAGAACATCAAGGTCGCCAGCCAGTCGGCCTTCACGCAACGCGACCCCGCCCGTCCCGGCGTCTGCGGCGTCACCGCGCGGGCGCCCAGTCGTGGGATCTTCACGTGGTTCGTCGAACCCCGCGGCGCGCCCCAGGGCGACCCGTGCGCGGCCCCGATCAAGCTGATGGAGCTGCTGCTCCAGGGCGGCCAGTAGCTCCCGGGATCAGGTCGGCAGCGGGCCCACCACAACACTCGCCGCGACGACCAGCTCGTCGCCGGTGCCGGGCATCAGCAGCCACACGGTCAGCCGGTTTCCCTCGCGGACGCGACGCAGGGTGAGGCGCGTCCCGGGCACGATCGGGCGCAGGTACTCGATGACCACCCGGTGCGGCACGTCGACGAGATCGGCGTGTTCGACCAGCTCGTCCTCGATGGCCTCGAGGTAGGCGGCGTTGTTTAGGTGCCTGAACGGATCGAAGTCCGTGATGCGCAGGACGTGCTCGCGGTCGGGGAGCGAGATGTCCTCGGCGGCCGGGGCCTTCTCGGGGTTCATCGACTTCCACCGCAGGCGGTGTTCGTCGTTCATCGACGACAGCATCTCGAAGGCTTCGTCGGACAGGCGTGAGGGCACGCCCTGCTCGTTGACGTTGATCCAGAAGGCCTCGGTCTCGATCAGGCCGTCGGGCCGCTCGTCGGGGTTGAACCGGTTGGTCTCGTGGTCGGAGGTGAGGCGCACCCGCATGTTGGTCCAGCGGGTCGACAGGGCACCGCACCAGCGCTGGGCCGTGACGGTCCCCGGCCAGGTGATCGGCCGGATGACGTCGATGATGGTGCGTCGGACGATCCAGAACGGTTCGGTCTTGCCGAACTCCGTCGCCTCGAGGTTGTCGTTGGCGACGTCCTGCAGATACCGGGCGACGGCGTCGAGCCGCACCCGCATGTCCTGGTCGACGTCACCGGTCCGGACCCGGTACTGCGCCTGGTAGAACCGCGCGCCGTCCTTGCGGGCGGGCAGTGATCCCGCTTCCACTCCTGAAGTAACCTGGCTCACTCGAGTCCCTTCGATGGGTCGCAGGTATCTTTGCAGTTAAGATACAGTCAAGGCCGAAACTAGAACACGTTCTACGTGTTGGATTACGAGGAAACAGCAGATGGCGCATGTGATTACCCGCCCATGTTGCAACGACGCCAGTTGCGTGAGCGTGTGTCCGGTGAACTGCATCCACCCGACGCCGGACGAGCCGGAGTTCCTGACCGCCGAGGCGCTCTACATCGATCCGGAGACCTGCATCGACTGTGGCGCGTGCATCGACGAGTGCCCGGTCGAGGCGATCGTCCCCGACGACCAGCTCACCGAGCGCGACGAGCCGTACCTGCAGATCAATGCGGACTACTACAAGGACCACGACGTCGAGGGCGGGCTGGTCCCGCCGCGCAAGTCGCCGCCGCTGCCCGACAAGGAACTGCACGTGGCGATCGTCGGCGCCGGTCCGGCCGCGTTCTACGCCGCCGAGGAACTCGTCCGGAAGCCGGCCGTCAAGGTCGACATGTTCGACCGGCTGCCCACGCCGTACGGCCTGGTGCGCGCCGGTGTCGCCCCGGATCACGCGGCCACCAAGGGGGTCGAGAAGACCTTCGCGTCGGTCGCCGCCAAGAAGAACTTCGACTACTACCTCAACGTCGAGGTCGGCAAGCACATCAGTCACGACGAACTCGTCGTCCGCTACCACGCGGTCATCTACGCGGTGGGCGCGGCGACCGACAAGCGCCTGGGCATCGAGGGGGAGGACCTGCGCAACTCCGTCGCGGCCACCCAGTTCGTCGCCTGGTACAACGGCCACCCGGACTTCGCCGACCTCGAGGTGGACCTGTCCTCCGAGCGTGCGGTGGTCGTCGGGAACGGCAACGTAGCGCTCGACGTCGCGCGCATCCTCGTGACCGACCCGGACGACCTGGCCAAGACCGACATCGCCGACCACGCCCTGGCGAAACTGCGTGAATCGAACATCGACGAGGTCGTGCTGCTCGGCCGGCGAGGCATCGCCCAAGCCGCGTACACGAACAGCGAGTTCCTGGCTCTCGGCGACGTCGAGGGCGTCGACGTGGTCATCGATCCGGAGGATCTCGTCCTCGATCCGGCCACCGAGGCGGCACTGTCCGACGACACGCTGGACTCGACCATCGCCACCAAGATCCGGCTGGCCCGCGAGTTCGCCGAACGGCCGCGGACGCCGGGCAACAAGCGCATCGTGTTCCGTTTCCTGACCTCTCCCGTGGAAATTGCCGGTGACGGCGAAGTGACTACCCTGACGTGCGTGCGCAACGCCTACGCCGATGCCGCCGGACGGGTGGCCGTGAAAGCCACCGACGAGCGGTTCGACCTCGACACCGGGCTGGTGCTGCGGGCGATCGGCTACCGCGGCGTCCCCGTCACCGATCTCCCCTTCGACGAGGGTCGCGGCGTCGTGCCCAACTCCGAGGGGCGCGTCCAGGTCTCCGCCGACGGCGACGTCATGCCGGGGCTGTACGTCACCGGCTGGATCAAGCGCGGAGCGACCGGCGGCATCGGCATGAACCGTCTGTGCGGTCAGGAGACCGCGCAGGCGGTGATCGCCGACTTCGTCGCCGCGGCCTTCGACGACCCGTCGACCCCGCGTGACGACGTCGCCGCACTCGTCGCCGATCGCGGTGCCCACCGCATCGACCTCGCCGGGTGGAAGGCGATCGACGCGGCCGAGAAGTCGGCGGGCAAGTCGGCCGGCCGTACGCGTGCGAAGTTCGTCAGCATCTCCGAGTTCGAGGCGGCCGCAACCGCCGGGGCGCAGTAACCGTGCGGGTTGCGCTGCTGTCCTACCGCAGCAAACCTCATTGCGGTGGACAGGGCGTCTACGTCCGGCACCTCTCCCGTGAGCTCGCGCTCCTCGGGCACAGCGTCGAGATCTTCTCGGGGCAGCCGTATCCGGAGCTCGACTCCTCGGCGATCGACGCCGGGGTCACGATCACAAAGGTGCCGAGCCTGGGTCTCTACGACGAGCCGGATCCGTTCCGTACCCCGGGGCTGGGTGAGTACCGCGATTGGATCGACCTGCTCGAGGTCGGGTCGATGTGGACGGCGAGCTTCGGCGAGCCGCTCACCTTCAGTCTCCGGGTCGCCCGGTTGCTGAAGGACCGGCGCGACGACTTCGACATCGTGCACGACAACCAGTGTCTCGGTTACGGGTTGCTCGAGATCCAGAAGGCGGGCTTCCCGCTGATCGCGACGATCCACCACCCGATCACCCGTGACCGCACCCTCGCGGTGCGGGCGGCCAAGGGCTGGCGCAAGATCACCGCGTGGCGCTGGCATTCCTTCCTGCGGATGCAGGGACGCGTCTCCCGCCGAATCCCGGAGCTGCTCACCGTGTCCCGCAGCAGCGAGGTCGACATCCGCAAGGCCTTCGACATCCCGTCGGGCCGCATCACGACGATCCCGCTCGGCGTCGACACCGAGATCTTCACGCCCCGTGCCGAACGCGTGCCGGGTCGGATCGTCTGTGTCGCGAGCGCCGATGCGCCGCTCAAGGGTGTGTCGTACCTGCTCGAGGCGGTGGCGAAGCTCGCCGCCGAACGCGACGACGTGAAACTGGTACTGGTGTCCAAGTTGGACCCGAATGGACCGTCTGCCAAGATGATCGAAGATCTGGCCATCGGCGATCGGGTGTCGGTGGTCTCGGGACTCGAGGACTCCGAGATCGCGGAGCTCCTGGCCTCGGCCGAGGTCGCCTGTGTGCCGTCGCTGTACGAGGGTTTCTCGTTGCCGGCGGTCGAGGCGATGAGCTGCGGAACACCACTCGTCGCGACGCGCGCCGGTGCGATCCCGGAGGTCGTCGGCACCGGCGAGGAAGCCGCGTTGCTGGTGCCGCCGAGGGACTCCGGGCGCCTGGCGCAGGCGATCGGACGGCTCTTCGACGACGCCGAGCTGCGGGCTCGTCTCGGCTCGGGGGGACGGCGCCGCGCCGAGGAGAACTACAGCTGGGCAGCGGTGGCCGCGAAGACGGCGGCTCACTACGAAACCGTGCTGGCCGGACACCGGCGAGCAACAGAAGGGACATCGAGTGCTGACAGTTGATTTCGACCGTCTGGGCGTGGGCCCGGGCACCAAGGCGATCGACATCGGGGCGGGTCAGGGACGACACTCCTTCGAGATGTTCCGCCGCGGAGCGGATGTCATCGCCTTCGACATGTCGGAGAGCGACATGGCCGATGTCGCGGAGATGTTCGACGCCATGACGGCCGAAGGGCATGTGCCCGCCTCGGCCAAGGCGCGCGCCGAGGTCGGCGACGCACTGCGTCTCCCATACGCGGACAACAGCTTCGACGTGGTCCTCATGTCCGAGATCCTGGAGCACATCCCGACCGACGAGGGCGCGATCAGCGAGATGGTCCGCGTCCTCAAGCCCGGTGGGGTGGCCGCCGTGACGGTGCCGCGGTACTGGCCGGAGAAGGTCTGCTGGGCCCTGTCGGACGAGTACCACGAGGTCGAGGGTGGACACGTCCGCATCTACAAGGCGTCCGAACTGGCCGGGAAGCTGCGCACTGCGGGCCTCGAGGTCACCGGAACCGATCACGCTCACGCTCTTCACGCACCGTACTGGTGGCTGAAATGCGCTGTCGGCGTGGAGAACAACGACAATCCGCTGGTCAAGGGCTACCATCAGCTGCTCGTCTGGGACATGATGAGCAAGCCGTGGCTGACCCGTGTGGGTGAGCAGGTGCTCAACCCGATCATCGGCAAGTCCGTGGCCCTGTATCTCCGTAAGCCCGAGACTGCTGCGTCTTCATGACGGCCGCTCCGGCTGTCCCTGGAGTGGTCACCGCCGAGCAGATGCGCGCCACCGGCGCGGCGATCGTCGGCATGCAGGAGGAATCCGGTGCACTGCCGTGGTTCCCCGGCGGACAGACCGATCCCTGGGATCACATCGAATCGGCGATGGCGTTGTCGGTGACCGGCTTTCATGCCGAAGCCGAAGCGGCATACGAGTGGTCGCGGCGTAAGCAGCGGTCCGACGGCTCCTGGCCGATCCGCACCGTGTGCGGCAAGGTCGAGGATGCCGGGACCGACTCCAACTTCTGTGCCTACATCGCGGTCGGGGTCTGGCATCACTACCTGATCACCGGCGACGAGGCCTTCCTGCAACGGATGTGGCCGGTGGTCTGGTCGGCCATCGACTGCGTGCTCCGCTTCCAGCGGGATGACGGCGCGTTCCGGTGGGGTGGCGACCACCGCACCGGCGCGATGTTCGGCGAAGCACTGATCACGGGTAATGCCAGCATCTTCCAGGCCCTGGACTGCGCGATCCGGATCGCCGGCGAGATGGACCAGCCCGACGACGCCTGGATCGCCGCGCACACCAAGCTCGGTGACGCCATCCGTGCCGACACCGCTCGTGACGCCGAATGGGAGATCTTCACGCCCCCGTCCGAGCATTCGATGGACTGGTATTACCCGATCCTCGGTGGCGCGGTGCGCGGCGAGGAGGGGCAGAAGCTGATCGCCCGCCGCTGGAGCGAGTTCGTCGTCCCCGGCAAGGGTGTCCGGTGCGTCGACCACCGCCCGTGGGTGACCGGTGCCGAAACATGTGAGCTCGCACTGGCTCTCGATTCCCTCGGGGACACCGCCGACGCCATCGAACTCATCGCGTCCATCCAGCACCTGCGCGATCCCGACGGATCGTATTGGACCGGACTGGTTTTCGCCGACGGCAAGCGCTGGCCGGTGGAGAAGAGCTGCTGGACCTCCGCGGCCGTCGTCCTGGCGGCCGACGCCGTGAGTCGCACCAGCGTCGCCAACGGCATCTTCCGCGACGTGCGGCAGCGGCTGGCCGTCGCGCCCTAGGCGGACCGTCGCTCCCTGGAATGCGAGGAGCGCAAGCGTCCCCGTCGCTCCCTGAGGTGCGAGGAGCGCAAGCGCCCGGGTCGCTCCCTGAGGTGCGAGGAGCGCAAGCGCCCGGGTCGCTCCCTGAGGTGCGAGGAGCGCAAGCGTCCCCGTCGCTCCCTGAGGTGCGAGGAGCGCAAGCGTCCCCGTCGCTCCCTGAGCAGCCTATGAGGGTTGTGTCAATTGGGTCCTGTGGTGGGTGTGGGCGTGGGGGTGTGTCCCGTCGGCCTGGGTGGCTGCGGGTGTGTGGCGGGGTTGAGGTTTGATCGGCCGGGGTCGATGCCGGGCGTGTGCTCTACCTAGCGGGCAAACGGGTTGGTACCCAACAGCCTTCATTCGAGCTTGGTTCACGCCGGGCGGGGACTGCTCAGGCTCAGGGTCGGGTTTGTTCCCAAGGTGCGGCGAGCTTGTCCCGGTCGCAAGGGGTGAGGGTCAGGCGGCGGTCCTTTCTGCGGGTCGGGTACGGCCGGCGGCGATGTCGGGGTTCCACGGGGTGGCGGTGGTGATGACGACGAACAGTTGGCGGAGCAGTGCTGCGGCGATGGCTACCCGGGCTTGGTTGGGTTTGAGTGTGCTGGTTTCTCGGTTGGTCAGGTGTCGGTAGCGGGTGGCGTAGACCTCGTTGTGGGTGAGTGCGGCGAACGCCGCTCGCCAGGCCGCGACTCGTAACAGTGGTCGGCCGCGGCCGCTGATGGTGGTGGTGCCGCGGTAGGCGCCGGAGGAGTTTTCCCGGGGGCACAGGCCGGCGTGTTTGACTACCGCGCGTGCGGAATCGAAGCGGGCGAGGTTGCCTGTTTCGGCGAGGATCGCCGCGACCGACACTTTGGAGACGCCGGGGATGGAACCGGCCAACTCGTCCAGGCCGAGGTCGGTGAGGACGGCGAGCATGTGGGTTTCGGCGGTGTCGCATTGTGTGGCGGCGTGCTGGTAGTCGCCGAGGGCGTAGTGGGCCCGTTCCAGCGCCCCGGCCTCGATCGGTTGGTTACCAATGTCGAAGGCGGTGTCGATGATCGCGGTCAGGATGCGGTTGTTGATCCGGCGGGCACCCCAGTGGGGCAGTTCGGTGCGTACCCGTTCACGCAACTGGGTGGCGGCGTGGTCGCGGTCTCCCAGCGAGGTCACCGCGGTCGGGTCGCAGCCGCTCACGGCCATCGTGGCCAGCCAGGTCGCCGAGTCCAGCGGCCGGCGGGCGCAGTCGAGGGCGTGCGGCCAGGCACTGTCGAGCATGTCGCGGACTTGTTGGCGTGCTGCGCCTCGGCGGGTGAGTTGTTGAGCGCGGCGCACGCCGAGGTGACGGAGCCGGGTCCACTGTTCCTCGGCCGGCTCGGGCAGATAGATGTGGAGTTGAGTGGTCAATCGCGCGATCAGCAGAGCATCTTTGTCATCGGATTTGTCGTGGGTGAAGTCTTCGGTCTCACGAGCCCGCGCGACGGCGATCGGTTGGACACACACCACCGCCACGCCGACCGCAGCAGCAAGGTCGCGCACCGTTTTCCAGCGATGCCCGGTCGGCTCACACGCGAGGACAATGCCGGCGAACCCGGCAGCGGTGGCATGGGTGCGGCTCCACTCGATCGCGGTGGCCAACTGCCGTGGCGCACAGTGAAAGGTTCTGCGTGCCACGATGCGGGAGTCGTGATCGGTGACAGCCACGACTTGTTTGTTCGCGGCCAGATCGATCGCGACGACCGCGTAGTCGCGCCGCACGATGCCACGGAATCGACTGATCCGATCGTTACGACGCTTGTCTCCTCGACTCAAACGACTAGCCTGAGACATTGACATCCTCCTTTTGTGGTTGGGATAACCAAGCCCTTACGACCACAACAGGAGGATGTCCCAGTTACCAGCCCTTCCAGCTATTACTAGGTGCGAGGAGCGCAAGCGACGAGCCTCGAAGGGCAAACCCCTGGTCTCTGTGGCGCCCATCACCTAGACTGGTGTCCAGTCAACCGTCCGGTTCTGTCGAGGCGGTACGCAACGGCGCCCGGGGAGGCCTCATGGATTTCGGAATCGTGCAGTTCACCAGCGATCGCGGCCTCAAGCCGCACATCCTGGCGCCGCTGATCGAGAATGCCGGCTTCGCGTCGTACTACGTTCCCGAGCACGGGCACATCCCCACCCGTCGCGACGCCGCGCACCCGCAGACCGGTGACGAGACCCTGCCCGACGACCGGTACATGCGCACCCTCGACCCGTGGACGTCGCTCTCCGCCGCGGCCGCCGTCACCGAACGCATCCGCTTGGCGACCGCTGTGGCGCTGCCGGTGCAGTCCGACCCGATCACGCTGGCCAAGACCATCGCCACCCTCGATCACATCTCCGACGGTCGGGTGACTCTCGGCGTCGGCTTCGGGTGGAACCTGGACGAGCTCTCCGATCACAACGTGCCGCCGAAGCGGCGTCGGACCATGCTGCGCGAATACCTCGAGGCGATGCGGGCCCTGTGGACGCAGGAAGAGGCCGAGTACAGCGGCGAGTTCGTGAACTTCGGACCGAGCTGGGCCTGGCCCAAGTCGACGCAGGCGCACATCCCCGTGCAGGTCGGTGCGGCCGGCAACGAGAAGAACTTCAAGTGGATCGCCCGCAGCGCCGACGGCTGGATCACCACGCCGGGCGAAGAGGACATCGAGGGCTCCGTCGCACTGCTCAAGCAGATCTGGTCCGACGCCGGTCGCGAAGGTCAGCCCGACATCGTCGTCCTCGACTTCAAGCCGGTCGCGGAGAAGCTGGAGAAGTGGCGCGAGCTCGGTGTCACCACCGTGCTGTACGGCCTTCCCGACGACTCCGTGGAACGTGCCACCGGGTACCTCGCCAAGCTGTCCGGGAAGCTGGGTCTCGTCCCGGCGGCAGTTTAGCTGTTTCGACCCGCCAGGTCGGGTACGGGGTAGCGCGGAAGTTCGCTGGTGCGGAGTCGGGGTCGGGTCAACAGCGTGCGCCGGCCCGGCATGAGTGTTCCGCGGAACACTCGTCACACGTTGAGCTGCGGAATCGTCGGTGGCGCCGCGTTCCTCGAAGGCCTGATCACCGAACCATTCGGCAGGTGGCTGCGGCCTGACGTCCGGCACATCCACCCTTTTTCGGCGAACCCACCACCTTCGGGGGTGGTGGGTTTGCCGAAAAAGGGTGGGGCTGTGGCTATTTGGCTGTCAGCTCGATGATCGGGAGCTGCCGGTCGGTCTTTGTCGGTAGCCACCGAACCGTGGATCGGCGCCGATCTGTTTCCACGCGGACTCGCCGACGGCGGCCCCAACGTCCCGGGGTCAGTAGATCTAGAGGCCCCTGCTGGTTGAGTGAGTAGGCGAGGAGCCTGCGACGAGTCGTATCGAAACCAGTCGCCGTACAGTTCGGTGGTGCGGGTTTCGATACGGTCCTCGGTCCGCCGTCTCGGACCTATTCAACCAGCGGTTGATGTGCCGGTTTCGATTCCGCTGGCGGGGTCGGTGCGCAGGCCGGGCATCACGAACCGGTCGAGGTGGCGCCGGACCTGCGTGGCGTCGTCGATGTCGATGGTCTCGCCCGGTGACGTGCCGAGGCTGATCAGCACGCGCGCAACCCATTCCGCGGCCTCGTGGAGGTCGTGTCCGGGATGGATCTCGCCGCGTCGGGCGGCTGCCTCGACGTAGGGGTACCAGAAACCGGCGAGGTCGGGGACGAGCTTCACGACGCCGACGCCGGCGCATTCGGCGAACTCCGTCGGCTCCTCGGTGCGCAGCCGCATCAGGAGGGTTCCGGGGTCGTCGTAGGCGCCGCGCCCGATCCGCACGCCGGCGGTGAGCTGGCCGGCGAGGTCGTCGAGGTCGTCGAGCGCCGCCCGGGCGTCTCGCCAGAACGATTCGGTGAGCCGGACGATGGTCGCCCCGACCATGGACGGTTTGTCCGGATAGTGCCGGTAGAGCCATGCGCGCGACACCCCTGCCGACTCGGCGACCTGCTGCATCGTGGTCGCGCGAATGCCCTTCTCGGCCAGCAGTTTCTCGGTGGCGTCGAGCAACCGGTCGTGGACCGACGGGGTGGTTGTCTCGGTCACGGGTTCTCCTGCGTCGCTCGTCGTCTGGGGTGCCTGTCTGTCATGCGTGCTCCGGCGAAGACTAACAAGACCGTAGACAGTTCGCGGAATCTGTGTACACGGCCCCGGCCATCGTGTAGACACTAACCAGATTGTGTCTACACGCGATGTTTGATCATCACTGAGGTTTGTCCAGAGGGGGCAGCGTGCGTTTACCGACCACCGCGATCATCGGCGCCGGGATCAGCGGTCTGACCGCAGGCAAGATGCTCACCGACTACGGCGTCCCGTACACCTGCTTCGAGAGCTCCGACCGCATCGGCGGCAACTGGGCGTTCGGCAATCCGAACGGTCACAGCAGCGCGTACCGGTCGCTGCACATCGACACCTCGAAACACCAGTTGTCGTTCCGGGACTTCCCGATGCCCGACGACTACCCCGACTTTCCCCATCACACGCAGATCAAGGCGTACCTCGACGCCTACGCGGAGGCCTTCGATCTCACCTCGTCGATCGAGTTCACCAACGGCGTGGAGCATGCACGACGACTCGACGGCGGTGGCTGGGAGCTGGAGACCCAGCACGGCGAACAACGCCGCTTCGATCTCCTCGTCGTCGCCAACGGTCATCACTGGGATCCGCGTTTCCCGAACTTCCCGGGCGAGTTCGACGGTATCGAGATGCATGCGCACCACTACATCGATCCGCGCACGCCACATGACTTCTCGGGTAAGCGCATTCTCGTCGTCGGTCTGGGGAACAGTGCGGCCGACATCGCCGTCGAGTTGTCGTCGAAGGCTCTCGACAACAAGCTGACGCTGTCGACGCGTTCCGGTGCCTGGATCGTGCCGAAGTACTTCGGCGGGAAGCCCGCGGACAAGTACTACAAGACCTCACCCCACATCCCGATGTCGTGGCAGCGGAAGTTCGTCCAGATCATGCAGCCGGTCACGGCCGGCCGTCCCGAGGACTACGGTCTGCCGACGCCGAATCACAAGTTCTTCGAGGCACATCCGACGCAGTCGGTGGAACTGCCGTTGCGACTCGGCTCCGGCGATGTCATCGCGAAACCGAACGTCAGCCGACTCGACGGTTCGACGGTCCACTTCGACGACGGCAGCTCCGACGACTTCGACATCATCATCTACGCAACGGGATACAACATCACCTTCCCGTTCTTCGATCCCGACTTCATCAGCGCGCCGGACAACCGCATCGACCTGTACAAGCGGATGTTCTACCCGGGCATCGACGATCTCGTGTTCGCCGGCTTCGCACAGGCGGTCCCGACGTTGTTCCCGTTCGTCGAATGCCAGGCCCGCCTGATCGGTGCGTACGCCACCGGTCATTACCGGCCGCCATCGATCGCGGAGATGCGGGACACGATCGCTGCGGACACGCAGTTCTTCACCGGTCACATGGTGCAGAGCGCGCGGCACACGCAGCAGCTCGACCACTACCTCTACGAACACAACATGCGTACCAAGGAGATTCCCGACGGCCGGCGCCGTGCGCAGGCGCAGGGGCCGATGACCTGGCCGGGCGTGGCAGAGACAGTCCCGGCCGCAACCACCTCGGAGGCCACCGCATGACCACACCGTCCGGAGCGCAGACCGTCCGTTTCCCGTCGGCGGGCACCGAATGCGACGCCTGGTTCTTCGCCGGTTCGTCGAGCTCGCCTTTCGAGATCGACGGCAAACGCCCCGTCGTCGTGATGGCGCACGGATTCGCGGGCACCAAGGATTCGGGTCTCGCACCGTTCGCGCAGCGATTCTCGGAGGCGGGTCTCGCGGTCTTCGCCTTCGACTACCGCGGTTTCGGACTCTCTGGTGGGCAACCGCGACAGCAGATCTCGCTGGAGCGCCAGGCCGACGACTACCGGGCGGCGATCGTGGCCGCCAAGCAGCAACCCGGCGTCGATCCGGATCGGGTGATCCTCTGGGGCGTTTCGCAATCGGGCGGCCACGCGCTGACGGTCGCGGGCGGCCGTACCGACATCGCGGCGGTGATCTCGGTGATCCCACTCGTCAACGGGCTGGCGGCCGGTCGCGTCGCCTACAACCAGGTCGGGGGTGCGGCCATCGCGCGTTCCACCGCGTCGGCGGTGGCGAGTGCGGTGTCGTCGAAGCTGGGGCGCGGCCCGAAGATGATGCGGGTCGTCGGCAAGCCCGGGGACCGTGATGCGGCACTGACCGCTCCCGGGTTCCTGGAGAGCTACCTGGCGATCGCCGGACCATCGTGGCGCAACGAGGTCGATGCGTCGGTGGGTCTGGAGATCGGCGGGTTCCGGGCAGACAAACATGTCCACGAGCTCGACGCCCCGGTGCTCGTCCAGATCGCCGACTACGACTCGGCCGCACCTCCTCACGCCGCGGCGAAGGCGGCGTTCAAGGCACGCGCCGAGGTGCGGCACTACCCGTGCGATCACTTCGACGTCTTCGAGGGCAACGATTGGTTCGAACCGTGTGTGGGCCATGCGATCTCGTTCCTCAACCGCAAGCTCGCCGCCGAGGCGGTGAGCGCTCGGTGAAGCGCGCGATCGTCATCGGCGGGGCGTCGGGAATCGGGCTCGCGACGGTCGACGCGCTGTCGGCCGAAGGAGTGGAGGTCGTCGTCGCCGATGTCGACGTCGACCGTGCCGAGAAGGTCGCGGCCGAGCGGGGTGACACGGTCCGCGCATTGCGGGTCGATGTCACCGACGAGGAGTCGGTGATCGCGGCGTTCGACGCGGTGGGGGAATTCGACACCGTGGTGAACTGTGCCGGACTGTCCGATCCGGGCGCCCTGACCGAACTCGAGTTGAGCGCCTGGCGTCACACCGTCGACGTCTGCCTCACCGGTACGTTCCTGGTGATCAAACACGCCGGCCGTCGGATCGCCGACGGTGGTTCGATCACTTGCATCGCATCACTCAACGGGCGGCAACCGGGCGCCGGGATGGGTTCGTACTGCGCGTCGAAGGCGGGTGTGCTGATGCTCGTCGAGGTCGCCGCGATGGAGTTGGCGGAGCGCAGGATTCGGGTCAATGCGGTGTCGCCGGGCCTGGTCGAGACCCCGCTGACCGAGGGCATCGGATTCGTTCCGGGTCTCACCGACGAGTACATCGAGAACACCCCGCTCGGACGCAGCGGCGAACCCGCCGAGATCGCCGATACCATCGTCTTTCTCGCTTCCGACAAGGCGCGGTGGATCACCGGCGCGGCCTTCGACGTGAACGGTGGCGCCCACCTCAAGCGATATCCCGACGTCCTCGGAAAAGCGCGGGCGATGCTGGACGCTGCGCTCCCTGATTAGCGAGCTCAGCCTCCACCCACCCATGTGCTCCGCTTCAGAAGGGAGGTGGGTTGGCTGTGTCCCATTCGTCGAGTTGTCGACGGTGAGTTGTGGTGCGGGCGGTGCGCTCGTCGGCGAGGCGTTGCCGGGCGGGGTGATCGGGTGGTTGTGTTCTCAGCGAGTTGAACAGGTCTCGTCCGGTGAACGGGTTGCCCAGGTAGGTGTGTCCGGTGGGGGCTTCGAACCACACGGCGAGGTAGTCGTCCTGGTGGTCGCGCCAGTTTCCGAAGGTTTTGATGCGGTGGTGGAACCGGCACAACGGTTTGAGGTTGCGCTCGCTGGTCTTTCCGCCGCGGTCGGGGTTGCGGTGGTCGTACGGGTGGGTGTGGTCGAGGTCGACGGCCCATACCGGTTGGTTGCAGCCGGGGAAGGTGCAGCACAGTTCCCCGGCCCGTACCAGGGATTGGAGTTTGCGGCTGGGGACGTACCGGGTCGCGGCTGCAGCGGCCTGGGCGTCGGCGTCGCTGGGTTCGTCGCGGATGCCGGTGGTGACGACGATGCGGTGGGCCTCGGCGAGCAGGCGGCGCATGGTGTCGGCGTCGACGAGTCCGTGGCCGTCGAGCATGCCGGGATCGTTGTCGAGACCCATCAGCGTGGTCAGATTGCCGATGATGTGAAAAGTCGGGCAGGGCGCACCGCAACCGGTACAGCTGCACGAGCATTCGGCATCCGGTTCGGGAGCGGCATCCGGTTCGGTGGCGGTGTCGGAGTCGATTGCGGCGGTGGCCGTTTCGGCCGGCGTGGGTGTGGGTTCGTTGTGATCGGTGGGCTCGTCGTCGGGTGTAGGGGTGTCGAGGTCGTGCTCGGCGGGTGCGGGTGTGCAGTCGGGGCACTGGCAGATCAGGGTTCGTGTGCCGTGGGCCAGGGCGAGGAGGGCATCGGCGCGGCGTTGAGCGATGGTGAATCACCCTAGGTTTTGTGCCGCCTCCAATGTGGGCTGGTCCTCGGGGCCGAGGCCAGCGTAGTGGAGCGTTTCGAACTCGGTCGGGGGAATCTGGCCAATACTCGAGTGCAACCTGCTGTTGTTGTACCAGTCGACCCAACCAGCGGTCGCGAACTCGACGTCGGAGATCGTCCGGTACGGGCCGGAGTGGAAGATCGTGGTCCGGATGCACTCGGTCTTGTACAAGCCGTTCACCGACTCGGCCAGCGCGTTGTCGTAGGCGTCCCCGACCGATCCGATCGACGCTGCGATGTCTTCGAGTCGCAGACGCTCAGTCAGTGTAACCGATGTGTACTGACTTCCGGCATCCGAATGATGAATAAGCTCAGCAGCTTTCACCGGATGCCCTTCCCGATTGCGCTGCCACAGTGCCATCCGAAGCGGGACTGTCACCAACTCCACCGACTTCGATGTCGAGGCATGCCATGCCACGATTCGACGGGAGAACACGTCGATGATGAACACCACATACACCCACCCAGCCCAGGTCCGGCAGTAGGTGAAATCGGTCACCCAAACCCGGTTCGGTTCGGCAGCACTGAACTGTCGGTTCAACAGATCCTCCGCGCGGACACCATCAGCGGATCTGACGGTCGTTCGGACTCCCTTCGACCGTCGAATTCCTTGGTGGCCTAACACTTTCATCGCTCGATCAACGGCGCCATAGGACACCCCAGGCAGAGTTGTGCGATGCAGATGGGCGCGCATCTTCACCCGCCCGTAGAGGCCCTCGGGAGTCATCTTCCGCCGGCCGTCGTCACCGGTGCGCCAGACGACAGTGCGCACCGCATCGACGACGTGGGCATCAGAGACCGTCCGTGCGGCAGGCGTGCGTGATCGCCATGCCCGGTAGGTTCGTGCGGCAATCTGGCAGCCCTGCCCACGCAGGACCCGGCAGATCGACTCGACCGCAAACCCGTTGGCGCGCATTTGATCTATGAACGCCACGATCATCGGTTGCGGGGGTCGAGTTCCCCCGCGAAGAAAGTTGTCGCTGCTTTCAGAATGGCAACGTCTTCTCGTAACTGCTTGTTCTCGGCCTTGAGGCGCTTGATCTCGGCGGACTCCTTCGTAGTGGTCCCGGAGCGGGCGCCGGCATCGATCTGGGCTTGTACGGCCCATCGACGTACCGTCTCCCCGCCGACACCGACCTGCTTGGCGATCGCTTCGGCCGCGGCAGTCAACGACGTGTACTCGCCGCCGTGGGTCTCCAGCAACCGCAAGGCCCTCGAACGGACCTCCGGGTCGATTTTCTTAGGCATGTGCTCATCCTTCCTGACTCAGAAGGAAGCGGTATCAAACCTGGGGTGATTCATGGTGCGTCCATCTCGGGGGTGGACGCTGTTGGCGATGGCGGTCAGTTGTGCGTTGAGTGCGGCGGCGTCGGTGTGGGGTAGGTGGCCGGCGAGGCGGGACTGGCCGGGTTGGAACCGGTCTGGTCGGATGGTGACTCCGCGGTCGCGGGTGGCGTGGTCGTTGCGTCGGCGGACCGCGTCGGGAGCATGTTTGTGCACGATCTGATCGACCAGTGCGGTGAATCGTGTGGTCGACATCGGTTCACGGGCCAGGATCGCTTCGGCCAGGTGTGCGTCGACGATTGGCATGGTGGCATCATCGACGAAGTCGGTGCGCTTGAGTGCGATGAGGAATCGGCCCAGGTCGATTCGTCCGCAGGCCAGTGCGGTGCCGGTCAGCGGGAGTCGGTAGCGCATCGCGTCGCCGGTGCGGATGAGGTCGCGCGCTTCGGCGGCGGTGACGTTCAGTGCGGCACCGAGTTCGGCGGTGGCCTGTTCGAATCCGTTGGGTCCGTATTCCGTATACGGGTCACCACCGGCCAAGGCGTCGGCCGTCGTATCGAGTAGGTCGTTGATCGAGTTCGCTCGGCCGGAGTGCAGTTCGCTGCGCCGGTGTAGGTAGTCCTCTTCGCGTTGTTCGTGGAGCAGGCTGGCCGCCATCAGGGTGCGGCAGGTGTTGGCCGCGTTCATCGATGCCGAGTAGGCGGCGGTGCTGACGAGTGCCTCGGCCGACAATCCGGCCAGCGGGCCGAACACGTCGACACCGGTGTCAGGGAATCCCCGACGGGGTCGATGGTGTCGAACTCGAAAGCCATGCCAACACCATACGATCGGGCACCGACAATTCCGTCCGACGCACAATCGCGCAGATCCTGGTGCTGGCAACGGCGTTCGGTAGTAGACGTTCCCGCTTATCGGTTTCCTTCCCGCCAATTGAGCACAATAAGCGGAAAGGAAACAGTCCAGCGGGAATACCTGGCCCGCCGAGTCAGACCTTCGGCGTCAGCGGTGCTCCCACCTCGCCGGAGTCGCGTCGGAGCACTCGCAACGAGCCCTCCACCCGGACCTCGGTGAACTGGCCGGTTTCCAGCGCCTGGCAATAGATCTCGTAGGGCGGCCGTCCGCCGTCGGCTGGATCGGGGAAGACGTCGTGGATCAGCAGGGCACCGCCGATGCGTACCCACGGAGCCCAGCCGTCGAGGTCGTTCTGGGCGGCTTCCATGCTGTGACCGCCGTCGATGAAGACGAAGTCGGCGGGCTTGCCCCAGACACGGGCGGCGACCGTCGACGGTGCGAGGAGTCCGACGACGGTCTTCTCGAGTCCGGCGTCGAACATGGTGCGGCGGAAACGTGCCGAGGTGTCGAGCGTGCCGGTGTGCGGGTCGACCAGCGATTCGTCGTGGTATTCCCAGCCGGGCTGGTGCTCCTCGGAGCCGCGATGGTGGTCGACGGTGACGAGGACGGCGTCGTTGGCCTCGGCCGCGGAACCGAGGAAGACCGTGGACTTACCGCAGTAGGTGCCGATCTCCACGCCGACCTTCGTCGAATCCGGTTGTGACAGATACTCTCCGGCGATCTCGAACAGCGTCTGCGCCTCGTCGAGCGGCATGAAGCCGGGTGCCTCGTCGGCGACTCGGCGGCGTTCGGGGGAGGGGGCGTTCGGCGACGGCGCTGTGGACTGTGACATGGCACAGATCCTATCGGGTGTGTGAGGGGCGCCGCGTAGGGTGAGCGATATGAAAGCTCAGGTACTCAGTGCAGAGACAGGCCCTTCCGGACTCGAATTGACCGAGGTTCCCGACCCCACGCCCGCCGACGGCCAGGTCGTCGTCGACGTCAAGTCGTGCGGGGTGTGTTTCCCGGACCTCCTGATGAGTCAGGGGAAGTACCAGCTCCGTGTGCCCACCCCGTTCACCCCGGGTACCGAGGTCGCGGGCGTGGTGCGGTCGGCTCCCGAGGGATCGTCGGTGAAGGTGGGGGACAAGGTCCTCGTCGCCTCGATCGTCGGCGGTTTCGCCGAGCAGGTGGCGGCGGCGCCGGAGCAGTTGCTGCCGCTGCCCGAGGGGCTCAGCTTCGAGCAGGGCTCGGCGATGGGCATCAACTACCAGACCGCGCTGTTCGCGCTGAAGACCCGCGCACATACCCAGCCGGGTGAGGTCGTCGGTGTGCTGGGTGCCGCCGGCGGCGTCGGTACCGCGTCGATCATGGTCGCCAAGGCCATGGGCGCGAAGGTTGTCGCCATCGTGCACCGCAAGGGTGCCGAGGAATTGCTGCGGAGCGCCGGTGCCGACGAGATCGTGCAGCTCGAAGAGGGCTGGGGCGACAAGCTCAAGGAGGTCGCACCCAAGGGTGTCGACGTCATGATCGATCCGTCCGGCGGTGAGGTCTTCGACGAGGCGCTGCGCCAGGTCGCGCCGGACGGACGCTACGTCGTCGTCGGCTTCGCCGCGGGTGGCATCCCGACGGTGAAGCTCAACCGCGTTCTCTTCCGCAACATCGCCGTCGTCGGCGCGGCTTGGGGCGAGTACGTGCGCACCCATCCCGAGCTGAACCTTCCGGCGAAGCTGCACGAGGAGCTCAGCCAGATGATCGCCGACGGCATGACCCCGCAGGTCAACGTCACCTATTCGCTGGATCAGCTGCCCGAGGCGTTGACCGATCTGGCCGAAGGGCGGATTCTGGGTAAGGCGGTCGTCAAGATCGGCGACTGAGGACATCGGCCCGGCCGGCGACGACCGCAGGAGACCCCACCTGCGAAGGGAACCGCCATGTGCCGCAACATCACCGAACTCCGCGGACTTGAACCGCCCGCCACGGCCGACGAGGTCGAGGCGGCCGCGCGGCAGTATGTCCGCAAGGTGAGCGGCGTGCGGCACCCGTCGCCGGCCAACGCCGAGGCCTTCGAGGCCGCGGTGGTCGCCGTCACCGCAGCGACCCGCACCCTGCTCGACGCCCTGCCCGAGCGTCGTCAACCGCCGAAGACGGTTCCCCCGCTCCGACGCCCCGAGGTCCAGGCGCGGATCGCTGCGCGGGGCTGAGACCAGATGTAGCGATTCGTATCGCCCAACGATACGAATCGCCACACCTGCGTACGCGGACTGGTCTCGCCAGCCCTCAGTGAGGCCGGCCGTACCGATCCGTGTCACCTGCCCCGGCGGCTCGGAGATATAACCCCAGTTCAGTGGGGTTACGCTCACCGGTGAGCAAAAATTTGGGACGTGACCGCGGGGTCGGGCTAGGGTCCGAGTGGTGTCCAACCACCGATCTCCTCGCGCTCATCGAGCCGCTCCGCGCGTGGTTCGAATCCTCGCGCTGGCGCTGACGGCCGCCATCGTCGGGATGCTGACCATCCTCGGCGGACCAGCGCCGGCGCACGCCGCCCCCGAAGACAGCTGCGCCCCGGCGGGGCTCGCGTCCGCATCGGCGGCGCCGGTCAACCTGGCTGCCGCGGAACAGGGCGGTGAGGACAAATACACCACCCCGAACACGACGCCGATCGACCAGATCGACATCGGTGCGCTCGAACTGCTGGCGCCGGGCAAGATCTCCGTCGGCACGCTGTCCGACGCCGGGCCCAGCATCTGTGTGAACAGCGCAGGCAACTTCACCGGCTTCGACAACGAACTCATGAAGGCCATCGCCGCGAAGCTGGGTCTGCAGATCGAGTTCAACGGCACCGAGTTCGCCGGTCTGCTCTCGCAGGTCGCGAACAACCGGTTCGACGTCGGGTCGTCGTCGATCACCACCACCGACGACCGTCGCAAGACCGTGGACTTCACCAATGGCTACGACTTCGGCTACTTCTCTCTCGTCGCCCCCACGAACGGTTCCATAAAGGGATTCGGGGACCTCTCCGATTCGACCCGCATCGCCGTCGTCCAGGGCACGGTCCAGGACGACTACGTCGTCAACACCCTCGGACTCGACCCGGTCAAGTTCCCCGATTACGCAACCGCTTACGCCAACCTCAAGAGCGGCCAGGTCGACGCGTGGGTCGCGCCGTCGCAACAGGCGGAAGGCGCCGTCCGCGAGGGCGACGGCACCGCGATCGTCGAGAACACCTTCAGCGTCAACAACTTCGTCGCGTGGGCGGTCGGCAAGAACAAGCCGAAGCTCGTCGAGGCCCTGAACTCCGGGCTCGACGCCATAATCGCCGACGGCACCTACGCCGAGCTCTACGTCGACTGGGTGCCGCGCGAACTGCCCGAGGGCTGGAAGCCGGGCAGCAAGGCAGCTCCCGAACCCGAACTCCCCGACATCGCCGCGATCGCCGCCGAGAACGCCGAGAACGCCGGCCCCACCGAGGCCACCAAGCCCAAGTCCACGCTCCAGCAGCTCGGCGACACCTTCTTCAACTGGGACCTGTACGAGAAGTCCTTCCCGGAACTGATCAAGACCGGCCTGGTCAACACGCTCATCCTGTCGGTGGTGTCCGGCGTGCTCGGCACCATCCTGGGCATGATCCTGGCGCTGTGCGGCATCTCCCGCTCCCGCTGGTTGCGGTGGCCCGCACGGGTGTACACCGACATCTTCCGCGGTCTGCCCGCGGTGGTCGTCATCCTGATCGTCGGCCTCGGCGTCGGGCCGGTGGTCAAGGGGATCACCGGCAACAACCCGTACTGGCTCGGCGCGGTCGCCCTGGCGCTCCTCGCGGCGGCCTACATCGGCGAGATCTTCCGATCGGGTATCCAGAGCGTCGACGAGGGCCAGCTCGAGGCGTCCCGCGCGATCGGGTTCAGCTATCGTCAGTCCATGCGGCTGGTCGTGGTGCCCCAGGGCGTGCGACGTGTGTTGCCGGCCTTGATGAACCAGTTCATCAGCCTCATCAAGGACAGCTCGCTGGTCTACTTCCTCGGACTGCTCGCCAGCCAGCGCGAACTGTTCGCCGTCGGCCGAGACCTCAACGCGCAGACCGGAAACCTGTCTCCGCTGGTCGCCGCGGGCATCATGTACCTCGTCCTGACCATCCCGCTGACGCACCTGGTCAACTACATCGACCGTCGCCTCCGTACCGGTAGGCCGGCCGATGTCCACGATGATCCGTTGCCCGTCACCGTCGTCGAGAAGGGATAGGCAATGCCTGCCACCACCACACGAAAAGCTGTGTCGCTGACCGGTACCGACCTGCACCTGTCCTTCGCCGAACATCACGTGCTGCGCGGCGTCGACATCCAGGTCGACGCCGGTACGACGACCACCGTCATCGGTCCGTCGGGATCGGGCAAGTCGACGCTGCTGCGGGTGCTCAACCGCCTGCACGAGCCCGACAAGGGTGACATCCTGCTCGACGGCCGGTCGGTCCTCAAGGACAACCCGGACGAGCTGCGCCGCCGAATCGGCATGGTGTTCCAGCACTTCAACCTGTTCCCGCACAAGACGGTCGTGGAGAACGTCGCCCTCGGGCCCCGGAAACTCAAGGGGCTCAGCAAGGACGAGGCCCGCGAGGTCGCGCTGAAGCGGCTGGAGATCGTCGGACTGACCCAGAAGGCCGACGTACGGCCGGCACGCCTGTCCGGCGGTCAGCAGCAGCGCGTCGCCATCGCGCGGGCCCTCGCGATGACACCCGAGGTGATGTTCTTCGACGAGGCGACCTCGGCCCTCGACCCCGAACTCGTCAAGGGTGTGCTGGCGCTCATGGCCGATCTCGCGTCCGAGGGGATGACGATGGTCGTCGTCACCCACGAGATGGGCTTCGCGCGCAACGTGAGTGACAACGTGCTGTTCATGGACCACGGTGCCGTGGTGGAAACCGGTGACCCCGAACAGGTCTTCGACGACGCGAAGTCGGATCGCCTGCGCACCTTCCTGTCTCAGGTGCTGTAGTAGCTCACATCCACTGGACGAGCTCGTCGGACCGTTCCGGGTGGCGCTCCCGGAACCGTTCGACGACCTCGCTGATGTGGTCGTGCATCAGCGTCTCGGCCTTTCGCGGGCGGCCGGCGATGATCGCTTTGGCGATGTCGGCGTGGTCGTGGCTCATCGCGTCGTCCTCGGCGACGGTGTCGCGACCCGCGTCGAGGACGTGCTCGACGACGATGTGGTCGATCGCCTGGGTGAGCAGTGTGAGTACCCGGTTCCCGGTGAGCTCGGCGATCACGCCGTGAAAATCGTTGAGATCACTGAAGATCTCGCTCGCCTCGTGTTCGTCGACGTCGTACTCCAGGAAGCGGGCGAAGGCGGCTTCCTTGAGCTTGCGGTCCTCGAGCCGGGCCACCTTGGCCGACAGCGGCGGCTCGAGGATCTTCCAGGTGTCGAAGACCTCGTCGTAGGTCGCGCCGGCGAGGTGGAAGTACAGCGTGGCGGTGCGCGCCAGGTACGAGGCGTTGAGTGCGTTCACGAAGGGCCCGCCACCCGGGCCGCGCTTGAGAGTGATCAGCCCCTGGACCTCGAGGATGCGCAGCGCCTCACGCAGGGTCTCGCGGCTGACCGAGTAGTTGGCGAGCATGTCGCTCTCCGCCGGGAGCCGATCCCCTCGGCGCAGACCGAGACTGACGATGTCGGAGACGATTGCAGCCGCCGTCGTCTCCGACGCCTTCGGTGCACGCGTGGACTCGGCCGACCTCACCGAAGTGTGCATCTCTCCGGGGTTGTAGATGATCGGGAGACCCGTGCGGGTCAGTTCGCGTGTCATCGTCGACCTTTTCTCGTTCAGTGGAGGCGGTCAGCGAACCGCGGGCTGGATTCGCCGACGGATTGCACACTACGTGGTGATCAGAGCCCGGCTTCGGGATTTCGTACGTGTGAACGAAACCTACGCTCGACGGGGCGGATCAGTACGGCGACGATCCACCGTCGACGTTGAGGGTGGTTTCGGTGATAGCGCCACTGTGCTCGCCCAGGAGGCTCAAGGCGGCGTGCGCGACCTCGTCCAGGGTCGCATGCCGGCCGGTCCTTCTCAGATCCTGTGGGTCGCGGGTCCCCCAGGTCCCGGATCGTCACTCCCGCGTTTGACCGAGGCCGAACAGGCGAGCACCGTTGCGGTAGAACACATTGCGCAGCCAGTCGTCGCCCATGTCGAGGCCGGTGATGACCTCGAGCGCATGCGTGTAGCCGTAGGGGATGTTGGGGAAGTCGCTGCCGAACAGCACCTTGTCCCCGGCGTCGGCGAGGCGGGCGCGCAGCTCGGCGGAGGACGGGGCGAGCTCCTCGGCGAAGTCGGTGAACGCCATCGTGGTGTCGAGGTGCACGTTCGGGTATTCCTGCGCGAGATCGAGGAACGGCTCGTACTCGGGCATGCCCATGTGCGCGATGATCAGCGGCAGCGACGGGAACCTGTGCAGCAGAGCACGAATGGGCTCCGGTCCGGTGTACCGGCCGGGGGCCGGACCCGACCCGCAGTGGATGATGACCGGCACCTGGGAGTCGGCGATCTGCGACCACACGCCGTCGAGCAGCGAGTCCATGGGGGAGTAGTCGCCGACCTGGATGTGGCTCTTGAAGACCCGTGTCCCGGCCTGGATCGCACGAGAGACGTAGGCGGTGGCCGATTCCTCCGGGTAGAAGGTCGCGGTGTGCAGGCAGTCCTCGTGATTGGCGGCGAAGTCGTTCGCCCAGCCGTTCAGCCACTCCGCCATGTCGGGCTTGTGCGGGTAGACGAGCGACGAGTAGGCGCGGATCCCGAATTCGCGCAGCGTCGACACGCGGACGTCCTCGTCGGCGCGATAGGTGATGGGCCACTCGCGTCCGACCAGCGGGCCCGCCGAGTCGAAGTACGCCCACACCTTGTCCATGACCGGACGCGGCATGAAGTGCGTGTGGACGTCGACGATGCCCGGCAGGTCGAGGTCCTGCCAGACCGCGCGGACGCGATCGGCCTCGTCGGAGCTGAACGGCACGGGAGCTTCCGGAACGGCTGTGTTCACCCGTACGACGGTACGCCCGGCGGAGGACGCGGGACACGTCGGCCGGTCACCCGACGGTGGGCGAGATGAGCACCTTCCGCTGGTCATTGGGTCCCGACAGCTCGGTGAACACCCGGTTCACGGCGTCGAGTCCGACGATCTCGCTGACCAGGGTCGACGAACCCACCGCGCCCCGGTCGAGCTCGGCGGCGGCGGTGCGGAACTCGGACTTCGTGTAGTAGGAGACGAAGTGCATCGACGTCTCCTTGACGATGCCGGCGACGGGCATGAAACGGTCGTCACCCAGGCACACGCCGGCGACGACGATGCGGCCGTGCGTGCGCACCGCATCGAGCGCCGCCGCGATCATCCCGGGCTTGCCGACGCATTCGATCACGACGTCGAATCCGTCCCGGATCTGCTCGGTCAGCGATTCCGGTGTGTGGGCCGCGGATGCGCCGACGTCGAGGGCCGCTGCTCGACGACCGGGCGACGGATCGGAGCAGACCACCTCGCCGGCGACGCCACGCGACAGCCAATGCAGCACAGCGGTTCCCGCCGGGCCTGCGCCCAGCACGAGGACACGGTCCGCGGGTTCGATCCCCGCTCGCTGCACGGCGTGCAGGCCGACCGCGAGCGGTTCGACCAGGGCGCCGTCCACCGGGTCGGCGCCGTCCACCCGCACACTCTCGGCGGCACCGACGACGACGAACTCGGCGAGCGCCCCGGGCAGCACGCCCAAGCCCAGCGTGCGTGCCGCCGGACATCGGGCGATGTCGCCGGTCAGGCAGGCACGACATCTGTGGCAGCCCCTCACGGGCATCGACGCGACGTGATCTCCGACGCGAAATCCGGGCGCCTCGTCGGAGCCGGAGCCGGAGCCGGGGTCGGCCGGGCCGATGGCCACGACCTCGCCGGCGAACTCGTGACCCATCACCGTGCCGGGAGGCAGGAAAGGCGCGGTGGACAGGTCGGAACCGCAGACGCCGTTCGCGGCCACCCGGAGCACGAGTTCGCCGGGCCCGGGCGTCGGATCGGGGACCTCGACGATCTCGAACCCGTCGGTGGCGGTGACCGCGGCGCGCATCCGCGTCAGCCTGCCGACCAGCGCACCGCGGGGCCGCCGACCGCGGAGCGCGGGACGATGAAGACGCCCTCGGCCTCGCAGGTCACGCCCTCGGCGTCGGAGATGGTGCCGCGGGCGATGCGTTTGCGGCCGGTCTCCTCGGTGACCCACGCCCGCGCGGTCAGCGTTCCCAGCGGCGTCGGTCGCAGGTAGCGGAGGGTGATGGTGCCGGTGTAGCAGGCGCCCTCGTAGCTGGCGGCGTTGCCGAGGAGATGGTCGAGGAGCATCGCGCACACCCCGCCGTGGACCTGCCCCGGCGGTCCTTCGTAGGCGGCGCCCAGGGTGAACTCGCTGCGCACCCCGTCGTCGACGTGTTCGACGTCGAGCGGTGGAGCCAGCGCGTTGCGGACCCCGATCACCGCGTTTCCCCACGCCATGCCGGTGTTCTCCCGGGTATGCCGGACGCCGTACGGCCCGTCCATCTGCTCCGAGCGCAGGTCGGCGACGATCGCGGCGATCCGCTGCCGGGCGTCGGCGAGTGCATCCTCGCCCACCTCGGTGCGGATCACGGCGTCGACGAGGTCGCGCACGGTGTCGGTCAGAGGTGTGTAGACGTCGCGTCGACGTGCGACTTCGTCTTCGGAAATGTCCTCGAGGATGAACTCCATGGGGTCTACCGATCAGTAGGTGTGGCATAGGTAACGAAGAGTGGAGGCCTGAATTAGAACGTGTTCTAATTCAAACACTAGAACGTGTTCTCGTTTCCGGTTTCGGGTGACATCGACCACCAGGTGATCCAACCCGTGGGTGCCACCGGCGGTGATCCCTCGAGCCGGGGACACAACCACAGGAGATGCTCCCGATGAGTGCCGATACCTTCGACCTCACCGCACGCGACGAGACCTGGGTCAAGCGGGTGCTGCCCGTCCTCAAGCTCGTGGCCAAGACGTACTTCCGCTCCGAGGTCCGGGGCATGGACAAGGTTCCCGACGGGGGCGCCCTGCTCGTCTCCAACCATTCCGGCGGGCTGATGGCCTTCGACGTCCCGGTGATCAGCGTCGCGTTCGCCGACGAGTTCGGACCCGACCGTCCGCTCTACACCCTCGCCCACGACCTCATCTTCACGGGCGCGGGCAAACAGATCTTCGGCAAGGTCGGCTTCCTCCCGGCGCACCCCAAGAACGCCGTCGCCGCTCTCCGGGCGGGTGCGGCGACCATCGTGTTCCCCGGCGGCGAATGGGAGGCGCTCCGTCCGACCAGCCAGTCCGCGACGATCGACTTCCACGGACGCACCGGCTACATCCGCACCGCCCTCGAGGCGGGCGTCCCGATCGTCCCCATCGTCACCATCGGCGGCCAGGAGACACAGCTCTTCCTGAACCGCGGCGACAGCCTCGCCAAGCTGCTCGGACTGCAGAAGCTGCTCCGGGTCGACAGCGCGCCGTTCGCCTTCGGCTTCCCGTTCGGGCTCACCGCCCACTTCCCGCCGAACGTGCCCCTGCCGTCGAAGCTGGTCACCCAGGTGCTCGACCCCATCGACATCACCGCCGAGTTCGGGACGGATCCCGACCACGCCGAGGTCGACCAGATGATCCGCAAACACATGCAGCACGCCCTCGACGGACTCGCCCGCGAGCGCCGGTTCCCCGTCCTCGGTTGACCACGAAGGAGATCGACGATGATCACGCAACTCCGCGATCGCGTCACGACCTACGCGTGGCTCGTTCGCACCCTCGTCCGCAGTGGCTTCCTCGGCACGCTGCGTCTCGATCGCTACATCCGGATGGGCCTCAACCTCCGTCGCCACGGCGGCGCGTCGCCGGTCAGCGGCATCGGTCTGGCGGCGGCTCGCGCCCCGCAGGGGCTGGCACTCGTCGACGAGGCCGGCGAGCTCACCTGGGGTGAGCTCGATGCGCGCTGCGACGCCCTGGCCGTCGGCCTGCGCGACCTCCCCGGCGCTCCGGTCGCCACCGTCGCCATCCTCTGCCGCAACCACCGCGGCCTGATCGAGGCGCTCGCCGCGTCGTCGCGGCTCGGGGCGGACGCCGTGTTGCTCAACACCGGCTTCGCCGGGCCGCAGCTCGCCGACGTCCTCGAGCGCGAGGGAGCCGACGTGCTGATCGCCGACGACGAGTTCGACGCGGTCATCGCGCCTGCCGCACAACGGCTTCCGGGACTGCGTCGCATCACCGCGTGGACCGAGACCGGGTCGGTCGCGGGGCACACGACGGACTCGCTCATCAACCCGAACCTCGGCCGTCGTCCCGCACGTCCCGGGCGTGCCGGGCGCATCGTGCTGCTGACCTCGGGCACCACCGGCACGCCGAAGGGCGCCCGTCGGGGTGGCAGTACCGACATCGCCTCGCTTGCCGCGATGCTCGACCGCATCCCCTGGCGTGCAGGCGAATCCACGGTCATCGCGGCCCCGGTCTTCCACGCCTGGGGATTCGGGCAGGTGGCCATCTCGGCGACGATGACGTGCACGATGATCATGCGTCGACGCTTCGACCCGGTGGCCACCCTCGACCTCGTCCGCGAGCACGACGCGACCGGACTCGCCGTCGTGCCGGTGATGCTCGAACGCATCGTCGACCTGCCCGACGAGGTGCTCGACGCCCATCCGATGCCGAGCCTGAGGTTCGCGACCGCGAGCGGTTCGCGCATGCGGACCGACGCACTGATCGCGTTCCTCGACCGCTTCGGCGACGTCGTCTACAACAGCTACAACGCCACCGAGGCCGGACTGATCAGCACGGCCACCCCGGAAGACCTGCGGGTCGCCCCGGACACCGCCGGCCGCCCGCTGACCGGTACCAGCGTCCGCATCCTCGACGACGACGACCGCGAACTCCCGGTCGGCGAGATCGGTCGCATCGTGGTCGCCAACAACTCCGGCTTCGACGGGTACACCACCGCCGACACCAAGGCGTTCAGCGCCGGGCACATGGTGTCCGGCGACGTCGGGCGCATCGACGAGAACGGCCGGCTGTTCGTGGTCGGACGCGACGACGAGATGATCGTGTCCGGCGGCGAGAACGTCTATCCGCTCGAGGTGGAGCAGGTCATCGGTGCCCTCGACGAGGTGCACGAGGTCGCGGTGATCGGCGTCGACGACGAGAAGTTCGGTCAGCGCCTGTCCGCCTACGTGGTGCGGGCCCCGCAGACACTCATCGGCGCCGACCAGATCCGGCAGTACGTCAAGGAACAGCTCGCCGGGTTCAAGGTGCCCCGCGACGTCCACTTCCTCGACGAACTGCCCCGTAACGCCACCGGCAAGATCCTCAAGCGCGACCTCGAGTCGGCCGGTCCGGAACGGAAGGTGAGCTGAACGATGAACGCACGCAACACACCTGAAGTCGCCGAGCTGTTCGCCGGCGTCGACGCCGCTCCGCGCGGCGCCGAGCGCATGACCGGGCCCGACGCGCTAATGCTCAACATGGAGACCCCGTCGAACCCGATGCACACGCTGAAGGTCGCGGTGCTCGACACGACCCGGCGCGGGCGTCCGCTCACGCTCGACGAGATCGCCGACGTCGTCCCGCGTTTCCTCGGGATGTTCCCCCGCGCGACGCAGCGGGTGCAATGGGCGCCGGGGTGCTCGGCACGCCCGTTCTGGGTGCAGGACAACGCCTTCGACGTCACCCACCACCTCGACGAGATGGATGTCGCCGCTCCCGGTGGGCGTGCCGACCTCGACGCGGTGCTCTCCGAACTCTCGGTCCGGCAACTCGATCGACACCGGCCGCTGTGGGCTCTCACGCTGGTCCACGGCCTGGAGGGCGACCGTCAGGCAGTGGTCGTCCGCGTCCATCACGCAGTCGCCGACGGACTCGCGGCGCTCAACACCTTCATGGCCGCCACCGCCGAGCAGGGGGAGCGAATCCACCCCGCGCCCGTCGTCGAGGCTCTCGCCCAGGACACACGCACACTCACGAAGGCGGCGCGCGCCGAGTCGTGGCGGCTGGTCCGGGGCCTACCCTCGGTGGGCCGTGCCGCCCGCCGCGCGGTGACCGCGCGCCGTCGGGCGGCCAACGGAGACCTCATCCCCAAACCGCTGACGGTGCGTCGTACCAGCTTCAACGCCCGGAGCGGCGCCGACCGGGTCTGTGCGTCGGCCGACATCTCGCTGGCCGACGTCCAGCGGATCGCCCTCGCCGCCGGCACCACGGTGAACGGTGCCCTGCACGGCGTGATCGCCGGCGCGATCCGGGACGAGCTCACCGCCAGAGGCGAGGAGCCGGGTACCTCGGTGACCATCTTCGGGGTCTGCAAGGACCTCGCGTCGAACCGGGTGCACGGCAACGAGATCGCCACCGCGATGGCGTACCTGCGGTCGGATCTGGCCGATCCCGTGGAACGGATCGTCGCGACCGGCGAGAGTTGCGGGGCCACCGTGGCGTGCCGTCGGGACGTCGGCTTCGAACTGACCGAGAAGCTGGCGACCTACACCGGCCGGCTCGGTCCGTTCTTCCGCGGAATCGCCGCCAACCGGGCGCCGCTGGTGATGAACAACATCACCACCGCCAACATGCCCGGCCCGCGGACGACGCGCTGGATCGGCGACATCGAGGTGGTCGACTGGATCTCCTTCGCGCTGGCGATCGCGCCCGCCGACGTCAACCTGACGACCTACAGTTACGCCGGACGGCTCAGCATGGGACTGATCGCGACGCCGGAGTCGATGCCGGACCCGGCCGGGTTCCTACGCCGGGTCGCGCAGGCCGTCGACGAGGCGACCGATGCACTCGGCATCGGCGCGATGGCACGGGAGGCCAGTTGATCGACTGGGAGACCGAACGAGCACGGCTGGGACTGTTCGCGGGCGTACTGCCCCGCGCGATCGGCAGCTCGCTGGCCGCACGACGAGGGAACCCGGAGACGGGTATCCCACCGGCCGGATGCGGACCGCGCCAGGTCGGCGAGACCGCGATCGACGAGCTGTTCATCGCCGTCAACTCGGTGATCCGGGACATCCCGCCTCTCGAGTCGGTCGAGGGCATGGTCGCGCGATGCGCGGACGTGGCCGACGAGTTCGTGCGGCTGGGACCCGCGGGAGTCCATCGCGATCCCGATGCGCCCCACCTCCTGTCGCGCGACCGCAAGATCTTCGGCACCACGGCGTTCGACCACATCGACTTCTCCGTCGACGCCACACTGCCGGCTTCGGTCGCGTCGCTGGACCCGTACGCCGACGGCATCTCGTCGGTCCGGGTGATGACGAAGCGCAAGACCGGTGCCCGCTGGCTGATCTGGGTGCACGGCGCGGCACAGGGGCGGCCGGACGATCTCTACGCGTTCCGCGCGGCGCACCTGCACAAGAAGCTCGGCTACGACGTCGCCTTCCCGGTGCTGCCGGCGCACGGCGCCCGACGGGTGACGAAGGTGGCCTACCCGGGCTTCGACCCGCTCGTGAACACCCTCATCACCATCCGGGCCGTTGCCGAGATCCGGTCGCTGATCACCTGGATCGAATCCCACGACCCCGCCGAGATCTCCATCGCCGGAACATCTCTGGGCGGGCCGATCGCGGCGCTGGTCGCCTCGATGGACCCGCGGGTCGCCGCGGTCCTCGCGGTGGTGCCCATGCTGGACATGCACGCGACGCTCGCCCACCACATGTCCCGCGGCGGACCCAAGGGTGAGCACCTCGCATCGTTGATGCGCGACGACTCGGTGCGCCGGGTCGCGAGCGTCATCAGCCCGCTGTCGGTACAGCCGATCGCGCCGCCCGACCGCCGGATGGTGGTCGCGGCGCTCAACGACCGCGTGACCTGGGTATCCGCTGCGCAGCAACTCCACGAGCACTGGGGTGGGCGTATCCACTGGTACCCCGGAAGCCATGTGGGGCACGCCATCTCGACCGGAATCCGGCACGCGACGGACGGCTTCCTCAGTGAACCGATACGACCCGCGGGCCCGGCGGAAGAAGACAAGCGCGCCGTGTTCTGAGTTCAGCTCGCCTCTTATCCGAATGAAGCGACGCCACACTCGCTCCCTGAGGTGTGAGGAGCGTTAGCGCCGCCACCCTTGCTCCCTGAGGTGTGAGGAGCGTTAGCGCCGCCACTCTCGCTCCCTGAGGTGTGAGGAGCGTTAGCGACGAGCCACGAAGGGCTGGTGAGCCGACCTCGCCGGCCCTTCGTGGCTCGCTTCGCTCGCACCTCAGGGAGCGGGTGGGTTGCTGCGCTCGCACCTCAGGGAGCTGGTGGGTTGCTGCGCTCGCACCTCAGCCTGAATCACCCTAGGTTTTGTGCCGCCTCCAATGTGGGCTGGTCCTCGGGGCCGAGGCCAGCGTAGTGGAGCGTTTCGAACTCGGTCGGGGGAATCTGGCCAATACTCGAGTGCAACCTGCTGTTGTTGTACCAGTCGACCCAACCAGCGGTCGCGAACTCGACGTCGGAGATCGTCCGGTACGGGCCGGAGTGGAAGATCGTGGTCCGGATGCACTCGGTCTTGTACAAGCCGTTCACCGACTCGGCCAGCGCGTTGTCGTAGGCGTCCCCGACCGATCCGATCGACGCTGCGATGTCTTCGAGTCGCAGACGCTCAGTCAGTGTAACCGATGTGTACTGACTTCCGGCATCCGAATGATGAATAAGCTCAGCAGCTTTCACCGGATGCCCTTCCCGATTGCGCTGCCACAGTGCCATCCGAAGCGGGACTGTCACCAACTCCACCGACTTCGATGTCGAGGCATGCCATGCCACGATTCGACGGGAGAACACGTCGATGATGAACACCACATACACCCACCCAGCCCAGGTCCGGCAGTAGGTGAAATCGGTCACCCAAACCCGGTTCGGTTCGGCAGCACTGAACTGTCGGTTCAACAGATCCTCCGCGCGGACACCATCAGCGGATCTGACGGTCGTTCGGACTCCCTTCGACCGTCGAATTCCTTGGTGGCCTAACACTTTCATCGCTCGATCAACGGCGCCATAGGACACCCCAGGCAGAGTTGTGCGATGCAGATGGGCGCGCATCTTCACCCGCCCGTAGAGGCCCTCGGGAGTCATCTTCCGCCGGCCGTCGTCACCGGTGCGCCAGACGACAGTGCGCACCGCATCGACGACGTGGGCATCAGAGACCGTCCGTGCGGCAGGCGTGCGTGATCGCCATGCCCGGTAGGTTCGTGCGGCAATCTGGCAGCCCTGCCCACGCAGGACCCGGCAGATCGACTCGACCGCAAACCCGTTGGCGCGCATTTGATCTATGAACGCCACGATCATCGGTTGCGGGGGTCGAGTTCCCCCGCGAAGAAAGTTGTCGCTGCTTTCAGAATGGCAACGTCTTCTCGTAACTGCTTGTTCTCGGCCTTGAGGCGCTTGATCTCGGCGGACTCCTTCGTAGTGGTCCCGGAGCGGGCGCCGGCATCGATCTGGGCTTGTACGGCCCATCGACGTACCGTCTCCCCGCCGACACCGACCTGCTTGGCGATCGCTTCGGCCGCGGCAGTCAACGACGTGTACTCGCCGCCGTGGGTCTCCAGCAACCGCAAGGCCCTCGAACGGACCTCCGGGTCGATTTTCTTAGGCATGTGCTCATCCTTCCTGACTCAGAAGGAAGCGGTATCAAACCTGGGGTGATTCAGCCTGGATCCGTGGACGGTTGTCGGGAGGTGTAGTTTGGGCTGCTTCTGTGGTTGATCAGGTTGTGGGCGTGGGGTATTCGCTGATCTTTGTCAGCTTTTTCACTGGGGTTCCTGGTGGTGGGTGGATGTGTTGGGGTGTTGGGGTCAGGGGGTGTTCACCGCGGTCCACAGGGTGGTGAATGCGTGGTGCCAGGGCCAGTGTCGGGGTAGGTGCAGGATGGGTGTTCGTGCTGGTCGGGCCAGTCGGGCGGGTACGGCGACCAGGGTGCGTCGTAGTGTCGCTCCGCGCGCGGCGCGCAGTCTGGCCGAGCTGGTGAGCGCGGCGAGGGTGCGCATGAGGTTGTGGCTGATGGTGGTCAGGGCCAGCCAGGCGGCGTTGGCGCCGAAGACGCCGGAGGGTAGATGGGCCAGTGGTCCGTCGATGAGGTCGGCGAACACGGTCTCGATGACGGCGTGGGCGCGGTGATTGATGTCGGCGGTGATGGTGTCGTCGGTGGTGTTGGTGAAAAACGAGTGATACCGCCATGCCGGCATCAGGGTGTCGGTGTCGGCAGGGTGGTGTGCTTTGACTCGCCGCACGATGAGTCGGGCGGTGATCGGGTGTGGCGAGAGTGGTGTGACCGTGTAGGTGGTTTCGGCGATTTCGGCATCAGAGATCAACGCGCCGGTGTCGGGGTCGGTGACCGCCCCGGGATAGACCACTGGGGTCCAGGCATCCTCGCCGATGGCTGAGATCGCGCGGGTGATCGCGGTGTTGGTCCGTAGGACCAGCGAGAACGTGGCTCCCAGGCGTTGGCAGGTAGCCATCACCTCAGCTGATCCGTAGGCCGCATCAGCGCGCACGGTGATCTCACCGGCGGCCCCGCAACGCCGGGCGGTGGCGATGGTTTGCGCGATCATCGTTGCGGCCCCGGCACCGGAGGCGGCGCGGCCGGCGCGCAGCCAGGCGTTAGCGATCACCGGTGGGTACTCGGGTGCGCTGAGGGTGGCGATCAGCGGCGACAGACCCCGACGCAGCAGTTCACGTCCGGCGATCTTGGCGTGTCCGTAGGAGGCGCCGGTCTTCTGATAGCCATAGACCGGACGCAGCAGGGAATCGATATCGACGAACACTCGGGCACCGTTAGTGGGCAACAACCCTGCCCGGGCGCACATCGCCGGCAGGGAGCGGGTCATCACGGCGTTGAGTTGTCGGGCATGCCCGGGAGTGAACTCACGCAGGGTTTGTCCGATCGTGGCCGGGGCGTACACGCGGTCGAACAAGCGTCGGTGCCCGCCGCTGCGGACGATGCCGAGGTCGTCGATACTGTCCGCGCCGCAACATAACCCGGCGATCACGGTCAGCAGTTTCGCTTCCAAGTTGGCTCCGGCTGAGGCGACCCGGGTGGTGCCCAGATCGACCCGTTTGGCCAGCAGCGCGGCCACCCCGGTCGAGCGCGCCAATTCCATCACCGGTACCAGCCCGGCATGCGACACGAGATTGTCGTCGTCAAAGAGTGCGGACGTGGCCGAGAAGCTGTGTGATACTTTCACTGAAAGTGCCTTCTGAGCTGGGATGTTTTGTGTCTCAACACCACCAATCATCCCAGCTCAGAGGGCACTTTTATGTCACCGACACCCCACACCCCTCCACGGATCCAGGCTCAGGGAGCGGGTGGGTTGCTGCGCTCGCACCTCAGGGAGCGGGTGGGTTGGTGCGCTCGCACCTCAGGGAGCGGGTGGGTTGGTGCGCTCGCACCTCACGGGCGGGAGATCTACTCGGGCACCAACTCCGGGTTCGCGTCGGCGATCAACTCGTCCCGGTCCTCGATCAGGACGAACCCCGCGGCGATGGCTGAATCGGCCGCGTCCCGGTAGTGCTTCTCGTACTCCTCGCGCGTGCCGTAACGCTCGGCGAGCAGATGCTCCGGAACCGGGTGGGTCGACCCGAACAGCAAGCAGATCCGGGAGATCGGTTCGGGGACGACGCCACTCAACACCTGCGTCGGTGCGTCGACGCAGGGCGTGCGGACACCGCCGAGGACGTTGCCGATGTCGTCGACCTCGAACTCGGGTACCGCCGTCGACACTCCCCGGAGACGCAGCGGATCGGCGACCGGCGGCGGGTCCCCGCCGTCGGCCCAGGCGCGGAGGTGGCGCAGCCCGGCGCGCAGCACGAACCGCTGCTGGCCGCGGTTCACCGGGTCGGGGCAGCCGAGGAACTCCTCGAATTCGCCGATCTGATGGAGGTCGGCGTGCGAGGTCCCGGCGATCTCCCACACCCGCAGTCGGTCGGTGTCCGGCTGTCGCACGAGGTGATAGCGGAAGTTGGTCAACACGTCGGTCTCGGTCTGCACGACGAGCACCGGGGCGTCGAGGTCGGTGCGGAGCCTGGTGGGTTCACCGCTGAACACCGTCGTCACATCGATGCCGGTGCCCACCTCGCCCGGGGGCAGTCCGGCCGCGGCGCGGCTGTGGATGAGGAACCCGTCGAAGTCATCGTCGGTGGCCACGGCATTGACGTAGGTGGTCAGCGCCATCGCCGACTGTGATTCGCCGACGGCGAGCACCGAGCGGACGGTGAGTCCGGCGAGCGGGTGGTCCGGGGTCGGTGTCTCACCAGAGTGGTCACCGCGTATCGCCCGTCCGATCGAGCGGAAGATGTCGTAGCAGTAGGCGTCACCGGGATGGTGCAGACCCGCGTAACGGTCGGGGTCCTTGGCGGCCAGGCCCTGGGGCTCGCCGGTGGCGACGCCCACCGAGCCGGTCCCGCCCTCGACGCCGACGTACTGCGCCGACACCCCCACCCACGCGTAACCCGCACGTACCAGCTCGGCGGCGAGATAGGAGTACTCCGGTCCGGCATCGCTGCCGCTGCTCACGTTCAGCCATTCGACGACGGCGCTCCCGTTGAACGCCGCCGGGTCGGCGGGGCGTCGCACGACGAGGCGCGTCGTGAACTCGGCCGGCGGTGTGTCCCCGTCGCCGACGAGCCGTTCGGCCACCCCCGACGCGGCGTACTCGGTGTCGGTGTAGCCGGCGGCGGCGAGGTCGGGTAGGGGCGAGGCGCTCAGCAACGAGGAGCCCCTGCCTTCGGTCAGCGGACGAAACGTGATGTGCTGGTTCACTTCTGCTTCCGGTGCTTCTCGATGACCTCGCCGAACATGAAGTGCATCTTGGTGCCCTGGGGCCAGCCGATGTAGTAGCACAGGAACAGGCTGATCTCCTCGAGCTGCTCGGGAGTCAGCTCGCCGTTGCCCAGTGCGGCTCCGGCCTGGATCTCGGCGACGTCGATGTTGTTGCTCGCCGCGAGTGCGCCGAGCAGGATGAGACGCCGATCCCGGTCGGAGAGGCCCTCGCGCGCCCACACGTTGCCGAACACCTGGTCGGCGGTGTGCGCGAAGAAGTCACCGGGACCGTCGCTCATCTCCCAGCCGTAGACCTCGGACATCCGCTTGAGGCCGCGTTTGCGCACTTCGCCGGGCGCTTCGTCGGAGATGTTGGATCGGGTCATGCGGATTCTCCTTCGAGATGGGGGACACCGAGTCCGGGGGCCAGCTCGCGGAGTGCGATCCGGCCGAGGGGCAGGTCGACGTCGAGGTCGTCGGCGAGTGCGAGCGCCAGCGACAGGTCCTTCTCGCCCAGTGTACGAACGCCGGTGAAGATGCCGTACCACGGATCGTCGGCGTCGAGCGTCGCCGTGGACTCCCGCAACATGATGGCCCCGGCGCCGCCGGTGATCGCGTCCGTGTGCCGAACGACCTTGCCCAGCTTGGCGATGTCGAGCCCGGCGGCCTCGGCGAGGCGCGCCGCCTCGGTGGTGGCGGTGAACGAGATGAAGTGCAGGAGGTTCCGGGCGAGCTTCATCTTGGTGCCCGCGCCCACCTCGGGGCCCGCATGTACGAGCATGTCGGCGGTGAGCCGGAAGGGTTCCTTCAGCTTCTCGTAGGCGTCGCGCGGGCCGCCGACCATGATCGCCAGCCGACCCGACGCCGCACCCATCGCGCCGCCGGAGATCGGGGCGTCGAGCAGGACCACGTCGCGTTCCGCGCACTGTGCGGCGAGGTCGACGGCGGTGTCCGGTCCGATCGTGGAGTGGACGGTGATGACGGTGCCGGGACGGGCCGTCGACAGCAGCCCGTCGGGGCCGGTGACCACGGAACGGACCTGCTCGTCGTTCAGGACGCAGATACCGATGATGTCGGTGCCGGAGGCGAGTTCGGCGAGCGAACCGGCCGCCTTCGCGCCCTTGTCGACAACGCTCGCGATCGCCTCGTCGGATAGGTCGAACACCGTCAGACCGCCGGGCCAGGCGGCCAGGCTGCCGGCCATCGGGCCACCGATGTTGCCGAGCCCGACGTACCCCAGCCGGATCGGGGTCTCCTCACTCATGACCGGATGACCTGCCCGCCGTCGACGTTGAAGATCTGCCCGGTGATCCAGCCAGCCTCGTCGGACAGCAGGAAAAGGCACATCCCGACGAGATCCTCCGGCGTGCCGAACCGCTTGAGCGGCAGCCGGTTCACGATGTCGGCAACCATCTCCTTCGGGGTGGTCGTGCGGGTCGCCTCGGTGTCGATGGGGCCGGGGGCGATCGCGTTGACGCGGATGTTCTGTCCGCCGAGCTCGGTGGCGAGCTGTTGGGTGAGGCCGTTGACGCCGACCTTCGCGAGACCGTAGAAGCCGCTGTACAGCCATGCCGCGGTGGAGGACTGGTTGACGATCGCGCCGCCGCCGTTGGTCATGTGCGGGTAGACCGCGCGGGTCACGTTCAGCGCGCCGTCGAGGTTCACGGACATGAACTTCTTGTAGTAGTCCCACGGCACGGTGATGAGGAAGTCGAGCTTCATGCCGCCGTAGATCGCGGCGTTGTTCACCAGGCCGTCGATGGAACCGTAGGCGTCGACGGTTGCCTGGGCGAGTGCCTTCGCGGACTCCTCGTCGGCGACATCGGTGCTGACGTACAGGCCGCCGATGTCGGCGGCGACCTGCTTGCCCTTCTCGTCGGCGAGGTCGGCGACCACGACGTTGGCGCCCTCGGCGGCCAGCGCCCGCGCGTAGGCCTCTCCGATGCCCCCGGCCGCCCCGGTCACGATGATGGTCTTGTTCTCGAAACGCTTGGAACTCATTGTCCTGCTTTCTGTGTGAGTGGTGTGGTGGACTCTGGGGCGGGCCGCTGTGGGGCTTCGACGCGGTGCCTCGCTGCGCTCGGTACCGGCTCAGCCGGCGGATGGGGTGCCTCGCTGCGCTCGGTACCGGCTCAGCCGGCGGATGGGGTGCCTCGCTGCGCTCGGTACCGGCTCAGCCGGCGATCAGCCGCTTCCTGAGGTGCGAGCTCGCGAGCGCTCTTCGCGCCCTGAGGTGCGAGCTTGCGAGCCTCGAAGGGTCAAGCGGGCCGTGCCACGGCCTTGGTCTCCAGGTATTCCTCGAATCCGGCGACGCCCATTTCGCGACCGATGCCGGACTGTTTGTAACCGCCGAACGGGACGTCGGCGGAGTACCAGATGCCGCCGTTGACGCCCATGGTCCCGGTGCGGACACCGTTGACCACCTTGTTGATGCGGTCCTCGTCGGTGCCGTAGACCATGCCCGACAGTCCGTAAGGGGAGTCGTTGGCGATGCGGATGGCGTCGTCGTCGCCGTCGTGGGCGATGATCACCAGGACCGGGCCGAAGATCTCCTCCTGCGCGACGCGAGCGGAGTTGTCGAGTCCGGAGATCAGCGTCGGCTCGACGAAGAAGCCCCTGGGTTTGTCGGCCGGACGGCCGCCGCCGATCTCGATGGTGCCGCCCTCCTGCTCGGCGATCTCGATGTAGGACAGGACACGCTGTCGCTGGCGTTCGGAGATCAGCGGCCCGCAGATGGTGCCCGAACTCGTGGGGTCTCCGGCCGGGAGTCCGGCCAGGGCATCGCGGGTCGCGGTGATCGCCTCGTCGAGCTTGGTTCGCGGCACGACCAGACGTGTCGTGATCGCACAGCCCTGGCCCGCATGGGTGACGACGTTGAAAGCGGCCATCGCACAGGCGGAACCGAGGTCGGCGTCGTCGAGCACGATGAACGCGGACTTGCCGCCGAGCTCGAGGAAGACCTTCTTCAGCGATTCCGACGCCGCGGCCATCACCTTCTTGCCGGTCGCGGTGGAACCGGTGAAGGAGACGAGGTCGACGCGGGGATCGGTGCTGAGCTGTTCGCCGAGACGGTGATCTGTCGAGGTGACGATGTTCAGGACGCCGGGCGGGAAATCGGTCTCCTCGGCCACGACCTTCCCGACGAGCGCCGCGCACCACGGGGTGTCCGGTGCTGGCTTCAGGACGACGGTGCAGCCGGCGGCGAGGGCAGGGCCGATCTTGGCGAAGTTGATCTGGTGGGGGAAGTTCCACGGGGTGATCGCGCCGACGACGCCGACCGCTTCCGAGCGCAGCTCGCGATGGTTCTTGATCCCCATCGGCTCGGCCTCGCCGAGGTCGCGGGTCCACTCGTAGCTCTCGGCGAGGTCGGCGAAGTAGCCGAGGTCGGTCACCGGGCCCTCGAACTGCGGGCCGTGGGTGAGGAACGACGGGCAGCCGACCTCGGCGATCGTCAGCTCGCGGAACTCGTCGGCGTGGGCGAGGAGGGCGTCGCGGAGCTGACGCAGGCAGCGGGCGCGGAAGGCGTGATCCCGCGACCAGTCGGTGGTGTCGAAGGCGGTGCGGGCAGCGGCGATCGCGGCATCCATGTCGTCGGAGGTGGCCTCGGCGGCCTGCCCGATGACTTCCTCGGTCGCGGGGTTGACGACGTCGAAGACACCGCCGCCACCTGGGGTGAGTTTGCCGTCGATCAACAGATCCGACGCGGATTCGGGACGTAGGGGCATCAGCTGGAACTCCATCTGGACAGGTGTCTGGACTCGCGTTCAAACCTAGTGTAGCGTGGCTCACATGTCCAGCCCCGTGTCCCAGGAATCCACTCGTCGCCGCCTCACGCAGCAGCAGGCGGAGACGGTCTCGCGGCTGACCGACGCCGCGGTCGACGTGCTGAACGCCGAGGGTTTCGACGGGCTCACCGTCCGGTCGGTGGCCAAGATCGCGGGGGTCGCGCCGGCTACGGCGTACACGTACTTCTCGTCGAAGAGTCACCTGGTGGCCGAGGTCTTCTGGCGTCGGCTGTCCGCGGGCGTCCACGAGCCCGATCCCGCGGGGACACCGGCTGAGCGGGTCGCCCAGGTGCTCCGCGAGGTCGCGCTCGTCGTGGCGGGAGAGGGCCAACTCGGTGGCGCGGTCACCGTTGCGCTGCTCGGCGCCGATCCCGACGTCGAACACCTGCGTGTCCGCATCGGTGCGTTCATCCGACGGCGCCTGGCGGCCGCGCTCGAGGAGGACCCGGAGAATCCCGGGCCGCTGCTCGACGCCCTGGAGATGATCTACTCCGGCGGCCTCGTCTACGCCGGCATGGGCCACATGACCTACGAACAGACCTCCGAACGACTTGTCGCCGCAGCGCATCTACTGATGGAGAAGTGATGACCGAAACGACCTCGGTGCCGGGGATGGAGCGGGCGCTCCCCTTCGACCCGTATGCCTATGATTTTCACGAGGATCCGTACCCCACCTACGCGCGGCTCCGCCGGGAGTCGCCGGTCTACTACAACGCCGAGATGAACTTCTGGGCCCTCGCCGGCCATGCCGACGTCCGCGCGGGATTCCGTGATGTACAACGGTTCTCGAACAGCTGGGGAGTGTCGATGGACCCCTCGGCGTACGGTCCCGACGCCCACAAGTCGATGTCCTTCCTCGCGATGGACGACCCCAAACACATGCGCATCCGCAAGCTGGTCTCCAAGGGGTTCACGCCGCGCCGGGTCAACGACCTCACCGGTCGCATCACCGCACTGACCCACCAGCACTGGAGCAAGTGCCTCGACATGGGTGAGTTCGACTACGTCCACGACTTCGCCGCGCTCCTGCCGATGGACGTGGTCTCCGAGCTGCTCGGCGTCCCCGAGGCCGACCGCACACATCTGCGGCATCAGTCCGATCTCCTGTTGCATCGCGAGGACGGCGTACTCGACATCCCCGAGGCCGCGATCTACGCGTACATCGAGCTGCACAAGTACTATTCGGAACTCATCGCCGACCGGCGGAAGAATCCCGGTGAGGACCTTGTCTCGGCGCTGATCGAGGCCGAGATCGACGACGACGAGACCGGCGAGAAGATCAAGCTCACCGAGGACGAGATCGTCGGCTTCATGGTGCTGATGGTGGTCGCGGGCAACGAGACGACCACCAAACTGCTTGCCAATGCCCTGTATTGGGGCTGGCGCAACCCCGACGAGCTCGGCAAGGTGTTCGCCGACCCCGAGCTCGCGGTACCGCAGTGGACCGAGGAGACGCTTCGCTACGACAACTCGACCCAGATCGTCGTTCGTCGCGTGATCGAGGACGCTCCCTACGGCGACCTGGTGATTCCCGCCGGCGACCGCGTTCTGCTCCTCGTCGGTTCGGCGAACCGCGACGAAGAGGTCTTCGGGCCGGACGCCGACAAGTACGACATCGGCCGGGACAACGGGCAAGCACTGATGAGTTTCGGCCTCGGTGCGCACTTCTGTCTCGGTGCACATCTCGCCCGGCTGGAGGCCAACATCGGTCTCGGCGAGGTGATCCGGTCGATCCGAGCGGTCGACATCGACATCGACAAGGCGGTGCGGGTGCACTCGGTCAACGTGCGCGGCTTCGCCGAACTCCCGGTGAAAGTGACGGTGCGCTGATGGCTTTTCGTCCACATCCCGAACGTCGGCCGGTCCTCGTCGCCGGTGCGTCGTCGGGCATCGGTGCGGCCACCGCCGAACACCTCGCCGCGGCAGGCCATCCGGTGGCCCTGGCCGCCCGCCGCGTCGAGAAGCTGCAGGAGCTGGCCGACAAGATCATCGCCGCGGGCGGCGAGGCGGTCGCCGTGCCTCTCGACGTGACCGACGAACAATCCGTGATCGACTGCGTCGCCAAGGCGGAGGCGGCACTCGGCGAACTCGAGATCGTGGTCGCCGGTGCCGGCGACCTCGCGGTCGGCCTCTCCTACCAGACCGGTCCGGAGCATTTCGCCGACCAGGTCAACATCCATCTCACCGGCGCCTACCGCATCTACCGGGCGGTCATTGGCGGCATGATCGACCGTGCGCGTGGCGATTTCGTGTTCATCGGCTCCGACGTCGCACTGCATCCCCGGCCCTGGTCGTCGGCATATGTCGCCGCGAAGTCGGGCATCGACGGCTTGGTGGCGACGATCCAGCTCGAACTCGAGGGCACCGGCGTGCGTGCGGGTGTGGTCCGCCCGGGACAGACCCTGACCGGCATGGGCATGAACCTCGACCCGAAGACCACCGAGGACATGCTCAACGACTGGATCAAGCACGGTTTGGCGCGGCACGGCAATTTCCTCGAACCCGGACACATCGCGCTGGCGGTCGCCGCCATGGTGACGATGCCGCGGGGCTCGCACATGCGCGCGGTCGAGGTGGAGGCCGAAGGCGCCGTCTCCCGTGACCGCGACAGGTCCGGCAAGACACAGACAGACCCACAGGCAACGAAGGACAAGGGGACCGATCAATGACCGCGATCACCGAATCAGGCCTGAAGAAGCCGAATCGCGTTTCCGGCGGCGAAGGCGAACACGGCCACCTCGACGAACTCGCCACCGACCCGCTGTCACTGTTCTGGCGCGTCCGCGAGGAGTGCGGCGACGTCGGCATGTTCCAGCTCGCCGACCGCGAGGTGGTGCTGGTGTCCGGGGCCGTGGCCAGCGAGGAGTTCTTCCGCGCTCCCGAGGAAGACCTCGACCAGGCGGCCGCCTACCCGTTCATGACACCGGTGTTCGGCGAGGGCGTCGTCTTCGACGCCAGCCCCGAGGAACGGTCCAAGGCGATTCACAACTCGGCCCTCAAGGGCGCCCACATGAAGCAGCATGCGGTGACGATCCCCAACGAGGTGGAACGCATCATCGCCCGGTGGGGCGACGAGGGTGAGATCGACCTGCTCGACTTCTTCTCCGAACTCACGCTGTACACCTCGTCGTCGTGCCTCATCGGACGCAAGTTCCGCGAGCGTCTGAACGCCCACATCGCCCACCTCTTCCACGACCTGGAGAAGGGCACCGACCCGATCGCGTACGTCGACTACAAAGCCGACATCGAGAGTTTCCGCAAGCGCGACGAGGCGCGTGCCGAGCTGGTCGAGTTCATCCAGGGCGTGATGGACGAGCGCATGGCGAATCCGACTCAGGACAAAGAGGATCGCGACCTGATGGACGTGCTCGTCCAGGTCGGCTTCGACGCCAACACGGTCACCGGCATGTTCATCTCGATGATGTTCGCCGGCCACCACACGACGTCGGGGACCGCCGCGTGGACGCTGATCGAGTTGCTGCGCAACCCGGACTACATGGCGCGCGTCTACGACGAACTCGACGAGATCTACGGCGACACCCCGGACGGTGAGCGCCCCGAGTACACCTTCGCCCACACCCGGCAGATGCCGCAGCTCGAGAACGCCCTCAAGGAAGCACTCCGCCTCCACCCGCCGCTGATCATCCTGATGCGCGTGGTGCAGAAGGACTTCCACGTCGAGGACTACGAGATCTCCGCCGGCCAGTCGATCGCGGTGTCGCCGGCGATCTCGAACCGCCTGCCCGAGGATTTCCCGGATGCGGACACCTTCGACCCCGACCGGTACGACAAGCCGCGCCAGGAGGATCTTGTCAACCGCTGGACCTGGATTCCGTTCGGCGCGGGCCGGCATCGTTGCGTCGGTGCGCAGTTCGCGATCATGCAGCTCAAGGCGATCTTCTCGGTGCTGTTCCAGAACTACGAGTTCGAGATGTTGCAGCCCCCCGAGAGCTACCAGAACGACCACTCGAAGATGGTCGTTCAGCTGCAACAACCGTGCCGCGTTGCCTACCGTAAGCGTCAGGACCGCTGATGCGTGTCGAGGTCGATCTGGATCTGTGCCAGGGGCACGGAATGTGCGAGCTGGAGGCCCCGGAGGTCTTCGCTGCGAAGACCGACCATGTCGAGATCCTCGACGAGAATCCCGACGAATCCCGGCGCGCCGAGGTCGAGGCGGCCGTGCAGTACTGCCCGACGCAAGCGTTGCGTCTCATCGAAGATGACGAGTGAAGGTGGAACACATGTCTTTTGATCGTGCCGAACTGGAAGAGATGAAGGAGCGGTGGCTCGCCGCCAACATCGAGGCAGAGAAGGCGGGGGACTGGAAGCCCCTCGCCGAGTTCTACACCGAGGACGCCACCTACGGCTGGAACTACGGCCCCAAGAAGGACTTCATGGCCGTCGGTCGCGACGAGATCCGCGATCTCGCGCTCGGCCAGGAGATGGAGGGCCTCGAGGGCTGGGAGTACCCGTATCAGTCGTGGGTGATCGACGAGACGACCGGCGACATGATCGGCCTCTGGAAGCAGGTCAACGAGGGTACCCGCGACGACGGCAGTCACTATGCGCTCGAGGGCATTCAGGGCAGCTGGTTCAAGTACGGCGGCAACTTCCAGTTCTCCTGGCAGCGGGACTTCTTCGACTACGGCAACGTCTCCGCCCTGTTCATCGAGATGATGAAGAACAACGCGATGAGCGACGGGATGCTCAAGCGGGTCGAGAAGGCGGCGCCGGGAAATCTGCCGGGGTGGTACGACTTCGGTAAGGCCCCCGTGGCGATCTGGTGATCTGACATGACTCCCACAGCCCCGGCCTATCAAGGTCTGAGTCAACAACAGCTCGCCGTCCTGGTACCCGAACTCCTGCTGTCCGGCCAGATGATCGACCGGAGCGGGATGGCCCATCTCATCGGCGCCTTCGGGCGAGAGGTGATGGGCAAGATCGCCATCGAGGAATGGATGGCCGCGAGTCCGGTCTACACACACCGGATCCGGACCGCGCTCGGAGTCGACGGTGACGGCGTCGAGGACATGTTCAAATGCCTTCAACTCGACATCGGCGCACCGCCACAGTTCATGGACTTCCGGTTCCGGGTCGACGACAGGTATCACGGGTCGTTCGTCCTCGATCATTGCGGCGCACTTCTCGACGTCGAACCACTCGGTGACGACTACGTCACCACGATGTGCCACGACATCGAGGACCCGACCTTCGACGCCACGGCCATCGCGACCAACCGCCGGGCGCGTATCCGGCCGGTGCATCGTCCGCCTCGACGCCCCGTCGACCGGACCCCGCACTGCGAGTGGACGGTCACCATCGAAGCCGATCGGGACGAGCTACCCCTGCCGCCCGACGCCGAGGAGATGTTCGGCACCCGGGCGGGACAGATTGCTCTGTCCGCGATCGATGCCTCGGCAACCGATGGCTGGGTCGACTATCGCGGTCCCCTCGTCGAGGATCTGCAGTTCGCCGAGTGGTCCCTTTCGACGCTGGTACGGATCGCCGAAGAGGTTGCGCTGCAACATCAGCTGCTGTCCCTCGGCTTCCTGATCAGTCTGCGCAGGTATGCGGAAACCGACGAGCAGGTGGTCGAGATCTTCCGCAAGCAGCTGATCGGGATCGCGGGATTGGCGGCGGATCGCATTCGCGCAGCCCTCGACCTCCCTGCCGACGCCGAAGGTCTCGCCCGCGTGCTGGCCCTGCATCCGTGCTTCGGTCCGGCGCAGTACACCGGCCTGACCGCGACCGCCGACGGCGACACCGTCGTCATCAGGCTGCCGCGGGACTCCGACGCGGTGACCGACGGTGGCTGGATGTCGATCATCACCCCTGATCATCTCGAACCGCTGCAGGCGGCTGCGACGGCCGTGAGTTCCTACCTGAACGTCGAGGGCGCCATCGAGACCGACGATGCGCTCGAGATCCGGATCGCCACGTCGGACACGGCACAGAAGGAGAGCGGCGAGGTGGCGATCGCCCGATTCAGCGGCGGCGCGAGTTTCGAGTTCGTCGACCGCGGCCGTTCGATCCCGATCACCCCGGTGGGTAGTTCGACGTGATCGGTGACGCGGGCTGGTCGCCGGGTGCCGCAGGGCTCGGCGGCCGGGTTGCAGTGGTCGCCGGAGCGACCCGTGGCATCGGCCTCGCGGTGACGTACGCCCTCGCCGGGCAAGGGGTTTCGGTCGTCGTGAACGGCCGCGACGAGAGCGCGCTGGAGGAGACCGTCGCGGAGATCCGCGGCGGGGGAGGCCAAGCCGTCGGCGTCCGCGGCTCGGCCGGTGACGACGGCGTCGCCCAGAAGATGGTCGATGTCGCGCTCGCCGAATTCGGTGCGCTGGACATCGCCATCAACTGTGCCGGAATCGCCGAACCCCCGGGTTCGACGGTGCTGACGATCGCTCCCGACGAGTTCCGGGCCCAGGTGGACGCCCACCTCATGAGTGCCTTTCATCTCCTCCAGGCCGCGGGACGCGTGTTCGTCGAGCAGGGATCGGGGGCGATCGTCCTCACCGGGTCGGCCGCATCCCTCGGAATGTTCGGCGGCAGCGGCTATCCCGCGGCGAAAGGCGGCGTAAATGCGCTGGCCCTCGCCGCGGCGGCGGACCTCGCCGACCACCATGTGCGCGTCAACGTCGTGATGCCCGGCGCCAAATCGCGGTTGTCGACCGGTGACGACTACATCGCCCACATCGAGGGTCTGCATCGTCGGGGGATTCTCGATGACCTGACCCGCGACGCGGCACTGGACCCGGCCCCGCCGGAGTACGTGGCGCCCCTGTACGTCTTCCTCGCCAGCGACGCCGCCGAGCACATCACCGGCAACATCTTCAGCGCCGCAGGTGGTTTCATCGGCCGGTTCGAGGCACAGCAGGCGAGTTTCGTCGCCTACCGCGACCACAAGGACACCTCGCCGTACAGCCTCGAGGAACTGGCCGAGCTACTCGGGTGAGTGTCGCTCCCTGAGGTGTGAGCGGAGCGAGCCACGAAGGGTTGCCGACGTCGACTCGCCAGGCCTAATGGGGGTGGGTCGGTGGTCTTTTCCCGTGGTGGAGGGGATGCTGGTCGTGTGAGCCTGCCCGGTCGGTGACCACTCGCTGGGCCTGAAACGGTTGGCGGATTTCTACTCGAAGACCGTGCCCGGCCGGGCGGGATCACCTCGCAGAACGCTACTGGGATGTCGTGCCCCCGCACCTGTGGGTGAGCACTGATCCATTAGGCCGCGTGAGAGGGGATCCTCGGGCTCACATCGCAACTACTCGCTAGGAGGAGACGAGGTGAGCGTTCGACATGATCTTTGTGGGCAACGACTGGGCATCTGATCACCACGATGTGTGCGTGATGGATGAGACCGGCAGGGTCCTGGCCACTCGCCGATGTGCTGAGTCGGCGGCTGGTATGACCGCGTTACATGACTGCTCGCCCGGTTCGCCGAGGAACCCGAGCAGGTGGTGGTGGGTATCGAAACCGAACACGGCATGTGGGTGACCGCGCTGGTCGCTGCCGGCTACCAGGTGTATGCGATCAACCCCCGCTCGGTCTCCCGCTATCGCGATCGCCATCATGTCAGTGGCACCAAATCCGATAAGGCCGATGCGAAAATGCTGGCCGATCTGGTGCGTGCCGACCGCCACAACCATCTACTCATCGCCGACGACAGTATTGAAGCCGATGCGATCCGGGTGATGGCGCGCACCCACCAGAATCTGGTCTGGGCCCGCTCGGCCCACCAAAACGTGCTGCACGCCCAACTCCACGCCTACTACCCGGCCGCACTCGAGGTGAACCGCCCCGGGTTTGTCGGAGGCTCTCGAACCTGTGATGGATGGAGAGTATGGCAGCACCACGGAAGTACAGCGTTGAGCTGAAGGAGCGGGCGACGCGGATGGCGGTGGAAGCTCGCAAGGACCCGGCCACGCGGCCGGGGGCGCTCAAACGGATCGGCGATCAACTCGGTGTGCACCCGGAGGCGCTGCGCACCTGGGTCAAGCAGGCCGAGATCGATGGCGGCGTTCGACCGGGTACCACGACCAGCGAGGCTGAACGGATCGCGCAGCTGGAACGCGAGAACCGTGAGCTGCGGCGGGCGAACGCGATCTTGAAGCAGGCCTCGGCTTTCTTTGCGGCGGAGATCGACCGCCCACAGCGCTGATCGTGGAGTTCGTCGCCACTCATCGTGGCGAACACGCCAGTCGATCCGATCTGCGCGGCCTTGCGCGATACGGCCGCCCAGATCGCTCCGTCCACGGTGCGAGCCCATCTGAGTTCTCGACGAGTCGAGGCGCCACGGGTGGTCGGTGACCGCGAGTTACTCGGCGAGATCCGCACCGTGCATGCCGACAATCTCGGCGTCTACGGCGCCCGCAAAGTTCATGCCGAACTACGCAGGAAGGGTATCGGCGTGGCCCGATGCACCGTCGAACGATTGATGAAAGCTGATGGGCTGCAGGGGATAACGAGGCTGAAGACACGGAAGACCACGCACAGCGAGGGGGCCGAAACTCCGCAGCCGGCAGATCGTGTCGAGCGGCAGTTCACCGCGGCGGCACCCAACGCGCTGTGGGTGGCCGACCTGACCTACATCCGCACCCACTCGGGGTGGGTGTATGCCGCGTTCATCCTTGATGTCTTCTCGAGGATGGTCGTGGGCTGGCGGGTCTCGACCACCATGCACACCGACCTCGCACTCGACGCCCTGGACATGGGGTTGTGGGCTCGCTCGCGTGCCGGCCAGGACGTGGCCGGGCTGATTCACCACTCCGACCGCGGAGTGCAGTATCGAGCGATCCGTTACACCGAACGCCTCGCCGAAGCCGACGCGGTGACTTCTGTTGGCTCTAAGGGCGATTCGTACGACAATGCGATGGCCGAGGCGTTCAACTCGCTGTTCAAGGCCGAATGCATCCGCAACCCAATCATGCGCCCTCGAGGTGGTTGGGGTGGTGTCGGTGAGGTCGAGATCGCCGTCGCCGAGTACATCGATTGGTTCAATCACCGCCGCCTGCACGGCGAGATCGGACAGGCAATCTACCTTATGACGTATTTGCCGTTGCGGGTCAGCCCATCAGCTTCCCGCCATGCCCCCACTGCGCACGTGCCACGCCATGCAGCACAACCGTTGTGTCCGAGCCGATCTCGTCTCCGAGGACCTCCGACACCGCCTTCGTCAGTTCCGCCACCATGTCGGCGGCGAACTGCCGGTCGGTGAACCTGTCCTCGAAAAAGCTCGCTTCGATGTATGGCATTTTCGCTATCTCCGTCTCGTTGCGTTCGTTGTATCACGCGCAACCGGGATTGGTTGTCGCGTTTAGATCTACCTGGAATCCAGCTGGAGCATTTGCGCCGATTCCGACAGATAGTCGGTGACATCCTGCCCGGCCCGCACCACGTTCTTGATCCCGGTCCGCAGCCGGGTGATGTCGCCGAGCACCTTCTCGTCGACGACCAGCGCATCGCCCATCGCACCGATGCGCAGCGTGCCCAGATCTCTTCGGTCGAGTAGGTCGGATGCAGTGGCGGTTGCGGTGGTGAGCGCCTCCGACACCGACATGCCGTGCTGCACGTACAGTTCCAGCTCGCGATGGTGTGCCCCGAACGGGCACAGCGTCCCGGACGAGTCGGTCCCCATCGCGATCTTGACCCCGGCTGCCCGTGCGATCGCGAAAGCCTCGATCGTCCGGTCATGGGCGTCCCGGAGACGTTCGACGCCTGCGGCGGACAGGCCCCGTGTGGTGCCCTCACGCTGGCACCAGTCGTTGAAGGCCATGGTGGGCACCAGGAACGTGCCGTGGCGCGCCATGTGGGCAGCACACTCCTCGTCGAGGTAGGAGCCGTGCTCGATGCTGTCGACTCCGGCTTCGAGGCTGCGTCGGATTCCCTCCAGCGACACAGCGTGCGCGGCCACTCGCAGGTCCATGTCATGTGCTTCGTCGACGATGGCAGTGAGTTCGGCGACGCTGTAGTTGGGCCAGTGCGGCTGTTCTCCTTTTGACATCCCGCCGCTGGCCATGACCTTGATGAAGTCGGCGCCGCTACGTGCCTGCAAGCGGACCATCTGTCGGCATGCATCGACGCCGTCAGCCGTATCCCATTCGCGCCGTTGCGTATACGGCGGGTAGAACAGGTCGCCGTGTCCGTTGGTCATGGTGATCCACCACGGGGCGACGACCAGGTTGGGGCCTACCATCAGCCCCCGGTCGACCATGTCGCGTAGCTCCACCTCGCCGACCCCGCGATGCCCCATGCAGCGCAAGCTCGTGAAGCCGGCCCGCAGCGCCCGGAGTGAGTTGCGGTAGCCGTGGAGCAACTTCTCCGGGCCGGTCTTCTGGCCGCGGAAGACGTCGCTCGCCAGCACTCGGTCGGTGACCGAGTTGGTCGTCAGATGAACATGGCAGTCGACCAACCCGGGCAGTACCGCGTGACCTGTCGCATCGAGCCGCGGGGTACCGGGCGGAACGACGTCGGGCCGATGCTCTCCGACGTAGTCCACCCTGCCGCCCCTGATGTACAGCAGTCCGGACGCGTACCGCTCGTCTGCTCCCAGCCACACCAGGCCGTTCTCGATCGCAATGTCGTTCATTTCCACTCACTCACTGTGCAGCACTGTCCGACAGGTGCTTTCCGTTCCGCCGGGATTCAGGGTCACACAGATCTCACGTCGGCGGCGCGTCCAGGACGACGGTCTTGTTCTCCAGGTAGGCCTGCAGCCCCGCCACGCCGCCCTCCCGTCCGATCCCGGATCTCTTGAAACCGCCGAAGCCGATGCCGAAGTCGGCCCGATTGCCGTTCTGTCCGACGGTGCCGGAGTGGAGCCGGCGGGCGATCGCCAGGACCCGTGCGGAATCGTGGGTGAACACAGCGGCGTTCAGGCCGAACTCGGTGGCGTTCGCGATCCGGATCGCGTCATCGAGATCCCGGGCGGGCTGGACCGCCAGCACCGGACCGAAGATCTCCTCCTGACCGAGTCGCGACTCCACGGCCACCCTCCCGAAGACCGTCGGCTCGACGAACCAGCCGCTGTCGAGGTGAGCCGGACGGCCGCCGCCGTAGGCCAGTTCGGCTCCCTCCTGCCGTCCGATCTCGATGTAGTCCTGGACGCGCGCGCGCTGGCGCGCCGTCGCCACGGGCCCCAGCCTCGTCGTCGGATCGTACGGATCCCCGATCGTGACCCTGCTGAACTCCTCGGCGAGCGCCGCGACCATCGCGTCGTGCCGCTCCTCGGGAACGATGACCCTCGTCAGCGATGCGCAGATCTGCCCCGACAGGAAACATTCTGCTGCCGCGATGATCCGAGCTGCGTCCGCGACGTCGAAGTCGTCGAGTACAATCGCCGGCGACTTGCCCCCGAGTTCCAACGAGGACCGTGCGATCCGACCGCCGAGGATGCCGCCGATCCGCTTGCCCGCCTCGGTCGATCCCGTGAACGCGATCTTGTCGACGCGCGGATCCCTCACCAGGGCTTCCGAAGCCTCTCGCTCGGCGGTCACCACATTGAGGACACCCGGTGGCAGGCCGATCGTGTCCGCGATCTCGGCCATGATGTACCCGGCACCGGGTGCCTCCGGCGAACACTTCACGACCACCGTGCAACCCGCGAGCAGGGCGGGCGCGACCTTCCAGGCGAGGAGCCCCATCGGGGAGTTCCACGGGATGATCGCACCCACGACGCCGACGGGCTCCTTCACGATCATCCCGAAAGCGGCTCCGTTAGTGGGTGCGACCTCCTCCGCGAACGCGAAGTCGGTCGCCAGTCCCGCGTAGTACCGGTAGGTCTCGATCACCTCCTGCATGACGACGCCCACCGAGGACGCGAGGATCCCGGTCTCCCGCGGCCAGATCTCGACCACGTCGTCGATGCGCTGCTCGACCGCTTCGGCGATGGTGAGTAGCACCTCGGCGCGCTCGGCGTGCGACAACCGCGGCCACGGCCCTTCGTCGAACGCCTTGCGGGCGGCCGCGATCGCGCGATCGATGTCGTCGACGTCGGCGTCGGGGACCGAGTAGAACACCTGCTCGGTCGTCGAGTCGATCACGTCGATCGTCGCGGTCGAGTGCGGTTCGACCCAGGCCCCGTCGATGTAGAGACTTCCGGTCGACGACAGGGGAACTCGGGGGAGCGTTTTCATACGGGATTCCTCTTCTGCGGGCGAGCGTCTCGAGATCAGGCGACCCTGGAGTCGTCATCCTGCTCGCGCATCTGCTTGATCACGTCGTAGTAGTAGTACTCGGGGACCTCGGCCTCGCTGCGTGCGATCAGTTCGGTGAAGTCCCACTTCGTGAGCAGGTGCCCGTCGCGGTACACCGGCTGGAGCAGGTTCTCCTCCGGCGAGATCGAATCGCGGCGGACGGTGACGAATTCCCCGTCGCGCTTGGTCAGTGCGAGGCGGCCGGCCTTCGATACCTTGAAGGTGGCTCCGGTGGGCTGCTTCGCGACATCCCGCCACTCGCCGTCCACGCAGACCGCATTGCACTTCTGACCGAAGTTCAGGGAGTCGCGGTTGTAGTGCTGGAGCAGACCTCCACCCATGCCGAAGATGGCGTTCTCCGCCGACATGCCACGTCGTTCGAGTTCCAGGTAGATCTGCGGCAGGCTGGCGAAGGTGACCCCGTCGCCCTGCACGACGCGCAGGTAGGGCGGCAGGACCTTGAAGCCCTTCGAGTTCACCTCGTAACCGAAAGCGTCCATGAGCCACTCCGCAGTGTCCGCCGTGACCTGGACCGGGTCACCAGAGTCCGGGCGCGCTCCGACCAGCCCCGGAAAGTTCTGGATCTCCTCCTTGAGTTCCTTGCCCAGGATGTTCTTCACCGCGTTCTCGTGATCGTACGAATCCGTCAGCAGCAGTACAAAACCCGCGTCCCGGTAGGTGTGCAACATGTTGCGCAGCGCGTCGACCTCGTGATCACGTCCCCACGCGGTGAAGCCCGCGTGCTCGCTGTTGGGGCCCGAGTTGGCCGGCGACACAGCATTGTAGTACTTCATCGCGGCCAGAATGCCCGGCACGGTGTCGCTCTGTTCGAAGTTCACCAGGTGCGCAAGACCGCCCAACGCCGCGGATTCCTGGGAGCTGACCCCGCGAGCACCGTAGTCGTGCAGCTGCAGTCGCAGCAGCTCGGGGTGGTCGGAGGTGCGCGCGAAGGCTTCCCGGATGATCTGCTTGCTCATCCAGCTGACGGTGCCGATGGTGGTCGGGTACCAGACCGCACGCAGCAGTGCGGTCTCGAAGAAACTGGTCACCCAGGCGTACTTCGGATCGGTGTTGATGATCTGCACGAGCACGTTCCGCGTGGGCAGGACGGTTCCCTCCGGCACGGCCTCGATCTCCACGGGCAGGTACCCGCCGTGGTCGTTGAGGATCCCCAGCCAGTTCTCGCGGCTGAACGGCATGCCCTGTGCCCGGGTGACCGCTTCGGCCTCGTCGATGTCGTCCAGGGTGATCGGACGCAGGAGGTGCTCGCGGATATACGCCTGCAGGCCGACGAACATCGTGGCCGGGAAGATGCCACCGCGCGACTCGATGTAGCTCGAGACGTACTCCGTGCCCTTCGGGTACAGCGAGTGGTGACAGTGCTTGTAGGTGTCGGTGTTCAGGATGATGTTGTCGAGTGCCGAGACAGATGACATGGAATTCCTCACTCACTTTTTCGGGATGTAGAAACGTTTCTACTCTGGTCAAAGAACTGGGGTCGCCCCGTTTGCATCGATGACGTTGCACGGAGATCCCCGCGTGCTGCGACTCTCAGTGCTCCGTAGTCATAGTGGGGAAAGGTACCACCGACGGTCAAGCGATGCGGCGTAAACAAGATGTTTCATTCGCGTTTCGCGATCGCGGTGCGGATCACAAAGAAGGACAACAGTTTTCGATGACCGCCGGTCGGTCGTCCCGATCGCCGGTCGAGCGAGGTCAGGTGGCGTCGGTGGTGATGGGCCACCGGGGCAGGGTGCCTGGCTCGGGCACTCCGGACGCCAGATGTGCCCGCGGGCACGAACGTGCAGGTCCTCGCATGTGGCGGTTCCTGCGAATGCCCACCGCTTGCGTTGACGGCCATCGATGCATAGAATCGTTTCTATCGCCCGGGTCGGAAGTCGTCGGCCCGATCGGAGAGGATCTGAAGACTCCCGTGCTCGGAGCATCCTCGAGCGGCGCTCCATGCCAGGCGACACGAGAATCGTTCACAGTCAGAGGGGCAGTTTCATGAAGATCTGGGTAACTACGCCGTTCTTTTACCGCGACATGAGCCGCCCGTGGTCGGAGCTGCTCGACGATATGCTTCGTATCGTCGACGCTGCCGAGGACCTCGGTTTCGAAGGTGTGACCGTCAACGAGAACCACTTCCAGAACTACGTCAGCAATCCGTCGTCGGTGATGTTCAGTGCACTGGCCGCGGCGCGCACTGAGCGACTGCGGATCATGCCTGGAATTGTGGTGCTGCCCTACTACAACCCGCTGCTCATCGCCTCGGAGATGAGTTTCCTCGATCACATGGCCCCGGGCCGGATCGGGATCGGGGTCGCTCGGGGCGGAAGCCGCTATCCGCTTGATCGCATCGGTGTCGATCCCAAGGATGCGCGTGAGATCTACGAGGAATCCCTGGAGATCATCAAGCGCGTGTGGGTCGAGGACGACGTGGAGTACGACGGCAAGTACTTCTCGTTCCCGCCGACCACGATCGTGCCCAAGCCGGCTTCCGATCCGCACCCCGAGCTCTGGGCCGCGTCGCAGAGCATCGCCGGTGTCCGACGGGTGGCCCAGCAGGGGAACAATCTGATCACCGCGCCCAACTACGGCAACTTCGAGCCCTACGGAGACCTCGAAGCGCTCCTCGAGGCGTACAACGACGAGATCGAGCAGACCGGGATGCCGCGTGGCCAGGTGATGGCGCTCCGCCACACTTGGCTGGGCAACACCGAGGAACAAGCTACTGAGTATTTCGACGATGTGCTGAGCGAATACAACTACTACCTCACGCTCGTCCATGCCAGCAGGACCGCGAACCAGACCAAGGAAGAGCGTTTGTCTGCCCGTGCCGACGGCGAGAAGGACGACTCGGTCGTCAAGGGCGGTGCGATGAAGCCGGCCGAGGAGACCTTCTCCAAGGAAGGGCTCTCCGAGAAGTACGCGGATCCGATCCTCACGACCCCTGATCGGATGATCGAACGGTTCAAGGCCTACGAGGCGCTCGGCGTCGACCACATGGCGTGCCTGATCGCGGTCGGGCAGCCCATCGAGGCGGTCGTGGCGAACATGGAGTTCATGGCGAAGGAAGTGCTCCCCGAGTTCTCCTGAGACCACCTCGACGTCCGACACGAGAGAAAGCCAGGTCATGACCAGCCGACTTCATGTTTTCGACATGGACGGCACCCTTCTCAAAGGTGCAGCCGCCCTTCATCTGTCACGATACTTCGGCAAGCTGGATGAGGGTCTCGACATCGAGAACCGCTGGGCGGCAGGGCAGATCACCGACACCGAGTTCTGGTCGACGCTGCTCGCCATCTGCGACGGCGCCACCGAGACCGAGCTCGACGCGGCGTTCGAGCAGGCGGAGTGGCTCGACGGGGTCGTCGCCACCTTCGAGGACATCCGCCGACGAGGCGAGACGGTTATCGTCATCTCGCAATCGCCGGCGTTCTTCGTCGACAGGTTGAGACAGTGGGGCGCGCACGAGACCTACGGGTCCGACGTCGTGATCGGCGAACCGCTCTCGGAGGACGCGACCCTGTCTCCGCAGGAGAAGGTGAAGATTACTGAGGCGGCGCTGGCCCGGTTGGCGTTGTCGCCGGAAGACTGTGTGGCTTACGGCGATTCGTCGTCGGACATCGAGCTGTTCGGTTGGCTCCGGAACACCGTGGCTGTCAACGCGAGCCCGGTCGTCGCCGAACTCGCGTCAGTCGAGTATCAGGGCGACGACCTGCGCGCCGCCTACGAACTGGGGCGAGGGCTGTTCGGCGCCCGGAGCCGGATCTGAGCATCCGGCGACTCACCCTTCCCGATCAGGTCCCGCACGGACTTCCCAGCACCGTTTCGAAGACAGTAGGAGAAACACAATGACACCTCTCACGATCCTCGTCGCCGGCGAATCGTGGATCAAGCACACGATCCACATGAAGGGCTTCGACCAGTTCCACAACACCGAATACGAGGAAGGCGCGACGGTCTTCCTCGACAACCTCGCGGCGGAGGGTCACGAGGTCACCTACGTTCGCGGGCATGAGATCTCGTCACGATTCCCCAAGACCGCGCAGGAGATCGACCACTACGACGTCGTCGTCATATCCGACATCGGCTCCAACTCGTTCCAACTCCCCGACGAAACCTTCCTGCGTTCGGAGATGTCGCCGAACCGGCTCGGCGTCGTGGCCGACTATGTCCGCCGGGGCGGCGGCCTCGTGATGGTCGGCGGCTATCTCTCGTTCACCGGCATCGACGCCAAGGCCCGATTCGGCATGACCCCCCTTGCCGATGTCCTCCCGGTGACCATGCTGACCTACGACGACCGGATCGAAGTGCCCGAGGGATGCAAGGTCGAGGTCCGGTTGCCCGGGCACCCGGTCCTCGGCGACACGCCCAACGAATGGCCTCCACTCCTGGGGTACAACCGCGTCATCCCGCGTGACGACGCGGAGGTGGTCGCCCGCAGCGGTGACGATCCGATCCTCGTGACGGGCACGTTCGGAAGCGGTCGCGCCGTCGCCTTCACCTCCGACCTCGCCCCGCACTGGGCACCCCCAGAATTCGTCGAGTGGACGAGCTACGCACACTTGTGGTCGTCGATACTGTCGTGGGCAGGCGGACGCTCATGACCAGGGGAAAGGATCGCGGTGACGTCTGAGAGCAAACCCAAACGAGCAACCATCAAGGACGTGGCCGAACACGCCGGGGTCTCGGTGAGCACCGTCAGCTACGTCCTCAACGACTCCGGCCCAGTAGCGCCCGAACGGCGCAACCGAGTCCTCAACGCGGCCCGTGTGCTGCAGTACTCACCAAATGAATCGGCGCGCAACCTCAAGCGGCGCACTGCCTCTCGAATCGGGATGGTGATCCCCGATCTGACGAACCAGTTCTTCGCGATGATCGCCGAAGGCGTCCACCAGGCAGCATCAGCGCATGACGTGCTGGTGGTGCTGGTGGTCCCCGGCAGCGCCGAGCAGTCCGAGGAGGAGCAGACCCGGCTCCTGCGCAGCCAGCGTGTCGACGGGGTCGTCTACCTGTCGAGCACCGGATCGATGCCCGCGGCCAGCTACGAGCTCGCCCGCTCCGGACCGGTGGTCCTCGTCGACGAGCAGATCCCCGGCGTCGACCTGCCCGCCGTCGTGTCCGACTCGCGCAAGGGTGCCCGCGAAGTCGCCCAGCATGTCATCGACAACGGGCATCGTCGAATCGCGGTGATCGGCGGCCCGGAGAGTCTCTGGACCGCGCAACAGCGTCTCGCCGGCTATCGGGAAGCCTTCGCGGGCGCCGGTATCGACCCCGATTCGGTTCCGGTCCTCGTCGGTGACTACCGCCAGGACGCCGGCTACGAACTCGCCTCGCGCGCACTGGCTGCCGACATCGAACCCACTGCGTTGATCTGCGCGAACGACCTGATGGCGGTCGGCGCGATGGAGTACTGCCGGAACTCGGGCCGACGCATGCCGAACGACGTGAGCATCGTCGGCTTCGACGACCTGCCGCTGTCGTCGCTGCTGACCCCACGTCTGACCAGCGTCCGTCAGCCCGCGCACGACATGGGCTACCGGGCGACGACAGTCCTGTTCGACCTCATCGAAAATCGGACACCGGCGCCGATGAGCCTGCTACCGACGACCGTGCAGGTGCGATCGTCGGTGTGCGACATCAACGGAGCGTGAATGGCATGAGTAACGGAGTACTGGTGATCGGCGCCATCAACGTCGATCTCGTGGTGGGCGCCGATCGACTCCCCGCGCCGGGTGAGACGGTGGTGGGCCCGCGTCTCGACAGATTCGGGGGTGGCAAGGGCGCCAACGCCGCTGTCGCGGCCGCACGGATGGACGCGGGCGTTCGCTACTGCGGCGGGGTGGGGACCGACGACCTGGGACGCGAGGCGCTCGCCGAGCTGACGTCTCTCGGCATCGATGTGTCCGATGTCGCCGAGATCGATGACATCCCCACCGGGGCAGCACTGATCGTCGTGGACAGGGCGGGCGAGAACCAGATCGCGGTCGCAGCCGGCGCCAACTCGCACGTCGACCCGGCGGGTGTCCGGGCCGCCGTGGAACGGTCGGTCGGGTGGGCGGGCTGCGTGCTGGTAAGCACGGAGATATCCACGGCCGCGGTCCGCAGCGCGGTCGCGGCCGCGCGCGAACACGGGCTGCCCTGTGTACTCAACCCGGCACCTCTGCACGAGGATCTCGTCTCCGCGGTGCGCGCCGCGACGGTCCTGACGCCCAACGCCTCGGAACTCCGAGACCTGTGCGATGCGCTCTCGATTCCCCACATGGACGTCGACGACGCCGCCGCCCGGGTCGCCGACACAACCGGGGCGTGCGTCGCGGTCACGCGCGGTGCAGAGGGTGCGCTCATCGCTCGCCCGGACGGTGGGATCGAACGGATCCCGGCGCTCGCGGCGCCAGAGGTACGCGACACCACGGGCGCCGGCGACACGTTCAACGGTGTGCTCGCGGCGTCCCTGGCAGCAGGGAACACGCTCGACGAGGCATGTCGCCGCGCCGTCATCGCCGCTTCGCTGTCCGTGCGTCAGGTGGGAGCGCGGACTGGTATGCCGTCAGCGGAAGAGGTAGCGATAGCGCGAGTGTGACCGGCGTTGAACCACGGAACCCGCATATCGCGGGTAGAAACGTTTCTACCCGTCCGCTGACGAAATGGCCACTACGACAGAACATCTGGAAGGCATGCATGACCACCTCACTCCCGCTCGGCTATCAGAAGCAATTGATGATGTTCGCCGGACGCGCGAACCCCGCACTCGCGGCGTCGATCGCCGCCACGCTGCAGGTCGACCTGGGTCCGATCACCCTGAAGACCTTCTCCAATGGGGAGGTGTACTGCCGCTTCGACGAATCCGTCAGAGGTGCAGACGTATTCCTCATCCAACCGATGAGTGCCAATCCGGACGAAGGGCTCAACGCCAACGACGCGCTGCTGGAACTGCTGGTGATGGTCGATGCCGCCATCGGCGCGAGCGCACACCGGGTCGTCGCGGTCACCCCATGGTTCGGCTATTCCCGGCAGGACAAGAAGTCCGCTCCGCGAGAACCGATCTCGGCCCGTATGGTGGCTCGGATACTGGAGGCCGCCGGAGTGGACAGGGTGCTGACGATGGATCTCCATGCAGGTCAGCTCCAAGGCTTCTTCAGTGTTCCCGTCGACCACATGACTGCGCTGATGATGCTGGCCGATCACTTCGCCCGACTCGACGACGATCTCGTCGTGGTGGCGCCCGATGCGGGCCGAGTCAAGTTGAACAAGCAGTTTGCCACTCGCATCGGCGCGGGACTGGCCATCCTGGACAAAGAGCGCCCGCAGCAGCAGATCGCCCAGATATCCACTGTGATAGGCGATGTGCGCGGCAAGACAGCCATCGTCGTGGACGACATCATCGATACCGCCGGCACGCTGTGTGCTGCCGGCGAAGCCGTCGTCCGGGCCGGCAGCAATCGTGTGTTCGCCGCTGCCACCCATGGTGTGTTCAGCGGGCGCGCGTACGAGAATCTCGCCGACTCGCCGTTCGAGCGCGTCGTCGTCACCGACACCATCGCGTTGCGTCCCGATGCGCCGCCGGTGATCGACGTCATCTCGTGCGCACCGATGCTCGCCGACACGATTCGGCGCATCTTCGTCGATGACTCCGTCAGTGAGGTGTTCGGGGGCAAGAACCATGTGTTCTAAGGCGGCACCGGAGAACCGGGCGGCCGCGTCCGGGTCCACTCATCTCACCGGCGTGCACGATGCCGCGGGTGTGGTCGACGTCTCCGCGCTGCGCACCACGTTCGGGAAGTTCCCCAGCGGGGTGACGGCGGTGTGTGCGATCGACGGTGCCGGGCAACCGACCGGCATGGCGGTCAGCGCTTTCGTGAACGTGTCCCTGGAACCACCCCTGGTCGGCGTGTTCGTCCAGACCTCCTCGACGACCTGGCCCAAGTTGCGGACGCGGCCGCGCATCGGACTGTCCGTCCTGAGCGCCGACCAGCACACCGCATGCCGGCAACTGGCGTCCCGCACCGGCAACCGGTTCGCGGATCTGAGCTGGGACACCGGCGTGGAGGGCGCGATCTTCCTGCACGGAGCCAGCGCGTGGTTCGACTGTGAGGTCGAGTCCGAGTCGGTCACCGGTGACCACACCTTGGCCCTGCTGCGCATCATCGGCCACCGTGTGGCTGGACCCGAATCCCCACTGGTGTTCTACGAGAGCCGATTTCACGATCTCAGCGCGTCCGCGCGAGACAACTGACCGAAAGGACCCCCATGATCGTCGAGATTCGCGAGTACGTAGCCGTTCCCGGCCGCCTGCCGGCGATCGTCGACCTGTTCTCCAACCACACTGCGCGGATGTTCGAGCGATACGGCGTCGAACTGATCAGCGCCGGGCACACCGTGATCGGAGAGAACTCGTTCGGGGAGTTGGTCTACAGCCTCCGATTCAACGACCTCGCCGAACTTGATCTCAAGTGGGGGCAGGTCACCTCCGATCCCGAGTGGCAGGACGCGTTCGCCGCTGCGGAGCAGGACGGTCCGTTGATCGGGACGATGCGACGCCGGGTCATCGATGACACCCCGTTCCAGGCCAGACGATGATCGTCGAGATCAACGGCTGCCACGACGTCCAGCTGGTCTCCTCCGGGGACGGGGACGGGGACGGGGACGGGGCGGTGCAGATCGTCGCGCCCAAGACACTGCTGCCCTATCTTCCCGGGATAGTCGCGCTGAACGGTCTGGGGCGCGTCGCCGGCCACGTCGTCGAACTAGATGTCACCTGGACCGGATGGCCCGCAGGTGTCCCCACCCCGCCGACCGCGGTGATCACCACACGCTGCGACTGAGCACCCTCGCCGCTCGACGAATCGACTATGGGTGGCACCGTCACCCGAAAGGACCTCTGATGACCGACCCCGCGCTGCTGAGCGCCGTCCCCACCGGAATCTGGATAGGCGGCGCAGCCCGCGAGGCATCGAACGGCGGGCGGTTCGACGTCGTGAACCCGGCCACGGGCGACGTCCTGGCCACGGTCGCCGATGCGACCGTCGCCGACGCGACCGTCGCGCTCACCGCAGCCGTCGCGGTCCAGCCCTCCTGGGCGGTCACGCCACCGCGTGAGCGCGCCGAGATACTGCGCCGGGCGTGGGAGATCATCCGGGAACGGGCGGACGACTTCGCCGACCTCATCACCCTGGAGATGGGCAAGCCGTTGGCCGAGAGCCATGGCGAAGTCGCCTACGGCGGCGAGTTCCTGCGGTGGTTCGCCGAGGAGGCCGTCCGGATCGGCGGCCGGCTAACGGCCGCGCCGTCGGGGAACGGCCGCATCCTCGTCACCCGAGAACCCGTCGGACCGACGCTGGCGGTCACACCGTGGAACTTCCCGCTAGCCATGGGAACCCGCAAGATCGGTCCGGCCCTCGCCGCCGGTTGCACGATCATCGTGAAACCGGCGGAAGACACGCCTCTGACCATGTTGC